>KL571218.1:34035-37812 GCA_000715855.1 Actinoplanes liguriensis
CTGTTGCGCCTGTGCGCCACCGCCACCGCCGGCGCGGTCGACGAGCTGCTGTCCGCGTCGACGCACGCGGACGGCCCGGCCCGCTGCTTCGTCGAGCACGCCGCCGCCGTCTCGTTCGGCTCCACCCAGGTCGCCGTCGTGGTGCTGCTGCTCTCCTGCGCGGGCGGCTGGGTCGAGCAGCTCTCCGGCTCGGCCGTGGTCACCGGCGACGACCGGCACGCCATGGTGCGCGCCACATTGGCTTAGTGAAGGGCGCGGTGTTGGCCGGCGACAGTGAGCTGTTGCCGGATGGTGAGGTGCCGCCACCCTGGCCTGCTCGGCGGGTCATGGTGGGTGGCGCGATGCTGCACGTCCGGGACACTCCGGCGACCCGGCCGGGCGCCGACCCCGCGGTCTACGTGCACGGCCTCGGCGGCTCCTCGCAGAACTTCACCGACCTGGCCGGCCTGCTCGCCGACCGGTTCGACGGGCAGGCGGTCGACCTGCCCGGCTTCGGCTACAGCGACCCGAGCCCGCGCTACTCGATCCCGGCCTTCGCGGCCACGCTGATCGACTATCTGGAGGCGTCCGGCCGCGGCCCGGTCCACCTGGTCGGCAACTCGCTCGGCGGCTCCATCTCGGTGCGGGTCGCGGCGCTCCGGCCCGACCTGGTGCGCACGCTCACGCTGGTCTCCCCGGCGATGCCGTTCCTCAACCCGCGCCGCACCGCGCAGGGCCCGATGCTGCCGCTGCTCGCCATGCCCGGCGCGGAACGCCTGATGGCCTGGGGCCTGACCCGGATCACCGCGGAACAGATGGCCGAGCAGGTGCTCGCCGCCTGCTTCGGCGACACCAGCAAGGTGCATCCGCAGCGCCGCCTCGAGGCGATGGAGGAGATCCAGCTGCGGTACACGGTCGCGCACTATCCGCGGGCCTACCTGGGCACGCTGCGCGGGCTGGTGGGCAGTTTCCTCCGGGCCTACCTGCCCGGGGTCAACTCGCAGTGGCGGCTGGCCGCCCGCGTGCAGGCGCCGACGCTGGTGATCGGCGGGCTCAACGACAAACTGGTCGACCCGCGGGTGCCGGCGCAGGTGGCCAAGGCGATCCCGGACGGGCGACTGCTGATCCTGCCGGGGATCGGTCACGTGGCGCAGATGGAGGTGCCACGGCTGGTGGCGCGGGCGATCGTGGGAATGCTCCAGGACATTCAGGCCACCACGATCTAGTCACAAGATCGCCCGTACGGGCGGTGTGCGTCACGCAAGATCGACTTGGGTGCGTGGGGACCGTGGCCATGTGCGAGGCTGAAGCGCAAGATGATCGCTCCAGTCACCTCCGTGCTCGAACCGGAAACCCCGTCACCCCAGGGTGACCGATGGCGCCAGTGGTGGCTGGCGTTGTTCTCGGTCACATTGGTGCTGCTCACGGTGGTAACGGTGGCCTCGCGCAAGCCCGCCACCCCGGCTCCCACCGCCGCTCCGGCGTCCGTTCCCGCCCCGGCCCCATCGGTCACGACGACAGCGCCGCCCGCCTCGGCAACCCCGTCGCCGTCGTCGCCCCCGCCGGCGGCTTCCGCGCCGATCATCGAGTCGACGCCTCCCGCCTCGGCTTCGCCATCGGCCACGTCATCGCTTGTCGACGCCAAGCTCCTGCAGATCGCCGGCTCGGTCCCGACGCACGGTTCAGGCAATTTCTCGTACGCGACCAAGCGCGGCTCGATCCTCGGAGCCAAGGGTCAACTGCGCCGCTTCCGGGTGGCCGTCGAGAAAGGCAGTGGCGAGGACGCGGACGCGTTCGCCGCGCAGGTGGTGAGCACGCTCGGCGACGAACGGAGCTGGACCGGCAACGGGACGCTGCGCCTGCAAATGGTCAACGGGAACGAGCGGGCCGACTTCACGGTCTTCCTCGCCACCCGCGACACGGCCGGAGCGAAATGCCAGGCCGGCGGTACGAACATCCGGATCGGCGGGGTGCCGTACACCTCCTGCCGGGTCCCCGGCGCGGCAATCATCAACCTGGACCGCTACCGCAAGTCGTCCAAGCCGTACCTGAACGCGAAAATCCCGCTGGCCGTCTACCGCAACTACGTGATCAACCACGAGGTCGGTCACGAGCTCGGACACCACCACGAGGGATGCCCGAAGACCGGCGGCCCGGCTCCGGTGATGGTCCAGCAGACGTTGACGACGCGCGGCTGTGTCCCCTACGCCTGGCCGCGCCGCAACGACAAGCCGTTCTCGGGGCCGGCCCTGTCCCACTGACCGTCGCCGCCCGAGACCGTCGTTGCTCGTCCGCTGCTCGAGACCGGCGCTGCTCGCCCGCTGCTCGAGACCGGCGCCGCTCGCCCGCCGCCCTATGCCGGCGTGCGGCGGCGACTTGTGACGCGGCCGTGCGGCTCGCCCTGCATCGGTGGTTGGCGCGCGGCTTAACCGCAGGGCTCGCCTCGTCGTCGGTAGCCGGCTCGCGGCGCGATCGCGAGGCTCGCCCTGTGTCGGCGGCTGGCTCGCGGCCGAACCGTACAGCCCACCCACCCTGGGGGAGCCACCGCTCATCAGTATGGCGGGAAATCGGCGGGGTTCGCTGGGGGCCTGTGGACAACCTGCTGGTGTGGATAACGGGTGGGTCGGTGGTGCTGGGTTCTTCCGGTGGGGAATCCGATTCTCCTGTGACGGGCGGCTAGTCGTGGCAGGCTGGCCCTTGTTATGGCAAACGCGACAAATGCCTCCCCTGATCCGGCGTCCGGTGCGAGCCCGTCCGCTGCCGAACGGCGTGCCCGCAACGAGCCGAGCCGGGTGAAGACGTCCGCGGCCGCGTCGGCGAAGAACGTCATCACGGCGCAGGCCGACACCGCGAAGAGGTCCGCCCGTACGCGGAATGCCGCGGTCGAGCCTGCAGGGCCCTCGACCTCCCGGCCGGTGGCGTCCAAGTCGGCCAACGCTGCGACGAAGTCGGCGGCTTCCGCGCGTAAACCGGCTGCGGTCGACGCTCGCAAGCCAGCTGCGGTCGACGCCCGCAAACTGTCCGCGCTCGACGCTCGCAAACCGGCCGGGGTCAACGTCCGCAAACAGGCCGCTACTGCCGCGGGCAAGTCGGCCGCTACCGGTAAGTCGGCGGCTGCGGGCACACCGACCAGTGCGGGCAAATCAGCTGAATCAGGCAAATCGGCTGCGGTGCGCAAGCCATCCACGGTGGGCGACAAATCGGTCTCTGCCCTCCGAAAGCCGACTGCCAGTGGTTCGGCCAGGGGAGTCATGGCATCCGGGAGAGCGATGCCCAGCAAGGAATCGGGCGGTGGCGCGGGTTCGGCGAGGGCAGGTGCCGGACCGAGCGCGGGAAGATCCGCGCCGGCCGGGGCCACCAAGGCGAACGCCGGATCCGCCGCGAGCGGGTCGGCTCGCCGCGGACATGCGGCGGAGGTCACACCGTCCGGGAGCCGTGCCTCGGCGAGTGACAAGACGACGACGGCCCGCGCCCGCAAGAGCGCTTCCGCGGACGGCCGTGGCGCGACCGTCGATGCCGGGGCGCGTGCTCGAAAGAGCCTTCGCGCGGGTGAAACGGCCGAGGCCGGTGCTGGGGCCCGCGCTCGGAAGAGCCTTCGCGCGGGTGAAACGGCGGAGGCTGGAGCCGGGGCGCGTGCTCGGAAGAGCATTCGCGCGAGTGAAGCGGCTGGCCGGGTGGTGTCGGCTGACGCCGGGACCGGGGCGCGTGCTCGCAAGAGCTTGCGTGCCGCCGACGCGAGTGGTCGCGGGACGGCCGGCGCCAGTGGGCGGCCGGGGGACGCTGAGGCGGGCTCCCGGG
>KL571218.1:38037-38222 GCA_000715855.1 Actinoplanes liguriensis
CGGCCGGGGAGAGCACGCCGGCCCGGAGCCGCGCGGTGGCGGCGGAGACGAGCACGGCGGCGCGACCGCGGAAGACGTTGTCCAGCGATACGCAGGTGGGGCAGGGAGCTACGCCACGCAAGACGATCAGCCGGGTGCCCGACCCGGTCCGGCCGGCGATGCACGCCGCTGAGGAGCGGGAAGCG
>KL571219.1:0-531 GCA_000715855.1 Actinoplanes liguriensis
TGTGTATAAGAGACAGACCCACCACGTGTTCCGCGCTCTCCCCTTGCTCGATCGAGATCAGCACCCGGTGCCGTGGCGTCGGCGGCGTGGTGATCGCCGCGGTCCAGGCGTCGGCCAGGGTGGCCGGGTCGAGCTGGGCGAGGATGTGCGCGGGGAACATCCGCCGGTACGCGGACTGCCACGTCGTCACCTGGATGCGAGCGATCTCCGGGGCGTCCGAGGGACGCGCGGGACGGACGAAGCCGAGAGCCATGGCGGCAGCCTACAGAGGACGCGTGTAGCGCAGTTTCGGCAGTTCGATCCCCGCGCCGGCCCGGTGTGTCGCGGGCACCCCGTCGGTGGTCATCCCGGCCCGTTCGTAGAACCGGCGCGCCCGTGCGTTGCCCGCCAGGACCCAGAGCCGCATCACCGGATAGGGCAGGGCGCGGCTGACCGCCTCGAAGAGCAGCCGGGCGGCGTCGCTGCCCCAGACGGCCGGCTCCACGTAGATCGCGTAGAGCTCGCCGAGCGTGGGGTCCTCCCGGTCCGGCC
>KL571219.1:798-2673 GCA_000715855.1 Actinoplanes liguriensis
ATGTGTATAAGAGACAGGACGAGCGGCGAAGATCGCCGGGTCGAGTGACTCCAGGAAGTCCGCGGGCATGAGCCCGGCGTATCCCGCCTGGGTGCTCCGCACGTGCACCGCCGCGACGGCGTCGACATCCGCCGAGGTCATCGCCCGGATCACCGACTCTGTCATACCCCTGTTCTACTCTGCTCGTCGATGACCACCGCCGAAACGATCTCCGTGGCCCAGGCCCGCCGGATCACTCTGGCCGCGCAGGGCTTCACCGACCCGAAGCCGGGCGGCGCCACCGACCTGCGTCACCTGCGCCGGGTGCTGCGCCGTCTGCATCTGATCCAGATGGATTCGGTGAACGTGTTGCAGCGCGCCCACTTCATGCCGCTCTACAGCCGTCTCGGGCCCTATCCGGCGGCCCTGCTGGAGAGGGCGGCCTACAAGCGCCCCCGCGAGCTGTTCGAGTTCTGGGGTCACGAGGCCTCGCTGATCCGGGTCGACCTGCAGCCGCTGTTCCGCTGGCGGATGGAGCGCGCCAGTGAGTCCGCGTGGGGCGGCATGCGCCGGATCGTCGCCGAGCAGCCCGACCTGGTCGCCTGGGTGCTCGACGAGGTGCGGCAGCGCGGCCCGATCACGGCGAGCGAGATCGAGCACGACGCCCCGCGCCGCAAGGACCACTGGGGGTGGAACTGGTCGGTCGTCAAGCAGGCGCTGGAGTGGCTCTTCTGGAGCGGCCAGGTGACCGCGGCCGAGCGCACCACGTCGTTCGCCCGGAGCTATGACCTGCCCGAGCGGGTCCTGCCGCCGGCCGTGCTGAACGCGCCGACCCCGGAGCCGGCGGAGGCGTTCCGCACCCTGGTCGAGCTTTCCGCCCGGGCGCTGGGCGTGGCCGCCGAGGCGGAGCTGAAGGACTATTTCCGCCTGCCCACCCAGGCCGCCCGCACCGCGGTGGCCGAGCTGGTCGAGGCGGGTGTGCTGCGCCCGGTGACGATCCCCGGCTGGAAACCGGTGGCCTACCTGCACGCCGAGGCGAAACTGCCGCGCCGGGTCGCCGCGGCCACTCTGATCAGCCCGTTCGATCCGTTGATCTGGCAGCGGGAGCGCACGGAGCGCCTGTTCGACATGAGCTACCGCATCGAGATCTACGTGCCCAAACCCCAGCGGCTGTACGGCTATTACGTCCTCCCGTTCCTGCTCGGCGATCGTTTCGCCGCCCGGGTCGATCTCAAGGCCAACCGGCAGGCCGGTGTCCTGGAGGTCCCGGCCGCGTGGCTGGAGCCGTCCGCCGATCAGGAGGTGACCGCGCAGGCCCTCGCCGCCGAGTTGCGCCGCCTGGCCGGTTGGCTGGGTCTGGGGTCGATCGCGGTCCCGGTCGCCGGTGATTTCGCGAGCCCGCTGGCCGCGGCTCTGAAAGCCCTGTGAGGTGTAGCGTGGCGCCCATGAACCCGGGGTTGGAGTCCCAGCCGTTGCAGGGCCCTCAGGTGCCTCCGGACTGGCCGGCCTACCGTGCCCATCCGAGCCCCGAGCCGGATCGGATCACCCGTTTCTTCGACCGTCTCGCCGCCCGTTCGCCGATGTGGCTGGCCCCGCTCGCGGTGCTGGCCTGCATGGGCGGCGCGGTGGGCTACACGCTGATCACCGACCCGGTGGACGCGGCGGCCGGTGACGCCCCCACCTGCCTGCTGAAATACACGACGGGCTTTGTCTGTCCGGGCTGCGGCGGCACCCGCGCCGCGTGGTTTCTGTTGCACGGCAATCTCCCGGCGGCCGCCCGGCACCACGCGATCTTCGTCTTCGCGGTCCCGTTCCTGCTGTACATGTATGTGGCCTGGGCCGGCGCGAAGCTGTTCAGGCTGTCTCTTATACACATCTCTGAGCGGGCTGGCAAGG
>KL571219.1:2946-7023 GCA_000715855.1 Actinoplanes liguriensis
CCGCCATGATCACGTTCATGGCGGTGTGGGCGGTCTGGAGCGTCTTGCGTAACCTGCCCTGGGCTCCGTTCACCGCTTTCTACGTGTGACCGGGGCGTCCGATAGGTTGTCAGGTATGACGCACGACCCACGGCCCTTCGGACGGCTGCTGACCGCCATGGTGACCCCGTTCACCCCGGATGGCTCCCTGGACATCGAGGGCGCGGCCCGCCTGGCCGTTCACCTGGTCGACGAGCAGCGCAACGACGCGCTCGTGATCAGCGGCACCACCGGCGAGTCCCCGACCACGACGGACGCGGAGAAGGAGACGCTCCTGCGCGCCGTGATCGAGGCGGTCGGCGATCGGGCCAGGGTCGTTGCCGGGGTCGGGACGAACAACACCGCCCACACCATCGAGCTCGCGCACGCCGCGGAGAAGGCCGGGGCCCACGGCCTGCTGGTCGTCACGCCGTACTACAACAAGCCCCCGCAGGCCGGCGTCGAGCGGCACTTCCGTGCCGTGGCCGACGCCACCGGGCTGCCGATCATGGTCTATGACATCCCGCACCGGGCCGGCACGGCGATCGCCACCGAGACCATGTGCCGGATCGCCGAGCACGAGCGGGTCGTCGCGGTCAAGGACGCCAAGGGCGATCTGATCGCCAGCTCGTGGGTGCTGAGCCGGACCGATCTGGCCTACTACTCCGGTGACGACGCCGCCACGCTCCCGCTGCTCGCCATCGGCGGGGTGGGCCTGGTGGGCACGTCGTCGCACTTCACCGGCGTGCTGGCCAAGGAGATGATCGAGGCATTCGAGCGGGGCGACACGACCACCGCGCTGGCCCGGCACCGGCAGGCCTTCCGCTCTCCGGGGACGATTCTGGTGAAGGCCGGCCTGGCCGCGGCGGGGCTGCCCGCCGGCCCGGTCCGGTCGCCGCTGGTCGACGCGACAGACGAGGAATTGAAGCAACTTCGCCAGGACGCCGCGGCGGCCGGCATCGTGCTCTGACAGGAAGAGGCGAATGACTAACGCTCACGTGGAGCTGGGTCCGCCACCGCCGCTGCCGGAGGGCGCCCTGCGCGTCATCCCGCTCGGTGGGCTCGGCGCCATCGGCCGCAACATGACGGTTCTGGAGTTCGACGGCAAACTGCTGGTGATCGACTGCGGGGTGCTCTTCCCCGACGTCGAGCAGCCGGGGGTCGATCTGATCCTGCCGGACTTCGCGCCCATTCTGGACCGTCTGGAGGACATCCAGGCCATCGTGCTGACCCACGGGCACGAGGACCACATCGGCGCTGTGCCGTACCTTCTGGCCCACAAGCCGGACATCCCGCTGGTCGGGTCGGAGTTCACGCTCGCGCTGGTGGAGGCGAAGCTCGCCGAGCGGCGCCTCGATCCGTACACCTTGACCGTCCGCGAGGGCGGCATCGAGCGGCTGGGCCCGTTCGAGTGCGAGTTCTTCGCGGTGAACCACTCGATTCCGGATGCTCTCGCGGTCGCCGTGCGCACCGCGGCCGGGCTGATCCTGCACACCGGCGACTTCAAGATGGACCAGGTCCCGCTCGACGGGCGGATCACCGACCTGGCCGGGTTCGCGCGGCTCGGCGCCGAGGGCGTCGACCTGCTGCTCTCCGACTCGACGAATGCCGAGGTGCCCGGGTTCGTGGCGCCGGAGCGGGACATCGGCCCGGTGCTCAGCCGGATCTTCGGCAAGGCCCGCGGCCGGATCATCGTGGCCAGCTTCGCGTCCCACGTGCACCGGGTCCAGCAGGTCATGGACGCCGCCTGGGAGTTCGACCGCAAGGTCGCCCTGATCGGCCGATCCATGGTCCGCAACATGGGCATCGCCCGTGATCTGGGTCTGCTGCGGATCCCGGACGGGCTGCTGGTCGGCCTGGACGAGGCCACCCACCTCCCGCCGGACGAGATCGTCTTCATGTCCACCGGGTCGCAGGGCGAGCCGATGAGCGCCCTGGGCCGGATGTCCACCGGCGACCACCGGCACATCACCATCGAGTCCGGCGACACGGTCGTGCTGGCCAGCTCGCTGGTGCCGGGCAACGAGACCTCGGTCTACCGGGTGATCAACCAGTTGTCCCGGGCCGGCGCCACGGTCATCCACAAGGAGACCGCGAAGGTGCACGTCTCCGGTCACGCGCCGGCCGGCGAGCTGCTCTTCCTGCTGAACGTGACCCGGCCCAGCAACCTGATGCCGGTGCACGGCGAGTGGCGGCACCTGCGGGCGCACGCCCAGCTCGGCATCGAGTCCGGTGTCGCGGCCGACCGGGTGGTCCTCTGCGAGGACGGTGACGTGGTCGACCTGGTCGAGGGGCACGCCCGCGTGGTCGGCCGGGTCAAGAGCCGCTATGTCTATGTGGACGGTCTCGCGGTCGGCGACGTCAGCGAGTCGCTGCTGACCGAGCGGCGCATACTCGGCGACGGCGGGTTCATCGCGGCCACCGTGGTGATCGACTCGGTGACCGGCAAGGTGGTCGGCGAGCCCAGCATCTCGGCGAAGGGCTTCTCCGAGGACCCGGACGCGTTCAACCCGGTGATCCCGTTGCTCACCGCGGCCCTGCACCGGTCCGCTGAGGACGGCATCACCGACACCCACCAGCTCCAGCAGGTGGTCCGGCGCACTGTCGGACGCTGGGTGAACGACGCGTATCGTCGCCGGCCGATGATCGTTCCGACGGTCGTCGAGGTCTGACGCCGTACAAAAGCAGGTTTAAGCCCTTCTTAACCAGAGCTGTGAAGACGATTTGTTCCTCGTCCGTTTCAACCATCTTCGGACGAGGTGCGTACTCCCAGGCACGGTGTCGCCCCCACGGCACCCGTGGCGGAGGGAGTATTCCAGATGCAGCGCAGATCGATCGCCGTAGCTGCGGCGGTAGTGGCGGCGACCGCGGCGGCGGTCGCCTTCACTCTGCCGTCGCTGGCCGGCACCACGCCGGAGAGCGACAGCGGCACGACGAAGGCGAGCGGGGACGGGGGCGTTTCCCCCGACCTGCTGGCCGCGATGAAGCGTGACCTGGGCCTCGACGCGGACCAGGCGACAACCCGGTTGAAGCGTTCGAAGTGGGCCGGCGGGGTCAGCGCGACCCTGGCCGCGGCCACCGGGGACAGTTTCGGCGGCGCGTGGATCGCCTCGGACGGCACCACCCTCAAGGTCGCCGTGACCGACAAAGACGCGGCAGCCGAGGTGAAGAAGGCCGGCGCGGTGCCGGTCATGGTCAAGCGCAGCGAGGCGGACCTCGACGCGGCCAAGACCCTGCTGGATGCGAAGGTGAAGACGGCCAGCGGCCTGACCGGCTGGTACGTCGACGCCCCCACCAACAAGCTGGTCATCGTCGCGCAGCCGGACGCCTCCACGGATCCGGTGGCGTTCGCGAAGAAGGCCGGCGTGCCGGCGGGCGCGGTCACCGTGAAGGTCAGCAACCGCGCGCCGAAGCCGCTCTTCGACGTGCGCGGCGCGGACCCGTACTTCATCTCCCTCGACGGCGGCACGGCCCGCTGCTCGATCGGCTTCTCGGTGGAGGGCGGCTTCGTGACCGCCGGCCACTGCGGGACGCCGGGCACCACCACGACCGGCTTCAACAACGAGGCGCAGGGCGTGGTGAAGGCCTCGGTCTTCCCGGGCGACGCCGACATGGGCTTCGTCGAGGTCAACGGTGACTGGACGCCGCGTCCGGTGGTCAACGACTTCAAGGGCAACGAGCTCCCGGTGGCCGGCAACACGGAGGCGCCGGTCGGCGCCGCGGTGTGCCGCTCGGGCTCCACCACCGGCACGTTCTGCGGCACGATCCTGGCGAAGAACCAGACGGTCCGGTACCCGGAGGGCGCCGTGACCGGCCTCACCCGCACCGACGTCTGCGCCGAGGGTGGCGACTCCGGTGGCCCGTGGCTCTCCGGTGACCAGGCCCAGGGCGTGACCTCGGGCGGCTCCGGCGACTGCACGGTCGGCGGCGAGACGTTCTTCCAGCCGGTCAACGAGATCCTGGCGGAGAACAACCTGACCCTGGTGACCACTGGCGACGAGGAGGGTGGGGCCACCGCGGCGCCGACCGACTCCGCGACGGCGACGGCGGCTCCTTCCG
>KL571219.1:7306-10690 GCA_000715855.1 Actinoplanes liguriensis
GCCCTGCCGGTGCAGCGCAGCGGTTCGCTCACCACGTCCGGCACGGCTCAGGCCCAGCCGAACGGCGGCACCTTCCGGGCCCGCGCGGGCAAGCACGTGGCGTGCCTCGACGTGCCCGACGGTGCGGACTTCGACCTGGTCCTGCAGCGGCAGACCAAGAACGGCTTCAAGACGGTGGCCAAGGCCACGGGTGACGGCGACAAGGCGCTGAGCGTCAACCAGCGCTCCGGCACCTTCCGGTACGTCGTCGTGGACAGCTCGGGCAGCGGTGACTACACGCTGGGCTTCAACGTCGAGTAGGGCAAGGCTGTCGAGTAAGGCAAGGCTGATGTGGAGGCCGGGACCGATCGAGGTCCCGGCCTTCGTCAGCTCTTGAGCTCGCCGAGCGCCTCGCCGAGCCGGCAGCCGGTCGCGATGCCGCAGAGCAGGACCTGGTCGAGCTGCTCCATGGTCAGGCCGCGCTCCCAGTCGGCCGAGACCTCACCCACGACGACGACCGTGCCGTCGTCGGTGACCTGCACATACGCCTTCGGCCAGAGCTGATCGCGGTTCCACGTGTTGCAGAACTCGTAGAGCCGTGGCACGTCCTCGACCGAGAAGACGTGCTGCATCATGGCCCTGATCTGCAGCATCTCCTTGTTCTGGCCGAGCCGGAAGAAGTAGATCAGGTTGCCTTGGAAGTTGCCCGCGATGTCGCCGTCCGCATCGACGAAGTACGCAAACCCGCGCGCGTCCATCGCGGCCTTGATCATCTCGTTGTCGAGTACCTGCACATCGTGATGTTAATCGCCGAAAAGCGAGAGCTGGTCACGGTGTGCCGCCTCGATGGGTTGGGCGTGCCCGGCTACGGTGTCTGCATGGCGGGCCGTACTCCTCCGGCGGGCCGGGGCCGCGCCGCGTCGACAACGCGCGGCGCCGCGAGCACGCGCGCCCGGCAACCGGCGGCGCGCCCGGTGAAGAAGACCACCGCGGCGGCGCGCAAACGGCCCGTCGCGAAGAAGGCGCCGCCTCCCGCCATCGGCCCCGGCGTCGCCCGGGGCATCGGCGCCCTCTGGATGGGCCTGGCGCACAGCGTCGGCTGGGTCGCCCGCGGCGCCGGGCGCAACGCCCGCAACATCGGCCCGGAGCACCGCCGTGACGGCGCCGGCCTGCTCCTGCTCGGCTTCTCGATCCTGACCGCGGTGGCCGTCTGGGCGCACAGCGCGGGCCCGCTCGGGCAGCGGCTGGCCGACGCGGTGCACCTGTTCTTCGGCGGCCTCGGGATCTTCCTGCCGCTGCTGTTCTTCTACGGCGCGATCCGGTTGATGCGCGAGCCGGTCGACCCGGAGCACCGCGGCCGCAACCCGGTCGGCTGGTCGGCGGTCATCATCGCCACCGCGAGCCTGCTCTACATCTCCGACGAGCCCCGCGACGACCTGGCGCTGACCGGCACCGGCGGTCTGCTGGGCTACGGCGTCGGCTCGGTGCTGGAACGCGCGGTCAGCGCCTGGGTGGCCGTCCCGCTGCTGATCCTGCTCTTCGTCTTCGGTCTCCTGGTGATCACGGCGACGCCGATCAACAAGATCCCCGAGCGGTTCATGCTGCTCGGCGACATGGTCCTCGGCCGCGGCTCGGCCACCCGTCCCCGGCCACTGCCCGATCCGGCCGACGACGAGGACGAGGAGGTCGAGGAGGCGCCGCCCAAGCCGCGCCGCCCGGCTCGCCGCCGTCAGGCCAGCATGGACACGCCGCTGGACGACCTGATGGAGCCCGAGGAGGATCTGATCCTGCACGACACGGTCGCCCTGCCGAAGGTGCCGGCGACCCGGAAGAAGCCGCCGCCCGCCCACTCGCCGGTCCCGGTCCAGGCCGAGCAGTTGGAGATCTCCGCGGTGGAGAGCGGCGACTACAAGGCGGCGCCGTTCGGGCTGCTCGCCACCGGCGCCCCGGCGAAGGCCCGCAGTCGCGCCAACGACGAGATCATGGCCGCCCTCACCGGCGTGTTCGAGCAGTTCAACGTGGACGCGATGGTCACCGGCTTCACCCGCGGCCCGACCGTCACGCGCTACGAGGTGGAGATCGGCCCCGGCACCAAGGTCGAGCGGATCACCCAGCTGTCGCGCAACATCGCGTACGCGGTGAAGTCCCCCGACGTGCGGATCCTCTCGCCGATCCCGGGCAAGAGCGCGGTCGGCGTCGAGATCCCGAACACCGACCCGGAGAACGTGGCGCTCGGTGACGTGCTGCGGTCGCCGATCGCCACCCGCGATCACCACCCGATGGTGGTCGCGCTCGGCAAGGACATCGAGGGCGGCTTCGTCGTGGCCAACCTCGCGAAGATGCCGCACATCCTGATCGCGGGCGCGACCGGCGCCGGCAAGTCCAGCTGTCTGAACTCGCTGCTGGTGAGCCTGCTCACCCGGGCGACGCCGGAGCAGGTGCGGCTGATGCTGGTCGACCCGAAGCGGGTGGAGATGACGGCGTACGAGGGGATTCCCCACCTCGTCACCCCGATCATCACCAACCCGAAGAAGGCCGCGGACGCCCTGGAGTGGGTGGTCCGCGAGATGGACATGCGCTACGACGACCTGGCCGCGAACGGCGTGCGCCACATCGACGACTTCAACCGCAAGGTCCGCAGTGGCGAGATCGTCGCGCCGCCGGGCAGCGAGCGGGTGATGAAGCCGTACCCCTATCTGTTGGTGATCATCGACGAGCTGGCCGACCTGATGATGGTCGCCCCGCGCGACGTGGAGGACTCGGTCGTCCGGATCACCCAGCTCGCCCGCGCCGCCGGCATCCACCTGGTCCTCGCGACCCAGCGCCCGTCGGTCGACGTCGTCACCGGCCTGATCAAGGCGAACGTCCCGTCCCGCCTGGCCTTCGCGACGTCCTCGCTGGCCGACTCACGGGTCATCCTCGACCAGCCGGGCGCGGAGAAGCTGCTCGGCCGCGGCGACGGCCTCTTCCTGCCGATGGGCGCCTCGAAACCGACCCGCATCCAGGGCGCCTGGGTCGACGAGAAGGAGATCGCCGACGTCGTCAAATACTGCCGGGACCAGCGCGAGCCGGAATTCCGGGAGGACGTCACCGAGGCGCCGGCGAGCAAGAAGAAGGAGATCGACGAGGACATCGGCGACGATCTCCAGCTCCTGATCCAGGCCATCGAGCTCGTCGTGACCAGCCAGTTCGGCTCGACGTCGATGCTCCAGCGCAAGCTGCGGGTCGGCTTCGCCAAAGCCGGCCGCCTGATGGACCTGATGGAGACCCGCGGCATCGTCGGCCCGTCCGAGGGCAGCAAGGCCCGCGACGTCCTGATCAAGCCCGACGAGCTGGAGGAGTCGCTGGCCGCCCTCAAGGTCGACTAGCGATCAAAGATCAAATTCTTCATTGCCTGGCTCCGCT
>KL571219.1:10934-11181 GCA_000715855.1 Actinoplanes liguriensis
AAAGGGCGACCTCCGTGGCTGGGCACGGTCAGAGCACAAGATCCGCCCAAGCGTGGAGTTATCCACAACGGCGCTCTGTCCACAGCCGCTAAGCACGATCTTGGTCCCCCGAGCCACACTGACGGCAGAGGCGGTGGCCCCCCAGTGGTGGGTGGGTCTTGTCGTTCGCGCGGGTAGAGCTTCCGATCATGGCCGGGCGGGCAATGTGAAGGCCTTCGGGCCTGGCCGTTCGCCGCGCAGTCACGGC
>KL571219.1:11510-17579 GCA_000715855.1 Actinoplanes liguriensis
GGTTGGGTGGTTCGTTGCGCGGTCGGGGCCTTCGGGTCATGACCGGGTTGGCCGTTCGCCGCGCAGTCACGGCCTTCAGGCCATGGCCGAGTTGGGTCGTCCGATGCGCGGTCGAGGTCTTCGGGTCATGGCTGGGCTGGGTCGTTCGGTGCGCGGTGTCAAGGTTGGGCCGGGGCTGTCTGTCGCGTCTGCGGACCAAGGGCCGCGGCCGGGGCCGGGGCCGGGGCCGGGAACAGATCCCGCAGCGTGAACGCCTCCGGGGTCGGGCCGCCGGCCTGCAACCGGCCGAGCCGGGAGATGCCCTGGCGCAGCGTCGGGATCTTGCCGGCCGGGATCCACCACAGCACCAGCGCGGCCCGGTGCCCGTTCGGGTGGAACCACTCGCGACGCCGGCGCAGGTAGTCGAGGTGGTGGCTCTGATACGCATACGCCCGCAGGTGCTCGGGCGACTCCCAGACCGAGAGCGTATAGATCCGGGCGGGGTCGGCGACCGTTCGCACGGTGCCGTCCCCGTTCTCGTCGGCGAGCCGCCAGACGAACCCGGGTGAGCTGTCGGCCAGTTCGTTCATCGACGTGAGGCCCTCGACGAACTCGGCCATCGAGGGGTCTTCCAGCGGGGCTCGGAGTCGGGCGGTGTTCATCTGGGCCAGGTGGAAGTCGGTCATGTCATTCAGCAGACCAGCCTCGTACTCTAAAGTCAATCGTTTTGATTTTTAGAAACGACCGACACGCAGCAGCGCCCGGGCGCCGCATCCATCCGTGCCTGCCACGCGTCGTCGAGCCCGGCGCCGGACAGCAGCCCGTCGACCATCGCCAGGTTCATCCCGCAGATCACCGGCGGGAACTGCTCGGCCAGCCGGTGGAACGGGCAGTTCCGCAACTCGATCCGCCCCGGCCCGTCCGCCACCGGCGCGTAGCCGTGCCCCGACAGCACCTCGGCCACGTCGCTGCCCGCCCCGGCCGCCCGCCGGCCCTGCCGCCGCGCCACCCTGTTCAGCACCTCTTCCGCCCCGGCCTCCTCCAGCGCCTCGGCGAGCATCTCCGCCGCGGTGCGATAGGCCCGCGGCGGCACGCTCACCGCGTGCTCCGCCGCGGCGACCCGGTACAGCTTCGCCGGACGTCCGGCGCCCGGCCCGGTCTTTCCCGACCTGCGCGCGTACGACGTCTCCAGCAACCCGGCAGCGACGAGCTTGTCCAGGTGGAACGCGGCGAGCGTGCGGCCCACGCCGAGCGCTTCGGCCACCTCGTCCCGGCCGACCGGCCCGGTCCCGTCCGCCACCACGCGGTACGCCTGCCGCCGCACCCGGTCGGCGAGACTGGCCAGTGCGTCGAGATCGTCGAGGTCTTCCGGAGTCGTCACCCCGCAATCGTATTGTCAACGCGACTTGGCGCTAGAGCTTGGCTGTCCGGGGGACGGGGGACCCGTGGCGGCCCGGTAACCTTGGCGGGTGTCTGTAACTCCTTCCTCTCGCCGTGTCGCCCTCCTCACGCTGGGCTGTGCCCGTAACGAGGTCGACTCGGAAGAGCTGGCCGCCCGCCTCGACGCCGAGGGGTGGGAGGTGGGCACCGACGCGGCGAAGGCTGACGTGGTGCTCGTCAACACCTGCGGCTTCGTGGAGAAGGCGAAGCAGGACTCGATCGACACCCTGCTCGCCGCGGCCGACACCGGAGCCAAGGTCGTCGCGGCCGGCTGCATGGCCGAGCGGTATGGCAAGGACCTCGCGGAGAACCTGCCCGAGGCCGACGCGGTGCTCGGCTTCGACGACTACACCGACATCGCCGCCCGCCTCAGCGGGGTGCTCGCGGGGGAGAAGCACGACGCTCACACCCCGCGTGACCGGCGTGAGCTGCTCCCGATCACCCCGGTGCAGCGGCACGCGGCCAAGGTGGTCGTGCCCGGCCACGCCACGGTCGACGAGCACACCCCGGCCCACCTGCGCAAGGTGCTGCGCCGGCGGCTCGACTCCGGCCCGGTGGCCTCGCTCAAGCTGGCCAGCGGCTGTGACCGGCGCTGCGCGTTCTGCGCGATCCCGGCGTTCCGTGGCGCGTTCGTCTCCCGTGACCCGCAGGAGCTGCTCGCCGAGGCGGAGTGGCTGGCCAAGACCGGCGTGCGCGAGCTGGTGCTGGTGAGTGAGAACTCCACGTCGTACGGGAAAGATCTGGGTGATCCCCGCCTGCTGGAGAAACTGCTTCCGCAGCTCGCGGCGGTGGACGGCATCGTCCGGGTGCGCGCCAGCTACCTGCAGCCCGCCGAGACCCGCCCCGGCCTGGTCGAGGCGATCGCGAACACGCCCGGCGTCGCGGCCTACTACGACCTGTCGTTCCAGCACTCCAGCGAGCCGGTGCTGCGGCGGATGCGCCGGTTCGGCTCCACCGAGCGCTTCCTGGAGCTGCTCGACTCGGCCCGCAAGCTGGCGCCCGAGGCCGGCGCGCGGAGCAACTTCATCGTCGGTTTCCCCGGCGAGACCCGGCAGGACGTGGACGAGCTGGCCCGTTTCCTGACCGACGCCCGGCTCGACGCGATCGGCATCTTCGACTACAGCGACGAGGACGGCACCGAGGCGGCCGGCCTCACCGGCAAGGTCCGGCCGGAGACGATCAAGCGGCGCTACGACAAGATCGTCGCCCTGGCCGAGGAACTCTGCGCCCAGCGTGCGGAGGACCGGCTGGGCAGCATCGTCGAGGTGCTGGTCGACTCGGTCGACGACGGCGAGATCGAGGGCCGCGCCGAGCACCAGGCCCCCGAGGTCGACGGCTCGACCACCCTGGTCGCCGGCGAGCAGGGCGTCGACGTGGCCGCGCTGCGCCCGGGCGACCTGGTCCGTGCCCGGGTCACCGGGACCGAGGGCGTCGACCTGATCGCCGTGCCGACCGAGATGATCTCCGCGGCTCAGGTCGACCGGTGACCGACGAGCCGGTTCCGGTGGCCGCACCACGCGTGGTGTCGCTCTACAACGCGGCCAACGCGCTGACCGTCGTCCGGCTCATCCTCGTCCCGGTCTTCCTCGCCATGGTGGTCACCTCGCAGATGACCGACCACGACTGGCGGATCGGGGCCTGTCTGGCGTTCTGTGTGGCATCGGCGACCGACTTCGTGGACGGCTGGATCGCCCGCAGGTGGCAGCTGGTCACCTCGTTCGGCAAGATCGCCGACCCGATCGCGGACAAGGCGCTGACCGGCACCGCGCTCGTCCTCCTCTCGGCGTACGACGTGTTGCCCTGGTGGGTCACGCTGGCGATCCTGATCCGCGAGTGGGGCGTCACCGCGTTGCGCTTCTGGGTCATCCGGTACGGGGTGATCCCGGCCTCCCGGGGTGGCAAGCTCAAGACCGGGCTGCAGACCCTCGCGATCGCCTGGTACCTGTGGCCCGTGCCGGAGCCGTTCGACGCGGTCGGCGCCTGGGTGATGTACGCCGCGCTGGTGGTCACCCTGGTCACCGGTGTGGACTATGTGATCGAAGCGCTGCGGTTGCGCCGCGGGGCTCGCTGAGGAGGCGCCTGGTGGAGGTGTCGGTGGCCGCCGCGGCGGCGGTGCATCTCCTGGTCGAGCGCCGCCAGACCCTGGCGACCGCGGAGTCGCTGACCGGGGGACTGGTGGCCGCGACGATCGTGGAGATCCCCGGGGTGAGCGCGGTCTACCGGGGCGGGCTGGTGGTCTACGCGACCGAGCTGAAGGGAACCCTCGCCGGCGTGCCGAGGCGGCTGCTGGATGAGCGCGGCCCGGTCGACCCGGAGGTGGCCGCGAAACTGGCGGAGGGCGCCCGGGAACGCTGCGGTGCGGATTGGGGTCTGGCCACCACCGGTGTCGCGGGCCCGGAACCGCAGGACGGCAAGCCGGTCGGATTGGTCTACATCGGTGTCGCGGGACCGGCGGGGACCACGGTGAACGAGTTGAAACTGACCGGTAACAGGGCCGCTATCCGTATCGAAAGTGTGACGGCCGTCCTGCAATTGTTGACCGACGTTCTCCATACCACACCGGCCGCGGTCTGAGCTGGGAATATCGTCGATGCCGGGCAGGTTGTCCCCATACGCCGCGGGCGGCCCCGCCGAGGAATTCGGCGGGGCGGGATGTCGCCGTCGCTTGCGGCAGGTACGGTTGCGGGAAGCCTCCGGCGTGTTGCCGGCGGCCCCGCCCGCAGGAGGAGGTGCCATGGTCCTGCTACGCCGGGTTATCGGTGACGCACTTCGTGCGCGCCGGCAGGGACAGCACCGCACGCTGCGCGAGGTGTCGACCGCCGCGAACGTCAGCCTGGGCTATCTGTCCGAGATCGAGCGTGGTCAGAAAGAGGCTTCCAGCGAGCTGCTCGCGGCCATCTGCGATGCGCTCGGCGCCCGTCTGTCCGAGCTCCTCGGCGAGGTCAGCAGCACGCTGTCGCTGGCGGAGAACATGGAGGGCGTGCTCGTCCCGGTCGACGACCAGAGCGCAGAGTCCGCGCGCCAGGTCGCGACGGACGGCAGCGTGTCGGTCTCGGTGCGCCAGGAGTCCCCGCTCAAGGCAACCCTGCACGCGACGCGCAACAAGAAGCGAGACGTGATCTACGCGGCATAAAAACCCTGCCGCTGTTCGAATATGGCCGAAAGCCGGGCAGTCTCCTCGACGTGCCCGGCTTTGTGCTGCCCAGGCCTATCGGTGTATCGCACGTGTCCCCCAGGGGGCGTAGCCTCGTTGGCAAGCTCGTCGCTAGGGGTGACCCTGAGATCCCCCGTAGGTCACGTGACGCCGCTGGCGTCGGGCTGACACGATGGTTTCGCGTCTGCGACGAGACCCCGTCTCGGCCCACGACGCCACCGACCGAGCGACACTGAGGGGATACCGCGAGATGGCGAACCCGTTCGTCAAGGGCTGGCATTACATGATGGCGCTCTTCGGCGCGAAGATCGACGAGTACGCCGACCCGAAGGTGCAGATTCAGCAGGCCATCGAGGACGCCCAGCGACAGCACCAGGCCCTCGTCCAGCAGGCCGCCGCCGTCATCGGCAACCAGCGGCAGCTCGAGATGAAGCTGTCCCGGCAGATGTCCGAGGTCGAGAAGCTGCAGGGCATGGCCCGGCAGGCGCTCGTGCTGGCCGACCGGGCCCGCGCCGCCGGCGACGAGGCCGAGGCCGGGAAGTATGAGCAGACCGCGCAGACGCTCGCCACCCAGCTGGTCTCCGGCGAGCAGTCGATGGAGGACCTGAAGACCCTCCACGACCAGGCTCTGTCCGCGGCCGGTCAGGCCCGCAAGGCGGTCGAGAACAACGCGATGGTGCTCCAGCAGCGCATCGCCGAGCGCTCGCGCCTGCTGAGCCAGCTCGAGCAGGCCAAGATGCAGGAGACCGTGGCCCGGTCGCTGGAGTCGATGTCCGAGCTGTCCGCGCCGGGTAACACCCCGTCGCTGGACCAGGTGCGCGACAAGATCGAGCAGCGCTACGCGAACGCGATGGGCCGTGCCGAGCTGGCTTCCAACTCGGTCGAGGGCCGCATGCTCGAGGTGCAGAAGTCCAGCCTGGACATGGCCGGCTCGTCCCGCCTGGAGCAGATCCGCGCCAGCATGGCGGGGGAGAAGCTCGGCGGCGCCGCGGCACAGCCCGCGGTCGGCCAGGCCGAGCCCAACGCGACGGCGGCCGACGCGGCCGGTGTGGCCCGGCTCGACGAGATCCGCGCCAGCATGAACCAGAAGCGCGGCGACACCTCGGCCGCCGGCTGATCGGGCGGGGCATGTCATGGACGAGCGCGGTAAGTATTTCCGCCGGCTGAAGCGGCTTCGTGGCTCAGCGCGCCGGTGGAGCGTGCTGGGCGGTGGCCTGACCGCGGCGGCGGCCGTCCTCGTCCCCTATTCGGGGATCGGCATCGCGGACGCGGCCTGGGCCGCCGGGGCCGGTGCCTCGGTGGTTCTGGCCCGGTGGCGATGGCGCGACTACCGCGAGCTGGAGTCCCGGCCCGCCCCCGAGCCGACCCTGCCCGGCCCGCGCTTCGCCGCCGCCCTGGAGCGTTCCCAGGTCGGCCGCACGGTCCTGCACGAGGTCCGGCGGCAGAAGAATCGGTATGCCCTGCGCGGCTCGGTGATCGCGGAGGCGTGGGACCTG
>KL571219.1:17860-18373 GCA_000715855.1 Actinoplanes liguriensis
GGTCAGCGTCGAGCGGGCCATCCCGCTCGGGCAGCCCGCCCAGCGGCTGGAGCAGTCGCACGCCGCGCTCGCCGAGCAGTTCGTCGAGGGCGTGGCGGCCTTCGAGGAGCTGGTCGCGGCCGCCGCGAGTTATGTCGCGGAGGATGGGCACCCGGTCGCGGACACCCGGCATCCCGCCTATTTCGGCCTGGTCGAGGCGGCCGAGCGGCTGCGCGGCATCGCCGAGGGGCTGGCCGAGCTGCGCGATCAGACCGCCCGGTTCACGTCGGGGTCGCCCCGGCAGGCTCCGGCTGGCAGCGCGGGCACCAGTAAGTGATCCGGTCTTCCAGCTCGGCCTTCTCGCCGACCCGCCCGGCCGGCCGGGTTCCCGCTCCGCCTCTGGGTCCCGCTCCGCTCGACTGGTTTCTCAGCGGTGACCTCTCGGCTTTCGCCGGCAGCGGCGACCTCTCGGCCTTCTGAATCGCCGTGCCGCAGCGCCGGCACGGTTGCGCCCGCCGGCCGTAGACGTAGCTC
>KL571219.1:18553-23936 GCA_000715855.1 Actinoplanes liguriensis
CCCCCCGCCGGCCGTAGACGTAGCTCGTCTCCCCGCGCCGCAGCGACCCGGTGGTCGTCTGCGTCCAGCGGCCCCTGTTCGAGGCCACCAGCCGTTGCGCCAGCTCCACGGTCCCGGTGAGGTCGGGGATCGCGGCCACCCTGGTCCACGGCCACAGCCCCCGCAGGAACAGCGTCTCCGCCTTGTAGAGGTTCCCCACCCCGGCCAGATTCCGCTGATCGAGCAGCGCCTCCGCGATCGTCGCCTCCGGACAGGCCTCGATCCGCCGCGCCGCCTCGGCCGGGTCCCAGTCGGCCCCCAGCAGATCCGGCCCGAGATGCCCGACCAGGCGCTCCTCCTCCGCCGTAGGCACCAGCTCGAGGTCGTGCAGGTGGTAGCCGACCGCCACCGCCCGGGCGCTCCGCAGCACCACCCGGATCAGATGCGCGGGCCGCCCGGTCCACCGCTCACCCGGCGCGTAGGTCCGCCACGCCCCGTCCATCCGCAGGTGCGAGTGCAGGGTGAGGCCCGCCTGCCCGTCCCGCGTCAGCCGCAGCAGCAGATGCTTGCCCCCCCGGCTCGCCGACTCGGCCACCGTCCAACCGCTCAGATCCGCCGTAGCCAGCCCCGGCACCCGGAAGTCGGATCCGGTCAGCACCTGCCCGGTCAACGCCCGCTCGACGACGCGAGCGGTGTTCCACACGGTGTCCCCCTCCGGCATACCCACCATCCTGACGCGCTCGGTAAGGAAGCCTCCGCTTTCGAGGAGGCTTCCAGTTTCACTACCCCGTCTACTACCGCAGATGCAGAAGCGGGACCAGATCCCCCGCCAGGTAGTAGAACAACATCGCCGTGGCCGTGACCACGATGATGAGACAGAGACGCAGTGTTTCCTGCCATCCGAAGATGGCCGTCCACACCACGTCGAAAGGCTCTGTCGGCACGCGCACCCCTCCTCTCCCGCAGAGTGGACCCGTGCCCGAGGGCGGCGGTCGAATGGTGCGGCCACCGGGTCCGATTTCGAGTGTGCAACAGGAATGCGTCGGTTTCATAGTGCTTCCTGAGGTCATCGCAAAAGATGACGGAAATGGCTCTCGGGTAATGTGTTCACGAGCCTCTCGCTCCTATCTGTTTTCGCAGGTAGATGCTTGTTTGGCGGGCCTTTCGTGCATTATGGCGAGCTGCTTCGGGAATTCCGCGAAAGGCGGTGTGGTCCGTTCGAATCGCTATCGGCGGCACATTGAGAGGCGAACCGATCGGTGCGGAGCGCCGTGTTCGGTCGGCTGTGGGGCGGATCGACCGGAAGCGGGTGGCCCAAGACGAGCAGCGCCGAGCACCTTGAGCTGCGGCTGTCCGAGAACGGCGGCGAGCCGTCGCCCATCTGCGCTCGGCAAACAGCGAGGTGGCTGGTTGCCGCGCGACGATGGCGCACGGCAGGTCGGCGTTTGACGGAATGCCGCGCGCAGAACGAAACAGCGCGCTGCGAGCGCCCCGGAAAGATCTGTAAGAACGGTGATCACAGGCAGTGTGAACGCGAGCACGCCTGTCGCCTTGCGGCGGATCATGAGAAGCCGCTACCATTCGGCCCCTGGCGAGTTATTGTCGCTGAGAGTGCTCGAAATACGATCGACTCGGTGACGTCCCTTGCGATATGTTGCGCGAGGTCGCATCACCGTTCTCACGGATCAGGTGATTTAGACAATGGAACCATTGGGCGCCGTGTGGCGCAAGAGCACTAGAAGCGCACAGGGGAACTGCGTGGAGGTGTCATTCTCCGGTGAAACGATCTTGGTGCGTGATACCAAAGCCGGCGGCGAGGGCGCGACACTCGCGTTCACGCCGGGCGAATGGACGGCGTTCACCGAGGGCGTCCGTCTGGGTGAGTTCGAACTGCCGCGTTGACGACGCGAACCGGCCGGCTGCCCCCGCCCGCACGGGCCAGGCGGCCGGCCCGTCAGAGCGCGGCGATCGCGTCCTCGACGAGCGTGATCGCATCCTCGTTCTTGAGTGCGATCTGCTCGATGTTCCAGAACGACTCCAGGTACGCCGCGGCAAGCGTGAAATCATCCTTGACCAGCAGCTCACCTCGGAAGTCCTCAAGATAGAGGACGTCCTCGCTCTCGTCCGGTGAGGGCAACTCGAAGATCACATAGGGCCCGCGCATCATCTGGTAGAGCCCGGCGCCGAACGGAACGATCCAGATCGTCATCTCGGGCGACGTGAGCGCACTCTTGATCCGCTCCAGCTGCCGGCTCATCACCTCCGGAGTGCCCACCCGGCGGCGCAGACTGGCCTCGTCGATAGCCATGAAGACCTTCGGCGGATCGTCACGCTGACTCAGCCGCTCCTGGCGTTCCAGTCGCAGGTCGACCAGGCTGTCCAGCTGATTGATCAGTTTCGGGTCCGGATTGGTCACCGAGGGCGCCATCTGGGCCAGCGTCGCCCGGGCGTACTCCTCGGTCTGCAAGAGGCCCGGCACCAGCACCGGCTCGAAATTGCGGATGATCGTCGCGGCCGACTCGTAACTCAGGAACTGTGCCAGCTCCGCGGAGATGACCTCCTTGTACGACGAATACCAGGCCGGCTCCTTGGCGGCACGCGCCATCAGGATCAGGTCGTCGATACGGGCTCGGTCCTCGATCCCGTACAGCTGAAGCATGACCTTGAGATCGTTGATGGAGATGCCGACGGCGCCACTCTCGATCCGGATCAACTTGGACAGCGACCAGTCCATCGCCGGCGCGACGTCGCGTTGGGACAGCCCCGCCGCCTCGCGGGCCTTTCGCAGCTCGACCCGGAGTCGCCTGCGTTGCACCATCGGGTCCAGGCCAGTCCCCATGCCGCACCTCTAGTCGATACGTCGCACTGTGGATCACAAATGGAGCAGCCTCGGCGAAAGGGAATACCGAGCCCACTGGGAGCAGCATAGGTTACAGGGCTCGGAGGGTCGAAAACTCTTACAATTCGTACTCACCTAACAGTCGATCCCCCGCACGAGCGATCCGTGCGGTTGGTGACTCGCCTCGGGCCGGGAAAGGGAACCGCGCGATCGAGTTGCTCAGGCGGGGTTCCGGACACTCGGGCGGCCCGGCCAAGCGCCGCCCTCCTCCTGCCGCATGGCCGACCTCGTCGGCTGGCGGTCCGCCATCTCCCGGCGTCCTTCTCCGATCGGCGGCGTCGGCTTGTTCCGGTTGGCGGCGGCGCCTTCCTCCGGCTGGTGGTGTCGCTTTTCTTCGGCTGGCGGTGTTGCCGCTGGGGCGCGGTCAGCGGCGCTCGGCGATGCGGACGACGTCGCCGGGCACGACCGAGAGGACGACGACCGCGCGGCCGTTGTTGACGGCGACGGCGACCCGGTCCGCGGAGTCGGTGTAGACGAGCAGCTCGCCCGCGTTGACGTCGGCGAAGGTGGCGCCGCGGCGGGCGCGGACCGTGCCGTTGACGGTGAGCTCGGAGCCGAGACCGGTGAGCATCGTGCCGTCGGCGGCGAGTTGCACATTGCCGAAGCGGTCGACGGTGAGCACCTCGGCCTCGATCCAGCCGTCGCCGATGCTGGTCACCGGGTCGGGGAGGCGGACCAGGGAGGCCGGGTCGACAGCCGGGCCGGCGTCGGAGGGGTCTGCTCCCGCGGCGAGCCGGGCCGCGGCCGGGGCGAACACGTCCCGCCCGTGGAATGTCCGGGACACGTCGCCGAGCATCCAGTCCTTGTTGGTCAGCTCGTGCGCCGAGGTGACCCCGCCGAGCGAATCGGCCGCCCAGATCAGCAGGCCGTTGTCGGGGCCGACGAAGAGCCCGTTCGGCGTGGTGAGCACCACACCCCGGCGGGCCGTGCCGACGCCCGGATCGACCACCGCGAGGTGCACCGACGCCGGGAGGAACGGCGCGGTCTGCGCCAGCACGGCAGCGCCCCGGGTCACGTCGGCGGGCGGCACGTGATGCGTGACGTCGATCACGCGGACATCCGGCGCGATTCGGGCGATCGACCCGTGGCAGGCCGCGACGAAGCCGTCGAACGTGCCGTAGTCGGTGGTGAAACTGATCCATCCATAACCGGGCATGCACGCGACGTTACTGGCAGTCGCCACCCGATGCGGGCCGGGCGCGCCGCGTATCTGGCAGGGTTGTGTCCATGCGTCTAGTGATCTTCACCGAACCTCAGCAGGGTGCCAGTCACGAGGACCTGCTGAGGGTGGCCAAGGCTGCCGAGGACGGCGGCTTCGACGGGTTCTTCCGCTCCGACCACTACGTCAAGATGGGCGACGGGTCCGGCCTGCCCGGGCCCAGCGACGCCTGGATCACGCTCGCCGCGCTGGCCGTGCAGACCTCCCGGATCCGGCTCGGCACGCTGGTCAGCTCCGCGACGTTCCGGCTGCCCGGCCCGCTGGCGATCGCGGTCGCCCAGGTCGACGCGATGAGTGGTGGCCGGATCGAGTTCGGGCTCGGCGGCGGCTGGTTCGACGCCGAGCACCGGGCCTACGGCATTCCGTTCCCGGCGGTCGGGGAGCGCTTCGACCGGCTGGAGGAGCAGCTCGAGATCATTACCGGGCTGTGGAAGACGCCGGACGGCGCAACCTTCGACTTCGACGGCAAGTTCTACCAGCTCAGCGACTCGCCCGCGCTGCCGAAGCCGGTGCAGTCGCCGCTGCCGGTGATCATCGGCGGACACGGCAAGAAGCGCACGCCGGATCTGGCCGCCCGGTTCGCGACCGAGTTCAACGTGCCGTTCGCCAAGATCGAAGACATTCCCGCGCAGTACGACCGTGTCCGCGCGGCAAGCGCAGCCGCCGGTCGCGCCGAGCCGCCGGCGTTCAGCGCCGCGACCGTCCTGTGCGTCGGCCGCGACGACGCCGAGGTTCGTCGCCGGGCCGCGGCGATCGGCCGGGAGGCCGACGAGATGCGGGAGAACGGCGGGATCGTCGGCACCCCGGCCGAAGTGGTCGAGACGATCAAGCGGTACGCGGATGCGGGCGCGTCTCGGCTCTTCCTGCAGGTGCTCGACCTGTCCGACATCGATCACATCGAGCTGGTCGCGTCGGACGTGCTGCCCAAGGTCTGACCGGTCCCGGCGGCCGTCGTCTCGACGGCCGCCACCCGGGCCGAGCCGGCCCCGGCTCATGCCCGGACCCAGGCAACTGATGGCGCCGAACAGGGCCCGCCCCGTTCATGCCTCGGCCCAGGCAACTGATGGCACCGAACAGGGCTCGCCCCCGGCCGGCTCGCCGTGCTCGGCTGGCGCTGAGGGTCCCGGCGGGCCTCATTCTCAGCCATGGCTGCCGGCTCGCCCGGGCAACTGACGACGCCGAACAGGGCCCGCCCACCCTAGGGGGTGGCCCCCTCAGCCAGTGTGGCGCGAATCGGCAAGATCGTTCCGGCGCCCTGTGGACAACCCGTCAGTGTGGATAACGCC
>KL571219.1:24177-25476 GCA_000715855.1 Actinoplanes liguriensis
GGCTACCCCCGAAGCCGCAGGCCACGCGGCGTCGCCCGGAAGCCCGCCGCTTGCAACGCGTCCCGGAGCGGCGAAGCGTGCACCGACTCCCCGTCCGCCCGCTCCACCGACATCGGCCCCAGCACCCCGGACCGCACCGCGCCTGCCAGGGCCTGCCCGGCCGCCGCCAGCGCCTCCGCGTCGTCGGCGAACGACAGCAGCGTCCGCCCGCCCCGTTCCACATAGAGCACCAGCTCGCCGCCGACCAGCACGACCAGCGCGCCCGCCTTCCGCCCGGCACGGTGCCCGGCCTTCGCGACCGGTTCCCCGTCGCCGCTGTCCACGATCCGCTCCGGCCACGGCAGCGCCGCCCCGTACGGGTTCGCGGGATCCGCCGCGGCCAGCACCAGCGCCGTGGTGCCGGTGCGTTTGGCCAGCTCGGCCGACTCGGCGAGAGCCCGCAGCCGGTCGACAGCGCCGGGCATCGCGAACTGCGCCGCCCCGAGCCCCTCGACGAAGTAGCCCCGGCGGGCCGCACCACGTTCCTCCAGCGCGCTGAGCACCGGATAGACCGCCGCGAACCCGCCGGTCACGCCTTCCGCCATCACCGCGCCGCGGGTCACCACGCCGTGCCGCTCCAGCAGCAGGTCGGCGAGCGCGGCCGCGCGGCGGGTCGGATCCAGATCCCGTTCCGGCAGCCGTGACCAGCGACCGGCCATGTTCAGCGGGCCGGTCCGGGACGGCATGTTCGGACGGCCCGGCCGCCGGTACCGGCTCCGGGCCGGGGCCGCCTTGGCCTTGTGCGCGCCACTCCCGCTGAGCAGCGCCCGCAACGGCGCGAACGTGTCGTTGGTCAAGTGCCCGGCCCACACCAGGTCCCACACCGTCGCGGCCAGGTCGGTGTCGTCGGTCGCGCCCGCCCTGTCCGAAAGCGATCGGAAGAACAACGCCTGTCCGTCATCGAGCGCGTCCAGCACCGCCTGGTGGGCGGGGGTGAGCGCGAACTCCTCGTCCGGTGGTGGCAGGAGCAGGGGTGCGCTGTCCGCGTAGGCAAGCGTCACCCACCCGTCGCCCCCGGCGATCGAACCGGAGCCGGCCCACAGCACCTCGCCGCTCCCGCACAGCTCGTCGAGCAGCGGCGGCGCGTAGTCGGCGACCCGCGCCGGCAGCACCAGCCGCTCCCACGCCGAGGCCGGCACCGCCAGCCCCTGCACCTGCTCGATCGTCGCGGCGACCGCGTCCACCCCGCGGGCGTTGCCGCCCACCTGGTGCCAGCGGGGCAGGAACGCGGCCAGCGCTTTCGGCGGCACCGGCTCGATC
>KL571219.1:25691-26112 GCA_000715855.1 Actinoplanes liguriensis
GAGATGTGTATAAGAGACAGGCACCTCGGCGTCGCACCACTCGGTGCCGGCGCCGTCCGGTGAGAACTCGCCGGAGGTGACCCGGCCGGTCGAGCTCAGCCGCTTGAGCGCCTGCTCCACCACGAAGACGCCCAGCCCGAACCGGGCCGCGCAGGTCGCCGCGAGGAACGGCCCGTGCGTCCGGGCATAGCGTGCGACCAGGTCGCCGAGCGGGTCGGCGACCGGCTCCAGATAGGCCTCGGCGATGCCGACGGGCAGCGCGACGCCGAGCGCGTCCCGATAGCGCCCCGCGTCGTCGATGCCGATCCAGCGTTCCTCGCCGGCCACCCGCACCCGGATCGCGCGGCGCGTCGCCTCCAGCTGCTGCACCCACTCCTCGGGGACGCCGCGCTCGGCCAGCTCGGCCGCGGAGAGGGCGCCC
>KL571219.1:26293-29066 GCA_000715855.1 Actinoplanes liguriensis
GGCCAGCTCGGCCGCGGAGAGGTCGCCCAGCAGCCGGAGCAGCTCGGCGGCGTCCTCGGCGTCCCGCGGGGCGCGCTGCGTCGTACGCCATTGGAGCTGTGCCTCGGTCTCGGTGACCACCGCCGGGTCGAGCAGCTCCCGCAGGTCGACCCGGCCGAGCAGCTCGCCGAGCAGGGTCGCGTCCAGGGCGAGGGCGGCGGCGCGGCGCTCGGCCAGGGGCGCGTCACCCTCGTACAGGAAAGCGCCGACGTACCCGAAGAGCAGCGATCGCGCGAACGGTGAGGGCCGCGGGGTCTCCGTCTCGACCAGGCGCACCTTGCGGCCGCCGATCTCGCGCATCAGGCCGGCCAGCCCGGGCACGTCGAAGACGTCCTGCAGGCACTCGCGGGCCGCTTCCAGGGTGACCGGGAAGTCGGCGAACTCACGCGCCACGTCGAGCAACTGCGCGGACCGCTGGCGCTGCTGCCAGAGCGGCTGGCGGCGGCGCGGGTCACGGCGCGGCAGCAGCAGCGACCGGGCCGCGCACTCCCGGAACCGGGACGCGAACAGCGCGGACGTGCCCACCGACTCCTCGACGATCTGGGCGATCTCCTCCGGGTCGAACGCGACCAGGTCCGCGCCGGGCGGCTCCTCCGCGGTGTCCGGCAGCCGGATCACGATGCCGTCGTCGGAGGGCATGACCTGCCCGTCCACCCCGTAGCGCTCACCGAGCCGGCGGCCGATCGCCAGCGCCCACGGCGCATTGACCTTGGCACCGAGCACACAGTGCACGGTCATCCGCCAGTCGCCCAGCTCGTCGCGGAACCGCTCGACCACGATCGTCCGGTCGTCGGGCAGATGGCGGGTGGCTTCCCGCTGCTCGCGCAGATAGTTCACCAGGTTCCCGGCGGCCCACTCGTCCAGGCCGGACTCGCGCAGCGCGGCGGTCGCCTTCTCGTCGCCGGCCTTGGCCAGCGAGCGCAGCCGGGCCCCGATCGCCCGGCCCAGCTCGATCGGCCGGCCCGGTGAATCGCCCTTCCAGAACGGCATCCGGGCCGGGGCGCCGGGCGCGGGGGAGACCAGGACCCGGTCGGGCGTGATGTCCTCGATCCGCCACGACGACGAGCCGAGCAGGAAGACGTCACCCACCCGCGACTCGTAGACCATCTCCTCGTCCAGCTCACCGACCCGGGAGGCCCGCTCCGAACCGGCCAGGAAGACCCCGAACATGCCGCGATCCGGGATCGTGCCGCCGCTGGTCACCGCCAGCCGTTGCGCGCCCGGGCGACCGGTGAGCAGGTCGGTGCCGCGATCCCAGACCAGCCGCGGCCGCAGCTCGGCGAAGGCCGTCGACGGATAGCGCCCGGACAGCATGTCCAGCACCGCGTTCAGCGCCGACTCGGGCAGCTCGGCGAACGGCGCGGCCCGCCGGACCAGCGCCGCGAGCTCGTCGACCGGCCACGCGTCCAGCGCCACCATCGCGACCACCTGCTGGGCCAGCACGTCGAGCGGATTGCGCGGATAACGCAGCTCCTCGATCGCGCCCTCGACCATCCGCTCCGCGACGACGGCGCAGGACAGCAGGTCACCGCGGTGTTTCGGGAAGACCACGCCGCGCGAGACCGCACCGACCTGGTGCCCGGCACGTCCGATCCGCTGCAGCCCGGCCGCGACCGTGGGCGGCGCCTCGATCTGCACGACCAGGTCGACCGCGCCCATGTCGATGCCGAGCTCCAGGCTCGAGGTGGCGACGACGGCCGGCAGCCGGCCGGACTTCAACGCCTCCTCGATCTGTTTCCGCTCCTCACGGGAGACGCTGCCGTGGTGCGCCCGCGCGACCACCGCGGGCGCGCCGGTCGCCGCCGCGGACTGCGCCATGATCGCCGCCGGCATTCCCGCGGCGCCGTTGCCACGGGCTCGCGCGGGCGGGTCCCCGGTGTCGGCTCCGCCGCGCGTGTCGAGGTCCGCTTTTCCCCAAATGCCATTTCCCGTACGGCCGGAGCCCGCCCCGCCGTCCGCCGGCCCGAGGCCACGCGTGAAATGCAGGTCGTCGACCGCGTCCGGCGTGTCCCCGGGCGGGTTGCCCGAGGGGTCGCCCTGCTCCGTCGTACCCCCGAAATCGTGGTTTGATCCTGAAGCCGACTCGGCGGAGCGCTGGTCGAGGAGGGCCAGCTCGGCACGCTCGGCGGACAACTCGTTGAGCCGGGCGCATAACCGCTCCGAGCCGCGCCGCGAATTGGTGAAGACGATCGTCGACCGGTGGGCCTCGATCAGGTCGAGCACCCGCTCCTCGACGGCCGGCCAGATCGACGGCGTGTGCCGCCCGCCCTCCAGGTCGTCGTCCGCGGGCGACTCGTCGAGCCGGGTCATGTCCTCGACCGGGACCTGGACGGTCACCTCGATGGTCTTGGCGCTGGGCGGCCGGACGATCTCCACGTGCTGCGAGCCGCCGAGGAACCGCGCGGTCTCCTCGATCGGCCGCACCGTCGCGGACAGCCCGATCCGTTGCGCCGGCCGCTCCAGCAGCGCGTCCAGCCGCTCCAGGGAGAGCGCCAGGTGAGCGCCGCGCTTGGTGGCCGCGACGGCGTGCACCTCGTCGATGATCACCGTCTCGACGCCGCGCAGCGACTCCCGCGCGGCCGAGGTGAGCAGCAGGAACAGCGACTCCGGCGTGGTGATCAGGATGTCCGGCGGGGTGCGGGCGAAACCGCGCCGCTCGTCGGCGGGGGTGTCGCCGGTGCGCATCCCGACGGTGATCTCCGGCGGGGGCAGGCCCAGCCGGCCCGCCGCCTGC
>KL571219.1:29315-32774 GCA_000715855.1 Actinoplanes liguriensis
CGGGGGGGAGCCGGTCGAGCGACCAGAGGAAGGCCGCAAGCGTCTTGCCGGACCCGGTGGGCGCGACCACGAGCGCATGCCGCCCGGCCCCGATCGCCTGCCACGCGCCGGCCTGAGCGGCGGTGGGCGCGGCGAACGCGGCCGTGAACCACGCCTGCGTGGCCGGACCGAATTTCTCTAGCACCTCTCGCACGCCATCCATCCTTCCCCGGGGGTACGACAAAAACCCGCACGCTCGGGCCGGGTGATCGTCATTCCTTGGGTGGTCTGTGCCTGATTATCCTGATGTCCGACGTGATGGGTGGTTGCCGATGGCGGTCAGGCAGATGCTCGTCGCAGGCCGGTACCGTCTCCTGGAACCGGTCGGCGCAGGTGGAATGGGTCGGGTCTGGCTGGCCCGCGATCAGATGCTGGATCGGGACGTCGCGATCAAGGAGATCGTCCCGCCCGACTGGATGTCCGACGCCGAGAAGGACCGGCTGCACAGCCGGACCCTGCGGGAGGCCCGCAGCGCGGCCCGGCTGACGCATCCGCACGTGGTCCGCGTCTACGACGTGGTGCACGCCGAAGGGCTGTCCTGGATCGTGATGGAGTATGTCGCGTCCCGGTCGCTCTACCAGGTGCTGACCAGCAAGGGGCCGTACCCGCCGGTCGAGGCGGCCCGGATCGGCCTGGCCGTGCTGGACGCGCTGACCGCGGCCCACCGAGCCGGGGTGCTGCACCGTGACGTCAAGCCGCACAACGTCCTGATCGGCTCCGACGGCCGGGTGCTGCTGACCGATTTCGGCCTGGCGACGTTCGTCGACGACGGCATGATCACTACCCCTGGGTTGATCGTCGGTTCTCCGCAGTACGTCTCACCGGAGCGCGCCCGGGACGGCGCCTCCACGGTGGAGTCGGACCTGTGGTCGTTCGGCGCGACGCTGTACGCGACGGTCGAGGGCCAATCGCCGTACGCCCGGGACAGCGCGATGGCGACGCTGGCCGCCCTGGCCACCGAACCGCCTGATCCGCCGTTCCGGGCCGGGCCGCTCGGCCCGATCCTGGACGGACTTCTGCAGTACGACCCGGGGGCGCGGCTGAGCGCCGGAGAGGCCGAGCGGCGGTTGCGGCTGGTGCTCGGGGAGGAGCCGGGAGGATCGCGCGCGGCGCCGGGAGCTGCCCGGCCCGACGTGGAGCCGATCGCCGGGAGCACCGAGGAACTGGCCGCGGAGGCCGATGGTCTGGCCGATCTCGACACCCCGAATCTGACCGACTCTGATCAGGCGCTGGCGGCTACTCGGCGGGTCTCGGCCGGCCCTCTCGCGGTCTCTGCTGTCGCCGAGCCGGCGGGTTCCCCCGCCTCCGCCGTCGCCGAGCCGGCGAACTCCCCGGCCTCTGCTGCCGTCGAGAGATCGGTGGTGTCCACTGCTGCTGAAGTGCCTGACGTGCTGCGGGCTGCCGGCGCGCCGGCGGAGTCCCCGCTCTTCGGCGCTGACGCCGACGGGCCGGGGGAGTCCTCATTCCGCGGCGCTGGCGAGGAGCCGGTGGAGGCCGAGGACTCCGACGAGTGGTGGCGCATCCCCGACGACGACCGCGACGACCTCGCCCCGAGCCGTTACATCGAGGGCACCTTCACCAGCACCGACGACGAGGCCCTGACCAGGGTCGGGGCGCACTACGGTGGTGATCGCGACGCCGCCGGAGGCAACCGTGGCCCGGGAAACGCCGGCCCGCGCCGGCCCCGCCCGAACCGTCGCCCGGCCGCCGCGGGGGAGCCGGCGACCCGCCCGTCCGCACGCCGTGGCAATCAGGTGCTGCTCCGCGCGATCCCCGGTCCCCGGTCCCCGGTCTCCGGACCGCTGAGCGCCGACCGGCCGCCGCCACGCCGCCCCCGCCGACCCCGGCCGGCCAACCGGGCTCGCATCTGGTTCATCGTCGCCGGTCTGCTCGCGGCGATCCTGCTCGGTGGCAGCCTCCTCAGCGCCCACCTGATCGGGCGGGAGGACTCCGCGCCGCAGGTCAAGCCGCCGACCCCGGCGGTGCCCGTTCACTCGTCGCCGCCACGGGCATCCCCGTCCCGGGCGTCGCCGTCGGTCTCCGCACCGCCCCTGGCGGCCGGCTTCTCGCCGGTGGTCTGCGACGTACGCCCACCGGACCGGATCCCGGTCGCCCCGAAGGAGGGCGCCACCCGGGATGTCAACGGCTGGGAGCTGCAGACCGGATGGTCCTACTTCACCGACGGGAGCGGGTTCCACATCCCGGTCCCGGACGGCTGGACCTATCAGCGGATCGGCACCACCTACTGCTTCCGGGACCCGCGCGGCTCCCGGGTGCTGAGCCTGGACCTCGGCCGCAGCGCCGCGACCGACCCGCTGGCCGGCTGCCGTGCCGAGGACCGCCGGTTGCAGGAGTCCGGCCAGGTCCGCGACTACACGCCGATCGCGATCTCCCCGGTGACGCTCCTGCACGAGGCCGCCGACTGGGACTACCGCTACCGCACCGCCGCCGGAGTGCTCCGCCGCGTCACCACCCGATGGCTCGCCACCGGCGACCGCGCCTACGCCCTGGGCTGGGCCACCCCCGAAGCGGCCTGGGCCACCGAACTCGGCAAGATCCAGATGGTCCGCGCCACTTTCTACACCGACACCCCATCCATCGCACCCGCCCGCAGCTGACCCCAGCCGCCCGAGCGAGCCTGGCCGCCCGAGCGAGCCCGTCCACCCCACGAGCCCGGCCACTCTGGCGAGCCCGCCCGTCCGGCCAGCCGGCAGGCCCGGTCAGCGCCCGGTCAACTCAGGCTGGCGGTGGCCAGCTTGATGCTGAAACCGACAAACAGCGCACCCACCCCGGTAGCCGCCCCGGCCGCCAGCCGCCGTCGCCGCTGGAACTGCCCGGCCAGGAACCGGCCCCCGAAGATCAACGCGGTCAGGTACAGCGCGCTGAAGAACTGCACGACCGCGCCGAGCACCAGGAACGACAGTGCGGGATGCGCATATCCCGGCTCGACGAACTGGATGAAGAACGAGACGAAGAACAGGATCGCCTTCGGATTCAGCAGGCTGATCACCAGTGCCCGCCGGAACGGCCGCTGCATCTCGGCCTGCTCCTGCTCGACCGCCGCGGCCGCCAGCTCGCCCCGGTTCCGCCACCGGCCCCAGGCGCCGCGCAGGATGTTCAGACCCACCCAGGCCAGGTAGGCCGCGCCCGCATACTTCAACACCAGGAACAGCGGGGGATAGGCCCCGAGCAGTGAGGCCACACCGGTCGCCGACAGGACCATCAGCATCGCGTCACCGAGGAACACCCCGAAGGCCGCCCGATATCCGGCACGCACGCCGCGACGTGCGCCGACCGAGAGCACGAAGATCGAATTCGGGCCGGGCAGCAGGATGATGGCCACCACCCCGAGCACGTACGTCCAGAAATCAGTGATGCCCAGCACGAGTCACGCCTCCCCAGCCCTGTCTCTTATACACA
>KL571219.1:32935-45709 GCA_000715855.1 Actinoplanes liguriensis
GGATCGTCCCGTCCCGGCTCGCGCCGAGCCGGGCGATCGCGCGCTGCGACCGTTCGTTGCGAATGTCCGTGTACCAGAAGACCTTGGCCGCTCCGAGGACGTCGAACGCCCGCTCCAGCAGCAACAGCTTCGCCTCGGTGTTCACCCCGGAGCGCCACCATTTGCGGCCCAGCATGGTGTGCCCGATCCCGACGGCACGCCTGCCGGGGTCGACGTCGTGATAGGTCGTCATCCCCATCACGGCGCCGGTCACCGGGTCGATCTGAGCCCAGCCGGACCGGTCGCCCCGCCACTGCCCGCGGATCACCTCGGCGATGTCCGCCGCGATGTCCTCCACGCCGCGCGCCCGCGGCGTCGGGATGTATCGCCAGACCTCCTCGTCGTCCAGCGCCTCGAACAGCCCCGGCGCGTGCGCGGGGGACAGCGGCTCAAGCCGGACGTGCCGGCCCTCCAGCAGAACCGGGGTCTGCCAGGCGCCGAGGTCGGCCTCGTCGTCGATCACCCCGCCGGCCCGGGCCCGCACGGACACCTCGACGAGGGGCAGCGCCAGCACGTTGGTCTGTGCCATCTCCTGCCCGGTCGGCGGGCGACTGTCCGCCGCGCGGCCGGCGCCGGTCTTCTCCACCAGCGCCAGCATGGCGTCCGCCTTCTCCGCCGGGTCCGTCACCGGCCGGGCGACGCCGAGGGCGACCACCGACCGGTAGTTGGCGCTGTGGTGGAACTGGGAACGCCCGTAGACCAGACCGTCGAGCAGCGTCACGCTGACGCAGACCGGAACGCCGTCGCCCCGGGCCGCCAATCCCAGCCGGCCGCCGGTGGAGCCGTGCAGATAGAGCGTCTCGCCGACCCGGACGTGCAGGGTCGGCAGCACGCGGGGCTCGCCGTCCACCACGAAGCCGACCGAGCAGTCGAACGCCTCGTCGAGAATGGCGTGTGCCTGGTCCCGCTCGTAGTGCATGCGGTGGCGGGTGCGGGTCGCGGTCGTGCGATCGGTCGCGGTGTAGACGTCGGTCATCAGGGCCTCCCCGGTGCTGCGATCCTCTTGCGGCGGAGCTTGTACTAGTACAGAATCGGCGCTGTGGCAGAACAATATCAGGTCAAGGGCGAGACCGCCGCCGAGATTTCGGCGAGCATCGAGGCCGGTGTGGTCCGGGGTGACTGGATCTTCGGCGCCGCGCTGCCGCCGGTGCGGGTGCTGGCCGGGGCGCTGCACGTCAGCCCCGCGACGGTCGCCAAGGCGTATCAGGACCTGCGGCACCGCGGTGTCGTGGAGACCGAGGGCCGCCGTGGCACCCGGATCCGTGCCCGTCCCCCGGTGGAGTTGTCACGATCGGCGCTGCGTCTCGACGTACCGGAGGATGTCCTTGATCTTTCTTCCGGCGAGCCCGATCTGCGCCTTCTGCCGCCGCTGGGGCCGGCACTCCGTGCGGTCGCTGAGCACATCGGCCCACCGCAGGGCTACACATCGGCGGTGACCATGCCGGAGCTGGTCGAGGCGGCTCGCGTGCGGCTGCTCGATCAGGGCGTCCCGGTCGAGGGCGCGGCGATCGCGGTCACCGCCGGCACGCTGGATTCGATCGAGCGCCTGCTCATCGCCCATTTGCGGCCGGGTGACGCGGTCGCCGTCGAGGATCCTGGCTGGGCGAACCTGTTGGACCTGATCGCCGCTCTGGGCATGCGGCCGTTGCCCGTCGCGGTGGATGACGAGGGCCCTGATCCCGCGTCGCTCGCCGCCGCGCTGAGTGCCGGGGCACGTGCCGTGGTGATCACCGTGCGCGCGCAGAACCCGACCGGCGCCGTGGTCAGCGCGGCCCGGGCCACCGTGCTGCGTGAGCTGCTCGCCGAGCATCCCGAGACCCTGCTGGTGGAGGATGATCATGCCGCCGAGCTGGCCGTCGAGCCGCCGCAGGTGATCGGCCCGGTGACCAGATGGTGGGCCTTCGTCCGGTCGGCGTCGAAACCGTTCGGGCCCGACTTGCGCATCGCCGTGCTGGCCGGTGACGAGACGTCAGTCGCCCGGGTCGTGGGCCGGATGCGGATCGGCATGGGCTGGGTCTCCACGCTCTCCCAGCGGCTGTTGCTGCGGCTCTGGCGGGATCCCGAGGTCACCGCGCTGGTCGCCGGGGCCGCCCGGTCTTACGAGGTTCGCCGCGCGGTCCTGATCGATCTGCTCCGCGCGCGGGGGATCGTGGCGTCCGGCGCGTCCGGCATCAACGTGTGGGTTCCGGTCGCCGACGAGACCCACGCGGTCGCCGCTCTGCGCGACGGGGGCTATGCGGTGGCGCCTGGCGCCCGGTTCCGGGTCTCCGCGCCGCCCGGCGTCCGGATCACCGTCAGCCCGCTGGACGAGGCGGATCTCCCCGAGTTGGCACGGGCGGTGGCGGCGGCCGCCCGGCCCGCGGTGGGCATCGTGATGCGGTGACGCGTTCCGCCGTCCCCCGGACGGGTGGGCCCGGTCGGTGAGGGGGCGGCCATCACGGGTAGAACGGAGTGATGCCGAGGACCGAAGCGCCGGTCGGCGCGCAGCAGTGGGTGCCGCCGCGACCGCACAGCATCGACGAGCTCAAGCAGGCCGCCGCCGACTGCCACGGCTGTGAGCTGCACGAGCACGCTACCCAGACGGTTTTCGGCCGGGGTGCGCCGCACGCGAAGATCGTCTTCGTCGGTGAGCAGCCCGGTGACATCGAGGATCAGAAGGGTCTGCCGTTCGTCGGCCCGGCCGGTCGGCTGCTTCGCGACGCGGTGGATGACGCCGGAATTGACCCCTCTGACCTGTACATCACTAATTCTGTCAAGCATTTTCGCTTTGAGTTGCGCGGGACCAGGCGCATCCACCAGACGCCCGGCCCCGCTCACATCACCGCCTGCCGGCCCTGGCTGATCTCGGAGTTCTCGCTGCTGAAGCCGCAGTTGGTGGTCATCCTCGGGGCGACCGCCGGTAAGGCGCTGCTGGGGCCGTCGTTCCGGGTGAACCGGTCCCGCGGCCAGCTGATGCCGTGGCCGGCCTCGGCCGAGCATCCGGAGGACTTCCCGGTCGCCGAGATCAGGGCATTGGCCACCATTCACCCGTCGGCGGTGCTACGGGCGGACAACCGGGACATCGCCTATCAGGGTCTGGTGGATGACCTGAAGATCGCCGCGGAGGCGGTCGCGGCCTGAATCGGCCGTACGGAATGGCCGCGCGCGGTCGTCCGATCGTGTTCATTCAGCGCCCCGAGCCGCGGGTGCCGCACGTCACAAACGGATTCCGGTCGGGCCTGCCCTCCTTTGCGGAAGAGTCGCTCCGGAGCGGCGTGGGTACGCTCGTGGCGTGCGATTGACGGACTTCTGGGGACGCCTTGAACAGGCGTTCGGAGCGCCCTACGCCCGCAGTATCGCGGCCGACCACGCCTTCACCGACCTGGGCGGACGCACCATCGACGAAGCCATTGCGCAGGGTGTCGACACCGCTACGATCTGGCGCGCGGTCGTGACCGCCTACCCCGATCGGGTGCCGTCGCGGCTGCGCTGAGCCATTTTTCGTACGCTTGTTCTGGCGTGTCGCTCGATGTCGTACAAGTGTTCGGCTATTGTCCACAGCGGCTCGGCCATCCACAGCCCTCGGTAGGGCGGAGGATTTTTGTCATACCCACCGCATACCGTGTCGGCCGTGGCGAAGAACGCGAAGTCCAATACAGGGGTGACAGCAATGGTGGCAGCACCGGACCGGGAAAAGGCGCTCGAACTGGCGCTGGCACAGATCGACAAGCAGTTCGGCAAGGGCTCCGTGATGCGGCTCGGGGAGCGGCCGGTCGTGCAGACCGCCATCATCCCCACCAGCTCCATCGCTCTCGATGTGGCTCTCGGCGTCGGCGGCCTGCCGCGCGGCCGGGTCGTCGAGATCTACGGGCCGGAGTCGAGCGGTAAGACCACGGTCGCGCTGCACGCCGTCGCCAACGCGCAGAAGGCGGGCGGCACCGCGGCGTTCATCGACGCGGAGCACGCGCTCGACCCGGTCTACGCCCAGGCGCTCGGCGTCGACACCGACGCGCTGCTGGTGTCTCAGCCGGACACCGGTGAGCAGGCGCTGGAGATCGCTGACATGCTGATCCGCTCCGGCGCGATCGACGTCATCGTCATCGACTCGGTCGCCGCGCTCGTGCCGCGTGCCGAGATCGAGGGCGAGATGGGTGACAGCCACGTCGGTCTGCAGGCCCGGCTCATGAGCCAGGCGCTGCGGAAGATCACCGGCGTGCTCAGCAACACCGGCACCACCGCGATCTTCATCAACCAGCTGCGCGAGAAGATCGGCGTGATGTTCGGCTCGCCGGAGACCACGACCGGTGGCCGCGCGCTGAAGTTCTACGCGTCGGTCCGGCTCGACATCCGCCGCATCGAGGCGCTGAAGGACGGCACCGACGTCGTCGGTAACCGCACCCGGGTCAAGGTCGTGAAGAACAAGGTCGCGGCCCCGTTCAAGCAGGCCGAGTTCGACATCATGTATGGCAAGGGCATCTCGCGTGAGGGCTCGCTGATCGACGTCGGCGTCGAGCAGAGCATCATCCGCAAGTCCGGCGCCTGGTACACGTATGACGGTGACCAGCTCGGCCAGGGCAAGGAGAAGGCGCGGGAGTTCCTCAAGGAGAACCCGGACGTCGCCGCCGAGATCGAGAAGAAGATCCTGGAGAAGCTCGGCGTCGGCCAGGTCACCGGGGACGCCGCCGGCGGTCCCGAGCTGCCGCCGGTCGACTTCTGATCCGGTAAGTCGCAATGACCGGACGACGTGGTGCCCGGTCCGGGCGCGGGTGGGATGCCATCCCGCCCCGGGCCGGCGCCGACGAGCCGGGTGGTGAGATCCCGGGTGGGCCCGCCCGGGGAGAGTCCCGGCGCGGGTTTGGCGGGCGTGGGGCGGCCGCGCGCCGTCGCCGTTCCGAGGCCGGGGACGAGGGGCTCTGGCAGACTTTCGGGTCCTCCAGCGAGCCGAGCGAGAGCCCGGAGGAACCAGCCGGCCCGGAGGAACCGGCCAGCCCCGAGGGATCGGACGGTCGGGACCGTGGTCTCACCGGATCGTGGGCGACAGGAGACCGGAGCCGGGCAGATCTGCCGGAGGGCCAGCGGCGGGGTTCCAGGTCCGCGGCAGGGGGCTGGCGCCGTGATTCCGGTGGCACGGCAGACGGCCGACGACGTGACGTCGATGGCGCGGCGGAAGGCCAGCGGCGTGGCTCCGATGGCGCGGCGGAAGGCCGGCGGCGTGGCTCCGACGGTGCGGCAGGGAGCCGGTGGCCCGGCTCTGCTGGCGGGGCGGAAGGTCTGGACGGAGCGGGCGGGCGGGCCGGCTCCGACGACGAGGCGCGCAAGCCCGCACGGTCCGGACAGAGCGAATCCGAGCGCGCGCGGGAGATCTGCCTGCGCCAGCTGGCGGCGCGGCCACGAACCAGAGCCGAGCTTGCCAAGGCCCTGACTCGCAAGGAGATCTCCGAGGAGGTCATCGCGGAGGTCCTGGATCGGTATGACGAGGTCGGCATCATCGATGACGCGGCTTTCGCCCGGGCCTGGGTGTCCAGCCGGCATCACGGTCGTGGTCTCGCCCGTCGTGCGCTCGCCAACGAGCTGCGGCAGCGCGGGGTGGACGCCGAGGTGGCGAGTGAGGCCCTGGAGTCCGTCGACGACGACTCGGAGGCGGAGACCGCCCGGGCCCTCGTCGACCGCAAACTGCGGACGGCCAAGGGCACCCCGGAGGCCATCTTCCGGCGGCTCGTCGGCATGCTCGCCCGTAAGGGGTATCCGGCGGGCGTCGCCATCCGCGCGGTCAAGGATGCTCTCGCCGCCCGGGATGAGGAGGCCGCCGAGTTCGCCGAGAACGTGGATGCCGACGCGTTGGCCGACCAGGCTGATCCGCTCTCCTGACTCTCGGCCGATCAGGACGTGGCCGGCAGCGATCAATCCGGCCCGCGTCGGCGATCAGCCCGCCCGAGCCGGCGATCAGCCCGGCCCGAGCCGGCGATCAGCCCAGCCCGAGCCGGCGGTGTGTCTTGGCGCGGCAAATCCCCGGGCTGTGTGCACGTTCCCAGCCGCCGAGCGAAGATTGGCCATGGTTGCGCTTTGTAACAAGTGCCCATGAGCGGAGCGAAATCGATCCGGACCCGGTCAAGCCGACGCCCCGAGCCGCCGTGACTGTCCCGGCCGGCCGGATCCGCGCGGGGACGAGCCGACCGGCGAGGTCGCATTGGTGGCGATCTCACGGCGTCGGACCTATATAGTCCGGATGTGAGGAAGTCCACCCATTCGACGGGAACCTCCGGATCGGTGTCAGCCGCCCCGGTGTTCGTCACGCTCGGTGGAGTGGGCACCCGGTTGCCGGGGCGAGAAATAATCTGTCTCTTGTGTATAAGAGACAGGAGCCGGAGAGGCCGTCGGCCGAAGTGCCCGATGTTACGGCACATCGGAAATATCCGGGCGATATCGTGAGCTGGGCGTAAGCACGTCTGTGCCCTACGTCCCATCCGCTGCCGAATCATGAGTCCTTGACCGAAGCGGCACTTGCGACCTAGCCTCGCGTTACACAAGGTTTGCTCGACCATCGCAAGCAACACACACAACATAGATCGCATTACATTACGGCATCACTTGACGGGCCTGGCCCGCCACGAGGTGCCGCAGACGTCGCTTACCACTGACCGCGTGGTGGGCGGTGAGACATACCAGCGGTCGACCCACAACTCCACACACTCTGATCCGAGCCATCAGCAGCCGACCCGGATGCGGAAGCCGCCACACCGCCGGCGGGGTCCGACAGAGCCTCGGCGAGAGCCGGGCGTTGTCACCCTCCGTCGACGTTCGCGTTGGCCGACGATCGTAAGAGTCGAAGACCGCGAAAGTTCGCGAGACTGGACGAGTACGAGCGCCGCCCGCGGGATTGACGATCGTGATCCCGGCGATCGAAGCCCGCGACCGCGCGAGCGACGAAGCCGCCGACGGGACGTCAGCCCGCAGAAGGCCGCCGCACGGTCCCGAAAGGCCGACGCAACGGCCCCGCAGCGGACCCGACGACCTTCGAAAGGCCGCCGGTCCCGAAGCGGCCCGACGGTCCAAAGGCCCGACGACCCCTGAAGGCCGCCGGCCCGAAGGCGACGAGCGGTCCCCAAGGCCGACGGCCCGCAAGGGTCGACGACTCCAAGGCCGGCGATCCCCAAGGGTCGACGACTCCAAGGCCGTCGGTCACCAAGAGTCGACGACTCCAGGGTCGACGACTCCAGGGGCTGGCGGTCCCGAAGGCCGACGGTCCCGAGGACCGGCGGTTCCCGAAGGCCGACGGCCCAACCGCAAAAGGCCAAGCTGCTGAACGGGACGCAAGACGGCAGAACCCCGGACCGGCGATGCGGAACCCCGCAGACCCATCCGGGCGACAGGCCGCCAAGCGCCCTCCAAGCGGGGGACCGGGTGAGCGAAGGACCGGGCAGGCGAGGTTTCGCCGGCCGGGGTCAAGCGCCACCCCGGCCCCGGGAGCGGGCACTCCGAAGAGGGACCGCGGGGCACCGAAGGCAAGGAAGAGGGACCGCGGGGCACTGAAGGCAAGCCGGAAACGGCCGCCCAGGACGACCGAAGGCGCCAGCCCGAGGCCTGGAACGGTCCCGACGACACCTCCATAACCCGCAACAGCCCGGGTCCAGAGAACCGACGAACCGGACCACTCGGACCGGAAGCCGGAACAGGCGGCACCCAGCGTCTCCGAGAGGCGAAGCTGGTAGTCGTTAGGGCGGAGCGTGTGAGCCGGTCATCTGCCTTGGTCGGGCATCCCGCAGATAGCCCGCGCGCGTGCACACCGCGCCGGCGGCGAAGGGAGACGCGGCGAGATGGCCCCCCAAGACTGGGTGCTGGTGGTAGCGGTCGTCGTGCTCGCCGTAACGGTGATCGTCGGCATGACGCTCGGCGCCCGTGCGCTGCGTCAGTTCCGGACCGAACGGCAGGACGCCCAGGACCGGCAGGATCAGGAGGTCGGCGTCGCTCAGGCGAAGGTCGCCGACGCGAACGCCAAGGCCGCTTCGGTGCGCGCCGAAGCCGCTGCCGCGAAGGCCGAGGCCGCCGCCGCCCGTGCCGAGGCCCGCCGTGTGCTGGAGAACGCGCACAGCGAGGCCGACACGATCCTGGAGCATGCCCACCGTCAGGCCGAGGCCGACGTCGAGCAGTTGCGCACCGCCGCCCGCCGTTCGGGTGAGCGCGAGATCGCCCTGCTCAACGCCACGGTGAAGGAGCAGGCCGCGGAGGTCGAGCGCCGTGCCGCCCGGATCGACGAGCGCGAGCGGCTGCATTCCGACGAGGTGGAGCGCCTGGTCGAGCGGGAGCGCCGGCTGGGCACGCTGGAGTCCGAGCTGACCAGGAAAGAAGCGCTCCTGAATCAGCGCGAGGCCGAGCTGATCAAAAATGAGGAGGTCAAACGCCGCGAGATGGAGCGGATCGCCGGCCTCACCGTGGAGACCGCGAAGACCGAGCTGATCGAGTCGATCGAGGGCCAGGCCAAGCGCGAGGCGGCGATCCTGGTCCGGGACATCGAGCAGGATGCGCGGAACACCGCGGACACCCGCGCCCGGCACATCGTGGTCGACGCGATTCAGCGGATCGCCAGCGAGCAGACCGCGGAGAGCGTGGTCAGCGTGCTGCATTTGCCGAGCGACGAGATGAAGGGCCGGATCATCGGCCGTGAGGGCCGCAACATCCGGGCGTTCGAGTCGACCACCGGCGTCAATCTGATCATCGACGACACTCCCGAGGCGGTGCTGCTCTCCTGCTTCGACCCGGTCCGCCGGGAGGTGGGCCGTCTGACGCTGGAGAAGCTGGTGCTGGACGGCCGGATCCATCCGCACCGGATCGAGGAGGTCTTCGACAGCGCGAAGAACGAGGTGGAGCGGCTCTGTGACCGCGCCGCCGAGGAGGCGCTGGTCGACGTCGGGATCACCAACATCCACCCGGAGCTGACCAAGCTGCTGGGCCGCCTGCGGTACCGGACGAGCTACGGCCAGAACGTGCTCAAGCACCTGGTCGAGACCGCGCACATCGCCGGGATCATGGCCGCTGAGCTGGGCTTGGACGTGCCGACGATGAAGCGCGCGGCGTTCCTGCACGACATCGGCAAGGCGCTGACCCACGAGGTGGAGGGCAGTCACGCGCTGATCGGCGCCGATGTGGCCCGCAAGTACGGCGAGCACGAGGACATCGTCCACGCCATCGAAGCGCATCACAACGAGGTGCCGCCGCAGACCATCGAGGCGGTGCTCACGCAGGCCTCGGATGCCTGCTCCGGGGGCCGTCCGGGCGCCCGGCGGGAGAGCCTGGAGGCCTACGTCAAGCGCCTGGAGCGGATCGAGGAGATCGCCGGCGGCAAGGTCGGCGTCGAGAAGGTCTTCGCGATGCAGGCCGGCCGCGAGATCCGGGTCATGGTCCGCCCGGACGACATCGACGACATCGGCGCGGCGGTCCTCGCCCGCGACGTCGCGAAGCAGATCGAGGAGGAGCTGACCTACCCCGGCCAGATCCGAGTCACGGTCGTCCGAGAATCCCGAGTAACCGAGCTGGCCCGCTAAAAACGTCAAAATCCAGATTTAGTACGACGGCTGTCAGGCCCCCACGCCTCGTTCCATCACGCCCGCCCACAGACTCCCGTGACAACGCGAAGCTCAGGGGGGCTCACAACGCCCCGAGCTGGCGCTCCCGGCTGCATCGGAACCCGAAACGAACCGTGACCGCCGGCCGAGTGCCGCCGGCTGGCACTGACGCTGTATTCGAGCCCGAAACAAGCCGTCAGCGCCGGCCGAGAACCGCAAGCGTCAGACTTGGCGGTCGACGTCGTTCACGGGGAGCGGCTTCGCCGCGGTCGTCCGCACCCGGGTCAACCGCCGCTGCAGCCACCACGCGAAGATCGACAACATCCCGCAGATCCCGATGTAGATCGCCGCCACCACGAGGTACGCCGGCACGTAGGGGAACCCGAACGCCAGCCGCCCCCCGATCGTCTTCCCGACGGTCAGCAGCTCCGGGTACGTGATGATGAACCCGAGCGCGGTGTCCTTGAGCAGCACCACGATCTGGCTGACGATGGCCGGCAGCATCGACCGGACCGCCTGTGGCAGCAGGATCATCCGCAGCACCTGGCCTTTGCGGAGCCCGATCGCGTACGCCGCCTCGGACTGCCCGCGCGGCACCGCGTTCACCCCGGCCCGGAAGATCTCGGCCAGCACCGACCCGTTGTAGAGGGTCAGGCCGACGACCAGCGCCCACAGGTTGCTGATCGACCACCCGTACTGCAGGGGCACGTAGTACCCGAAGAAGATCAGGATGAGCAGCGGGATGGCCCGGAACAGCTCGACGACCGCGGTCGACGGCGCGCGCAGGAACCGGTGGTCGCTGAGTCGCCCGGCCGCGAAGATCGCGCCGAAGAGCAGCGCCAGCACGGTCGCGATCCCGGCGGCCTTGAGCGTCCCGACCAGCCCGTTGAGCAGTTCGGTCTGGACGGCCTGGTATTCGAACTGGGCCCAGCGGCGGTACTCGAACTGGCCGGTCGCGTTGAACCGGTAGATCACCCAGCCGATCAGCGCGACGATGCCGGCCGTGGCCAGGATGCCGATGATCACGTTCCGCCGTTTGCCGCGCGGACCGGGCAGATCGTAGAGAACTGACGAGCTCATCGCGCCACCGCCAACTTGCGCTCGAGGAACCGCTGCAGCACGACCAGCGGAGCGATCAGGACCAGGAAGCCGATGACGATCCAGAGCAGCACGTAGAACTGCGGCTCACCGAACTCGGCCATGTAGGAGGGGATGGCCCCGGCCTCCACCACCGAGAAGCCGGCCGCCACGGTCGTGTTCTTCAGCATCGCGATCAGGACGCTCATCAGGGGCGGCACCATCGCCCGCAGCGCCTGCGGCAGCACCACCTCGGTGAGCACCTGGGCGAAGGAGAGGCCCAGCGCCCGGGCCGCCTCGGCCTGCCCGGGGGCGACCGTGTTGACGCCGGAGCGGACCACCTCGCAGATGAAGGCGGAGGTGTAGACGGTGAGCGCGACCGCGGCGGCGGTGAAGTAGTCGAAGTTGACGTCGAGCTTGGGGGCGGCGAAGACCAGGAACGCGAAGACCAGCGTCAACGGTGTGTTGCGCACGATGTTGACGTATGTCGCGCCGAACCAGCGCAGCGCCGGGATCGGCGAGACCCGGAACGCGCCGAGCAGGACGCCCAGGATCAGGCAGCCGACGGCGGCGATCAGGAACAGCTTCACCGTGTTGCCGAAGCCTTCGCCGAACAGGCTCCAGTGATCCGTCAGTACGTGCAGGAAATCCGACATGCCCGTCCCTTACGAAACCGGCCGCGGCCGGGCGGAGGTGTTCCGCCCGGCCGCGGTTCCAGCGATCTGGATCAGTACCGCTCGAGGGTCGGCGTCGTGGCCGGCGAGCCCGACTTGCCCAGCGTGCCGTCGTAGATCTTCTTCCAGGTGCCGTCCTTGAAGGCGGCCTCCAGCTGGTTGTTGACGAAGTCGCGCAGGGCCTTGTCGTCGTGCGGCAGGCCGATGCCGTACTTCTCCTCGCTGAACGGCTGGCCGACGACCTTCAGGTCGGCCGGGTTCTGCGCGGCGTAGCCCTTGAGGATCGCGTCGTCGGTGGTGACGGCGTCGACCTTCTTGTCGAGCAGCTGCGAGACACACTCGGAGTACGTCTTGAACTCGACGATGTTCTCCGGCTCGGTCAGCTTCTCGTCCTTGACCCGCTGGATCGGGGTCGAGCCGGTGGCCGAGCAGACCTTCTTGCCCTTGAGGGTGTCCTTGCCGGTGATCGCCGACTCGTCCTTGCGGACCAGCAGGTCCTGACCGGCCACGAAGTACGGCCCGGCGAACGCGACGTCGGCCTTGCGCTTGTCGGTGATCGAGTAGGTGCCGACGTAGTAGTCGATCTCCCCGCCCTTGATCGCCGTCTCACGGTTCGCCGACGGGATCTCCTTGTATTCGATCTTCGCCTTGTCGACGCCCAGCTTGGACGCGATGTACTGGGCGATCTCGATGTCGAATCCGCAGCGCGTGCCGGAGGTGTCCTTGTAGCCGAGATTCGGCTGGTCGAACTTGACGCCGACCACGACCTTGCCGGCCGACTTGATCTTGTCGAAGGTGGTGCTGCCGGCGACCGCCGCGGCGCTGTCCGCGGTGAACGTCGTGCCTGACGACTGGCAGGTGTCGGAGACCGGTGCGGCCCCGCTGGCGTTGCTGTCGCCGCTGGCAGTAGGGGTGCCCTCCTTGCCGCACGCGGTCAGCGTGAAGGCGAATGCCGCAGCGGTGGCAAACACCGCTACCCGCTTCATGCCCATGATCAACTCTCTCCTCTGCTCCAGTGAGAGTTATTCACGACCGACCTTGAGTTGCGGGTGCCCGTAGGTCATCAGCAACGTCTCCGCCGTCGTGAATAATTCTCATCGGTGACTGGAATCGGCTTGGGGGCCGGTCATCGGGTTACTTCAGTGGGTCAAGATCTTGGAAAGGAAGTCCTTCGCCCGGTCGCTCTTCGGGTTCGCGAAGAACTCCGCCGGGGGTGCTTCCTCGACGAGTTGGCCGTCGGCCATGAAGACCACGCGGTTCGCCGCGTGCCGGGCGAAGCCCATCTCGTGGGTGACGACCACCATGGTCATCCCCTCCTTGGCCAGCGAGGTCATCACGTCCAGCACCTCGCCCACCATCTCCGGGTCGAGCGCGCTGGTCGGCTCGTCGAAGAGCAGCGCCTTGGGCTGCATCGCGAGGGCGCGGGCGATCGCGACGCGCTGCTG
>KL571219.1:45936-50230 GCA_000715855.1 Actinoplanes liguriensis
CGACGCGCTGCTGCTGGCCGCCGGAGAGCTGGGCCGGGAACTTGTCCGCCTGGCTGGCGATGCCGACCCGCTCGAGCAGCGACATCGCGCGCTCCCGGGCCACGGCCGCCTTCTCCTTGCGGACCTTCACCGGGCCGAGCATCACGTTCTGCAGGATGGTCTTGTGGGCGAACAGGTTGAAGGACTGGAAGACCATGCCGACCTCGCTGCGCAGGCGCGCCAGCGGCCGGCCCTCGGCGGGCAGCGGCGTGCCGTCGAACGTGATCGTGCCGGAGTCGATCGGCTCCAGCCGGTTGATCGCCCGGCACAGCGTGGACTTGCCCGAACCGGACGGTCCGATCACGACGACCACCTCGCCGCGCGCGACGGACAGATCGACGTCCTGCAACACGTGCAGTGGGCCGAACCACTTGTTCACGTTCTCCAGAACGATCAACGCTTCGCCCGTCACCCGTGTCCACTCCGCTCGTCAGGTACCTCGTTGGCAGACACAGTAGGGGGACATCGGTATCGGAAGGTGACGAGATTGGTCACGGAGCGGTAACGCAGCCATCGCGGGGCGAAAGGTGCGGGAAAGATGACGGGTATGGCTGGCCTCTGGAACTGGTCCGCCGCCGGGTTGATCGAGCCCGAGCGCGTACGGAATGCCCTGGCGGGAGCATTGGAACGGCCGGTGGCCGAGATCGGGGAGGGTGGCGTCGACGGCCTGCTGTGCGACGTGTATCACGTCGGTGGCGAGTTTCCGACACTTATTGACGTATTTCTCGCCCCCGATGAAATTGCTGAGGAAACGGTTGCCAGCGCCGTCGCGGTGCGCTTGGGAACGGACATCCTGCTCCCGGACGATTCACTCAACCCGACGCGGCACGTGCTGGCCGAGCCGAACGGGACGCTGCGCCTGGTGCACGTCGACGAGGAGGAGACCGACGACGGCGTCGAACGGCGCCACGTCCGGCCCTGCACGGGCGCCGACCCCGCGTGCGCGGCAGGTCCGGGCTGCAGCCGTCCTGCCGCCGCGTGAGCCCACGCAGTACCCTGGTCAATTGCCATGACTACCGAGATGCAGGGCGCCGCGCGCACCTACGATGTGCGCACCTACGGCTGCCAGATGAACGTGCACGACAGCGAGCGGATCTCCGGGCTGATGGAGGACGCCGGCTACGTGCGCGCGGCTGACGCCGACGCGGCGGACGTGGTCGTCTTCAACACCTGCGCGGTCCGGGAGAACGCCGACAACCGCCTTTACGGCAACCTCGGCCACCTGCGTCCGACCAAGCTGAAGAATCCGGGCATGCAGATCGCGGTCGGCGGCTGCCTGGCGCAGAAGGACAAGGGCGACATCGTCAAGAAGGCGCCCTGGGTCGACGTGGTCTTCGGCACGCACAACATCGGCTCGCTCCCGGCGATGCTCGAGCGCGCGCGGCACAACGAGGAGGCGCAGGTCGAGATCCTCGAGTCGCTCGAGGTGTTCCCGTCGACGCTGCCCACCAAGCGCGAATCGACGTACGCGGGATGGGTCTCGATCTCGGTGGGTTGCAACAACACCTGCACGTTCTGCATCGTCCCCGCGCTGCGCGGCAAGGAGAAGGACCGGCGGCCGGGCGACATCCTGGCCGAGGTGCGCGCGCTCGTCGCCGAGGGCGTGTCCGAGGTCACGCTGCTGGGGCAGAACGTGAACTCCTACGGGGTCGAGTTCGGCGACCGGCTCGCGTTCGGCAAGCTGCTTCGCGCCTGCGGCGAGGTGGAGGGGCTGGAGCGGGTCCGCTTCACCAGCCCGCACCCGAAGGACTTCACCGACGACGTGATCGCCGCGATGGCCGAGACGCCGAACGTGTGCCACTCGCTGCACATGCCGCTGCAGTCCGGCTCGGACCGGGTGCTCAAGGCCATGCGGCGCAGCTACCGCCAGGAGAAATACCTGGGCATCATCGAGAAGGTCCGGGCCGCGATGCCGGACGCCGCGATCACCACCGACATCATCGTCGGCTTCCCCGGCGAGACCGAGGAGGACTTCGAGCAGACCCTCGAGGTCGTCCGCAAGGCCCGGTTCTCCACCGCCTTCACGTTCCAGTACTCGATCCGGCCCGGCACCCCGGCCGCGACCATGGCGGACCAGATCCCGAAGAAGGTGGTGCAGGCCCGCTACGAGCGCCTGATCGCCACCCTCGAGGAGATCACCTGGGACGAGAACAAGAAGCTCGTCGGCAAGCAGATCGAGGTCCTGGTCGCGGTCGGCGAGGGCCGCAAGGACGAGCGCACCGGCCGGATGAGCGGCCGCGCCCGCGACGGCCGCCTGGTCCACTTCGACACCGGCTCACTCAAGCCGCGCCCCGGCGACATCGTCGAAACCGTGATCACCTACGCCGCCCCGCACCACCTGAACGCCGACGGCGCCCCGCTGAGCCACCGTCGCACCCGCGCCGGCGACGCCTTCGAGGCCGGCATCACCCCGAAGCTCAAGGGCGTCTCGCTCGGCCTGCCGACCATCGGCGTCCCGGCCCCGTTGCCCCCGGCCGCCGAGGGCTGCGCTCTCTGATCGGCCGATGTCAACCCCTCTGCGCGTACGGCGGTGAGCCCGCGACCGTCCGCAGCTGGGCCAGCAGAGCCGTCGTCCCCGCCGGGTCGGGCGTGTCACCGTAGACCGCGGTGTAGACCTTCCGGCGGGAATCGGGCAGCTCCACCGTGCGTACCCCCGAATTGTGGTGTGCGGCAAGCGCGAGCCCGGGCAGGACCGTGACCCCCAGACCGGCCGCGACCAGCGCCTGCACGGCGACGTAGTCGTCGGTGGTGAAGCGGATGTCCGGCGGGAAGCCGGCCGCCGCGCAGACCCGCAGCAGCTCACCCCGGCACCGCTCGCAGCCGGAGATCCACGGCCGGTCCCGGTGCGCGGCGAGGTCGTCACCGCCCCAGCCGGCCGGGGTCACGAGGTGGAGCGGCTCTTCGAGCAACAGCTCGTGGCGCAGGCCGTCGAGGTCGGGCGCGGGCTCGTCCGGATAGACGAACACCAGCGCCACCTCCACCTCGCCGTTGCGCAGCAGACGCACCGCCTCGGGCGGCTCGGCCTCGGTGAAGCGCAGGTCGACGCCGGGATGGGCGGCCGTGAAACCGGCCGCCGCGGCCGGGACGAACGTGCCCAGCGCGGACGGGAACGCCGCCAGCCGGACCCGCCCGGAGCGCAGCCCGGTGTGCGCCGCCAGCTCGGCCTCCGCGGCGTCCAGCCGCCCCAGGATCTCCTCGGCGCGCTCGGCCAGCATCCGGCCCGCGTCGGTGAGCCGGATCCCGCGACCGGCCCGCTGGGTCAGGCGGCTGCCGGTCTCCGCCTCCAGCCGGGCGAGGTGATGGCTCACCGACGGCTGGGCGTAGTGCAGCGCCTGGGCGGCGGCGGTCACCGAGCCGTGCCGGGCCACCGCGACCAGCACCCGTAACCGGGATACGTCGAGCATGACGGCAACCTATCAATCCGGCCTATGGATCGGCGAGCAATCCGGCATTGGACCGATGAGTTGCGCCGGGCCGACGATCGGGGCATGGAGCTGACCCTCGCGGACTTCCGTGCCGCCCACGACGTCGTCCGCCGCCACCTGCCGCCCACGCCACTGTGGAACTACCCGCTGCTGGACCGCGCGACCGGCGCGAACGTGCTGGTCAAGCACGAGAACACGCAACCGGTCGGCGCGTTCAAGGTGCGCGGCGGGCTGACCCTGCTGGACGCCATGCCGGCCGCGGACCGGGCGCGCGGCACGGTCACCTGGTCGACCGGGAACCACGCGCAGTCGATCGCGTACGCCAGTCGCCTGCACGACGCGCCGTGCACGGTCGTCATGCCGGCGAACGCCAGCCCGGCCAAGGCCGCCGCGGTCGAGGCGTGGGGCGGTCGTGCGGTGCTCACCGGGGACACCCTGGAGGACGCCCAGCGACACGCCGGGAAGCTGGCCGCCGAGTCCGGCGCGCGGCTGGTCAGCCCGGGCGACACCCCCGAGTTGCTGGCCGGGGTGGGCACGCTCTACCTGGAGATCCTGGAACGCGCCCCGGAGCTGGACGCGATCGTCGTCCCGGTCGGCAGCGGCACCGGCGCGGCCGCCGCCTGCCTGGTCGCCGCCGCCCTGGCCCCGGGCTGCGCGGTGATCGGCGTGCAGTCCGCCGCCTCGCCGGCCGCGCACGACTCGTGGCGCGCCGGCGAACTGCTCGCCCGGCCCAACCGGACCGCGGTCGCCGGGCTGGCCACCGGTCGCGGCTTCGCCCTCCCGCAGCAGGTCATGCGCGCCCGGCTGGCCGACTTCCTGCTGGTCGGCGA
>KL571219.1:50536-51118 GCA_000715855.1 Actinoplanes liguriensis
CCTGTTCGCCGGCCGCTCGGTCGCGGTGGTCTGCACCGGCGGCAACGCCGACGCCGCGGAGCTGTCCACGTTGATCGATCAGTGATGCGGCTGTCACACTGGGATTCGTCGGGAGGTGTCGATGGTCAATTTTCCGCGCACGCCCCTGTCACTCCGCGGCGAGCAGCGCCAGCCGGGGGTCACCGCGACCCGCCTGCTGTTCGCGCTGACCGGGCTGGCCGCGCTGGTCCTGGGCTACGCCGGCCTCGATCAGTACCTGGCCGCGGCGGCCGACCCGCACAGCCGTGACCCGCTCAACCTGACCTACAACACGCTCCAGCTCTTCGTGCTCGGGGCGGACCCGCTGCAGGACGCGGTGCGGATCCCGCTCGCGCTGCAGATCGCCCGGTTCGCCGCGCCGGCCGTCACGCTCTACGCGTTCTTCGAGGCCGGCCGGGTGCTGCTCGCCGCGGAGCTGCGCCGCTGGCGGGCCCGGCGCTCACGCGACCACGTGGTGGTCTGCGGGGACACCTCGGTGGCCCGCGCCCTCGCCGAGCGGCTGCACCTGGCCGGGCGGCGGGTGGTCTGGGTGCGGGCCAAGCC
>KL571219.1:51332-52823 GCA_000715855.1 Actinoplanes liguriensis
GTCTGGGTGCGGGCCAAGCCGATCGGCCCGCTCGAGTTGCGACGGCGCGGCCTGCTCGGCGTGCAGGGCGACGCCCATGACCCGGACGTGCTGCGCGGCGCCGCGGCCGGTCACGCCGCCGTCGTCTACCTGTGCACGGGGGAGAGCGCGGCGAACCTGGCGATCGCCGCCGCGGTGTCCCGGCTGGCCCCGGCGGGCCGTTCCGACCTGGCCATCTACGCCCAGATCCACGAGCCGGACTGGGCGCTGACCCTGCAGGCGCGCCGGCTCGGCGTGCCGGACGTGGCGGCCCAACGGCTCGACTTCTTCCACCTCGACGAGCTGGCCGTGCGGGTGCTGCTGGCCCAGTCGCCGCTGCCGGTCCGGCCGGACGGGTCGGTGCCCCGGGTGCTGGTCGCCGGGGACTCGTCGCTGGCCCGGTCGCTGCTGGTCGAGTTCGCCCGGCACTGGCGGCTGCACCGGCGGGTCGCGGGCAGCCGGGTCGAGGTGGACTTCGTCGCGCCGGACGCGACCCGGGAGCTGGCGCGACTCGCCCGGCGGCACGGGACGTTGCTGGACGGGTGCCGGATCACGGCGTACGAGGGAATGCTCTCCGACGTGATCGATCGGGAACCTCGCTATGACCGGGCGTTCCTCTGCTTCACCGACGAGCGGTACGGTCTGCAGCTCGCGCTCTCCGAGTACCGGTTGTGGCACGCGGTCGACGGCGACGTGGTGGTGGCCGTGGACGGCCTGGCCGAGCTCGCCGACGTGTTCCGCCCGCGCCGGACGCCACCGCTGCTCGACCCGCTGGGTGGCCGGCTCCGCCTGTTCTCGCCGGTCGCGGCCGGTGGCGACCCGGCCCTGATCGCCGAGGACCTCTCCGAGCGGCTGGCCCGCCTGATCCACGAGCGCTACGTGGTCGCCGGCCAGGCCCGTGGCGACCGGCGCGTCGTCCCGTCCTGGGCCGACCTGCCCGAGTCGCTGCGCCGGTCGAACCGTTTGCAGGCCGCCGACATCGGGCCGAAACTGCACCGGGCGAACTGCGCGATCGTGCCGGCCGGCGGATCCGCCGAGGTCTTCCGCTTCCGGGACGACGAGATCGAGGCGCTGGCGCGTCGTGAGTCGCGCCGCTGGGCCGAGGCGACCGAGGCGGAGGCGCGCGAGCGGGGCGTGCCGATCGACGACCAGACGGCTCCCTACCTGCGTGACTGGGAGGACCTTCCGGTCGACGGCCAGGAGAAGTGTCGAGCGGCTATCCGTGACATTCCGGACATTCTAGGCGAGGCTGGCTTCCAGGTTGTCCGATTGGCGGACACTGAGGCAAACCGGGCTCTGCACCCGGCGTGAGACGAGGGGAAGCAATGGTGCGCATCGGCGTGACGGGCCATGTCCGATTGCGGCCGTCGGCCCACCGGTTGATCGCCCGCGACCTGAAACGGCTGCTCAAGGGCTATTCCGGTGTCCACGGTGTGACCCTGTCTCTTATACACATCTCTGATGGCGCGAGGG
>KL571219.1:52986-54240 GCA_000715855.1 Actinoplanes liguriensis
CTCTTCGCCGAGGCGGTGATGGCCTGCCGCGGCTCGTGGGAGGCGGTCCTGCCGGTCCCGGAGATCTCCGCCGCGCCGGAGGAGGACCGGAACCTGCGCGCCCTGCTGAAGTTCGCCACCGACGTCACCAAGATAACGGTGCCGGGGCCGCCCGAGGCGTCGTACGAGGCGGCCAGCCGGGAGGTGGTCCTGCGCAGTGACCTGCTGGTCGCGGTCTGGGACGGCAGCGACGAGGGGCTGCGCGGCGGCACCGCCGAGACCGTGGCGTTCGCCCGTGAGCACGGCACCGAGGTCCGCGTGGTGTGGCCGGACGGCGCACTCCGCCTGCCGCCGGACGGCGCGCTCTGCCTGCCCCCGGATGGCGCGCTCCGCCTGTCCCCGGATGGCGCGCTCCGCCCGCCGCCGGACGGCGCGCTCCGCCCGCCGCCGGACGGCGCGCTCCGCCTGCCCCCGGAGCGGTGCGAGGAACTCGTGCCGGTGGCCGTGGCCCGCTCCTCATGGCTCAGCCGGTGTGTCCCGCCCTGGCCGGCCGACACGACCACCCCGGCCACGAACCAGGCCTCCTGAAAGCCGCCGGGCCGCCGGGCCGCCGGGCCGGAAAGCGCGGCCGCTGTCCGCATTGCGCAGCTCACATCAGAGGGCCTGCCAGGCCTCCGCGTCGACCAGGACCCGTGCGAGCCGGACGAACGCGTCCCGCGTCTCCACGTTCGCGATGCCCCGCACCACGTCGCTGTCGGTGATCAGCTGCTCGTGCCACTGCAGGACCGGATCCGACGGGACGGAGCCCAGCACCACGTTCCGCCCGAGCTGGTGGTCGCCGGCCAGCCGGAGCAGCCGGGAGTCGCACTCGTTGAGCCAGATGCCCTGCGCGGTGGTGAGGCCGCGCTGGGCGGGGGAGTTCGGGTTGATCACCACGGTCCGGATGTAGCGCAGGCTGCTCGCGAACGCCTGCGGATCGTGCCCGAGCTCCTTGGCGACCGGCAGCAGCCCGCGCGGGCCGTTGACCAGGTTGCCGGCCGACATCACGTGCTGCCTGGTCCACCGGTGGAAGACCAGCCACCGGCTGACGAGCTCCTGCATCGGCGGCATCGCGGTCACCCGGAGCGCCAGCTCCACGGCCAGGTTGCGCCCGGCGCTCAGATCCACGAAACAGATCGAGAACTCTTCGCTGAGACGCAGGAACAGGTCGCGGCACCGTTCCACCAAATCGTCGCCGCCGCCGCGGAAGTCGCTGCCGCCGATGTCGCCGGGGGG
>KL571219.1:54428-56938 GCA_000715855.1 Actinoplanes liguriensis
ATGTGTATAAGAGACAGCAGCACCAGGCGGCCCGCGCCGACCGGACGGTCACGGACCATCGCGAAGCCGGTCTCCTCCCACACGTCGATCCGCTCCGGCTCGGTCGCCGCGCCGCGCAGGTACGAGTGCAACCCGTTGCCGCCGGCCGTGCCGTTCTCCGCCCGCTCGACACCGAACACCGCCCCGGCCGTCGGGGAGCCGAAGTCGAAGTCCAGGTAGCAGACGTCGTGGCCGTCGAGGGCCGCCCGGTACAGCAGGTTGCAGCTGGTCACCGAGCGGCCGGTGCCACCCTTGTCGGACGCGCCGAAGACGAACATCAGAGGACCGAGTTCGACGAGTCGCGGACGGCGTCCAGGGCGTCGAGCATCTCCAGCGCCGAGGTGCCGATGGCGGCGGCCGCGGCGGGCCGGGTGCGGGCGATGGCGCGAGCGCGTTCGAGCTTGGCCCGGATCTCGGTCAAGTGGTCCTTCAATCCGAGGCTCACATTGGCGGAGCCCCTCATGAGCTCCATGTCGTACAGGTGCTCGGCCTCGTAGAGCACGTCGAACGCCTGACTCACCAGGCGGTCGTTCACCAGCGGCTCCCGGCTGACCAGGTGAGCCGCGGCGACCAGGCACTGGACCACGCGTTCGGTGTGGTACCAGGACGGCCCGGTGTACTCGGGGACGCTCTCGAAGACCCGGGCCGGCTGATCCCACAGGCCCCGGAAATCGCCGTCGGTGAACCTGCGGCGGGCGATGTGGTCCCACACCCGGTCGGCGAGACGCAGCAGGCGGACCCGCTCCTCGGTGTCGTGCAGCAATCCGGCCACCACGACGCAGCGTCGCAGCAGCAGGGAGGCGAACTCGCTGACGGTCCACTGCGGCCGGGCCTTCGCCTCGGCGTCCGCGTCGCCGGACTCCTCCAGCACCATCCGCAGCCCCGGCTCGTGCAACCCGATCGCGGAGTCACCGGGCTGGTGCATCCGGGTCACCCGGGCCTCGTTGGCGAGATCGGAGAGCACCGTGCCGATCCTCGCCAGCTGGGCGTCCGTGCCGCGGCTCCGGACCAGGCTCTTCGCCACGATGGACGTGACCAGCAGCGTGAAGTACTCACTGCGCCGGCTGTCGGTGGTCTGCCAGGGCGGGTCCTCCAGCGGCCAGACCGGCCCGTCGCCGAAGGTCGCCACGGTCGCCCAGTACGTCAACGTCAGGTCCCACCGCAGCTGAAGTGCTCGGGAGAGCCGCTGTTGCTCCTCGTCGAGCAGGCCGAGCACGCGTGTCCGCTCGGAGAACAGGTCCTCGATCGCGTCGATGGCGACCACGGTGAAGTACAGGTACGGCTTGTTCTCGGCGGAGCCGTCCGGCTGGTCGCCGATGTCGTCGCCGGCGTCGCCCGGCGGCTCGACCCGACCGCCGGAGCGTCCTTGACGACGCCCCAGGACCAGCCGCACTCGAACAGCCTGTCGGCGCCCTCCACCTGACTCGTCTGCCCGGACCCGATCAGCACCTCGCCGAACGACGCGATCGTCTCCCGGAGCGCCTCCCGGAACTGGGCGACCACCTGCTTCGACGGCAGGCCCGCCCGGTTCAGCGTGGCGATCAGGGTGCGGCCGGGCTCGCTGCCGGCCTCGAAGACGTGCGTGGAGAAGCTGCGCAACAGCCCGACCATGGCCGCGGTGAGCCGGGTGCTCGCCAGCCGCTCCAGTCGGCGCAGCCGTTCACGCAGGTCGACGCGGGTGACCGACTGCCGGAAGATCCGCACGAAGCCGATCGTGGACAGGGCGAGCGTGACCGAGACGGCGAACGAGTCCACGATGTCGCGGCCGAGCTGCGTGTCGGTCAGACCCTCGTCGTCCTCCGCCGAGTAGTAGCCGTCACCGGCGAACGTCGGCCGGCCGCTCTCGTCCCGATACCGCTCGAAGTAGTCGGTGGCGACCTCCACCAGGCGCACCGGGATGGTCCGCTCGTCGCCCAGCGGCGCCAGGGCGGTCAGCATCTCGTCCGCCGTCGTGTTCGGACGATCCACCGCGAACGGGGTGACCTGGGTCGCCGGCAGCAGAATGCAGAGCAGTTGCTCGGCGTCGCTGATCGAGTTGGCGCCGTCCCGGCCGCCCCACTGCCAGGTGCCGTCACGCCACGACGTCGCGACGGTCGCCTTCCACGTTTCCAGCAGGTGTTGTCGCGGTTCGATCCTCACGGGTGCGCACCACCATTCCGGTCGACCAGTCCATGATGGCCCACCGGTCCGGACCAGGGGAACGCGAAAGGGCGACGGATCCATCGATCCGTCGCCCTTTCGGGAACGCTGGGGTCAGTTGGCCTGCTCGGCCAGCGCCAGGAACTGCTTCTTCGAGGCGAGCGCCTGCTCGGCCTCCTTGATCCGCCGGGCGTCACCGGCCGCCTGGGCACGGGCCAGACGCTGCTCGGCCTCGGCGACCTGGTCACGCATCTGACGCAGCAGCGGGTTGTCCTGCGGGCTGGTCTTGCGCCACGCGGAGTCCATCGCGACCCGGATCCGGTCCTCGGCGG
>KL571219.1:57158-58904 GCA_000715855.1 Actinoplanes liguriensis
GGCGGTCCAGCCCGGCGGCGGCCTCGCGGGGCACCCGACCGGCCTCGTGCCAGGCGGCCTGCGCGTCACGCAGCTTGTTCTGCGCGGCCCGGGCGTCCGCGTCGACGTCGATCGCCTCGAGCTCGGCCAGGATCGCCTGCTTGCGGTCCAGGTTGCCCTGGTATTCCGCGTCGCGGGCCGAGAAGACCTCGCTGCGCCGGGTGAAGAACGCGTCCTGAGCGGCCCGGAAACGCTCCCAGAGGCGCTGCTCGGCCTCCTTGGCGGCGCGCGGTGCCGCCTTCCACTCGGTCATCAGCTCCTTGAGCCGGTTCGCCGTGCTGGACCACTCGTCCGAGCCGGAGATCGCCTCCGCCTCCTTGACCAGGTCCTCCTTGGCGGTCTGGGCCTGCTTGCGCTGCCCGTCGAGGGTGGCGAAGTGCGCGCCCCGGCGCCGGGTGAACCCGTCCCGGGCAGCGGCGAACCGCTTCCACAGCTCACCGTCGGTCTTCTTGTCGACGCCGCGGATCGTCTTCCACTCGTCGAGGATCTCCTTGAGCCGGTCGCCGGCCGACTTCCAGCCGGTGGCCTCGGCGGCGATTTTCTCCGCCTCCTCGACCAGGGCCGTCTTGCGGGCCAGCGCCTCGGTCCGGGCGACCTCGCGGGCGGCCTTGGCCTCGCCCGCCTTCTCGTCGGCGAGGGTGGCGAGCCGCTCCAGGCGGGCGGTGAGACCGTCGATGTCGCCCACCACGTGGGCTTCTTCGACCTGAGTGCGCAGGCGCTTGACACTGCTCAGGGAGTGGGCCGCATCCGCGGCGCCGGACTTGAGACGAGCCTCGACGAGCTCGACCTCGGTCAGCAGGTCCTCGAATCGCCGGGCGAAGTGGGCGAGGCCCTCCTCAGGAGTCCCGGCCTGCCACGAGCCGACCACCCGGTCGCCCTCGGCGGTCTTCACGTACACGGTGCCGTCGGCATCCACGCGCCCGAAGGCAGTCCAGTCGGTGTTCATGAGCTCATCCTCGTTCTCCCGGCGCCGCCGGACCACTCCGGTCCCCGGCCACCGCCACAGCGCAGTGGAATGCCAACCTTCTCAGTGGCATTCTTTCTCGCGCATTGTCACAGGTCCAACCCGGTCAGGGGAAAGCTCCCACCGACGACCGTGACACAACCTTGTCCTACGGTTGCTTTGTGCCGTCGAGTCCAAGTCCCCGCGTGGTCACCGTCGTCGGCCCGACAGCGGCGGGGAAGTCCGCGCTGAGCATCGCACTCGCCCAGGAACTGGGGGGTGAAGTGGTCAACGCCGACTCGATGCAGCTCTACCGCGGGATGGACATCGGGACCGCGAAACTGACCGTCGCCGAGCGCGCGGGCGTTCCGCACCATCTGCTCGACATCTGGGACGTGTCGGTCACCGCGGCCGTCGCCGAATATCAGGCGCTGGCCCGGGCGGCGATCGACGACATCCTCGTACGCGGGAAGGTGCCTCTCCTGGTCGGCGGATCGGGACTGTACGTGCGGGCGGTCCTGGAGGAGTTCGAGTTCCCGGGCACCGACCCGGAGATCCGGGCGCGGCTGGAGGCGGAGCTCGCCGAGATCGGCCCGGCGCCGCTGTTCGCCCGATTGAGCGAGCGCGACCCGGTCGCCGCGGAGAAGATCCTGCCGTCCAACGGCCGCCGGATCGTCCGCGCCCTGGAGGTGATCGAGCTGACCGGGCAGCCGTTCACCGCGGCGCTGCCCGACCCGAAGCCGCACTACGACTCGGTGCAGATC
>KL571219.1:59106-61475 GCA_000715855.1 Actinoplanes liguriensis
CCGCACTACGACTCGGTGCAGATCGGCGTCGACCGGGACGTCGCCGGCCTCGACGAGCGGATCGCCGAGCGGGTCGGCCTGATGTGGGCGGCCGGCCTCCTCGACGAGGTCCGCGCCCTGGACAAGGCCGGCATCCGGGACGGGCGGACGGCCTCCCGGGCGCTCGGCTACCAGCAGGCGCTCGCGGAACTGGACGGCGAGATGACCGGAGCCGAGGCGATGGAGGACACCGTCCGCGGCACCCGGCGGTTCGTCCGGCGGCAGCGCTCCTGGTTCCGCCGCGACCCGAACATCACCTGGCTGGACGGCGCGGCGCCGACACTCGTAGCCGATGCCCTGGCTCTTGCGCGATGATGGACCGCGTGTTTTTCACCAAGGGCCACGGCACCTCGAACGACTTCGTCATCCTCCCCGACCCGGACGGCGAGCTGGAGCTGACGCCGGCGCTGGTCGCCGCGCTCTGCGACCGGCGGCGCGGGATCGGCGGCGACGGCGTGCTCCGGGTCGTCCGAGCCGCGAAACACCCCTCGTCGGTCGAGCACGCCGCCGAGGCCGAATGGTTCATGGACTACTGGAACAGCGACGGCTCGATCGCCGAGATGTGCGGCAACGGCGTGCGGGTCTTCGCCCGTTACCTGGTGGAGAACAACCTGGCCACGCCCGGCCCGGCGGGCCTGCCGGTGGCGACCCGCGCCGGGATCATGCACGCGGTGGTCCAGGACGACATCATTTCGGTACGGATGAGCACCCCCAGGGTGTACGCGGCGAGCACCGCCACCGTGGGCTCCCTGACCGTTCCCGGCATCGCCGTCGACTGCGGCAACCCGCACCTGGTCTGCGGCCTGCACGACGGTGTCGCCCTGGGCGGCCTCGACCTCACCACCGCCCCGATGGTCGACCGCACGCTGTTCAGCGCCGGGGTGAACGTCGAGTTCGTCGAGCCCGCCGAGGACCTGGACGGCCGTGACAGGCACGTGACGATGCGGGTGCACGAGCGTGGCTCCGGCGAGACCATGTCCTGCGGCACCGGCGCGCTCGCGGTCGGCGCGGTCGCCCTCCGCGAGGCCGGCCTGACCCGTGGCTCGGTCGCGGTCGATGTGCTCGGCGGCCGGCTCGTGATCACCTGCGACGAGCAGGGCGCGTGGTGGCTGGCCGGCCCGGCCGTGCTGGTCGCCTCCGGCGAGGTGGACCCCACCGGCCTCCCGGTCGCCCCGTCGGCGCCCGTCGCGTCGCCGCGCGGGTCCCACTGATGCTGCACCGGGTCGCCCACCGGGGCTACAGCGCCGTCGCCCCGGAGAACACACTGCCCGCCCTGGTCGCCGCGGCCCGGGCCGGCGCCACGTTCGTCGAGTTCGACGTGCGAGCCACCGCCGACGGCGTACCGGTGGTGATCCACGACCGCACGGTGAACCGCACCACCACCGGCTCCGGCCGGGTCTGGGACCTGCGGGCCGACGAGATCGCCGGGTTCGACGCCGGCTCGTGGTTCGGCCCCGGGCACGCCGGTCTGCGCGTGCCCACGCTGGTCGAGGCCCTGGAGGCGCTCCGGCCCACCGCGGCCGAACTGCTGCTGGAGATCAAACCGCCGGCCACGCTCGACGAGGTGAAGGCGGTGATGGCCGCCCTCGCCGAGTACGACCTGCTGGACCGCACCGTGGTGCAGAGCTTCGAGGCGGACGTGGTCCGCAAGGCCCGCCAGGTCGCCCCCGAAGTCCGCCGCGGCCTGCTGCTGTTCCGCTTCGACGCGGAAACCGTCGAGCTGTGCCGCGAGCTGGACGTCGCCTACTGCAACCCGCCGGTGGAGGACGTGCTCACCGGCGCGCCCACGGTCGCGGAGCTGACCACGCTCGGGGTCGGCGTAATGCCATGGACCGCCAACGACATGACCCAGTGGCGCGCCCTGGCCGAAGCCGGAGCAGCCGGCCTGATCACCGACTACGTAGGCGAACTAACCGGCTGGGCCGCCGCCTGACGCATGCCACCCCTGATCCAGGCCGCCCACATCGGCAAACGACCAGTCGACCCGCCGCCTGCCGCTCGCCGCCTGCCGCTCGCCGCTACTGATTCAGGCTGCCCATCGGCAAACTGACGACCGAGCTGCCGTCCGACGTCCCCGCTACTGATCCGCGCTGCGATCCGGCCGGCCGGCCGGCCGGCCGCCGAGAAGAGCACATTGCAGAGGTCACACCACGCGCAACCCTGCACAAAAATGCCCCGCCGATATTTCCGGCGGACCACGAACACTCCCAGAAACAGTTCTCACCCCGATGCAACAATCGCCTGCTTTAGGCTCGACCACAGCCCGGTGACCACAGCGAACCCGGCACCATTGCATCCGACCGAGTGCCACCTGGACCACCAACACACAC
>KL571219.1:61734-62113 GCA_000715855.1 Actinoplanes liguriensis
ACAATAAAAAGCCCAGCGCGCCCACAGCTAGGCCCAAGCCCAGTCGAGCCAGGCGCATTTACCGGGGCCAGCCCTCCGGCAGCCGCAGAGGAGACCGGCTCCGGATAGGGCGCGCGGGCAGATGCAGGAACCGGCTCCGGGCGAGGTGCAGGTGCGCGAGCAGGTGCAGGAGCTGGCTCCGGGCGAGGTTCAGGAGCAGAGGCAGGTGCAGGGGTCGGACCAGGGCGAAGTGCAGGAGCGCGGGCAGGTGCAAGAGCCGGCTTGGGATGAGGTGCGCAGGTAGGCGCAGGAACAGGCTCCGGGCGAGGTGTAGCGGCACGGGCGGTGCAGGAGCCGACTTCGGGCGAGGTGCAGGGGCCGGACCAGGGCGAGGTGCAGG
>KL571219.1:62344-62530 GCA_000715855.1 Actinoplanes liguriensis
TCGTCGTTGATCATCGCCTGCGGTGACGGCCGCCCATGCCTCCGATGCGCTCCACCCTGACCGGACCAGCTTCCGGGTATGTCGCTGCCGCAAACCCCAGTCGCGATGCCGTTGATGTTCGCGCCGGAATTCCTCTTTCTCGGCCGAATAGTTCCGCGCTGCGGTGCGGTCTCGCATTCGTGAGAC
>KL571219.1:62810-63046 GCA_000715855.1 Actinoplanes liguriensis
CCTAAATTGTTCCACCGCCGGAGAGGAAAGTGTAAGCGTCGGGAAGCGCTAAAAATATTCTCCTCCGCGCGACGCCGGAAAGAATATTGTCGCCAAGCGGAAAGGTGGAAGAAGTGAGTCGGCGACCTCATTTACCGCGATCCGCGCGTCCGGCGGCCCGGCCCGGCGGTGGGTCTGCCGATGAAGGCGCCGCGGCCGCGTTGCTGGGCTTAACCCGTGGTGTCGCTGGGGCTCAA
>KL571219.1:63319-63449 GCA_000715855.1 Actinoplanes liguriensis
GGGCTCAACCCCGCGGTGTCGCTGGGCTCAACCCTGCCGTGTCGCTGGGCGCAGCCGCGTCGTGTTGCTGGGCTCGACCACATGGCTGCTCGCCTGGAGTGTTGTGACGATCATCAGAACCCACCCACCA
>KL571220.1:0-2298 GCA_000715855.1 Actinoplanes liguriensis
GGGCCACGGGGTGCGGGGCCGTGGGGCCGTGGGGCTGCAGGGTCCGGGGCTGAGCGGCATGGGTCTAGTGGGTGCGGGCTGCTCGTCGCTGGGTGCCGGCCCCTGAGTGCTGGTCGTCGGGTGGGCTGGGGGCGTCGTTGGCGGTGGCTCGTAGCCGGGCCTTGGTGGAACCCGGCGGACGGCTGGCCTGGCCAAGTTGCGGCCTGCGAGTTGGTGCCCTCGGAGTGTGCCGATCAGCGGCCGCGGAGGGTCCTGTGGTGGACCAGCTGGCTGGGGAGGGTCCTGTGTCCGATCAGCGGGCCGGAGAGGGTCCTGTGTGCCGATCGACGGGCCCGGGAGGGTGTCCTGTGGCTGCGGGGCCGGGGTAGGGGCGATGATGGCGGGCGTGATGGGAAGCCTGCAGACCGAATCTGCTCAGTCTCGACCCGATCTGCTCGCGGCCCCGGTCGCCAAGGCCCTGGCGGTCTGGCCCGACGAGGCGCCGGTGGATGCGGACCAGGTGCTGGTCGCGCCGATCGATCCGGGGCTGGCGGACACCGCGGCGTTCTGCGAGGCGTACGGGGTGACGCTCGCCGAGTCGGCCAACTGCGTGATCGTGGCGGGCCGGCGCGGGGAGGTCACGAAGTACGCGGCCTGCGTCATCCTCGCCACGACGCGAGCGGATGTGAACGGGGTGATCCGACGCCACCTCGATGTACGCAAGTGCAGCTTCGCGCCGATGGACGAGGCCGTGTCGCTGACCGGGATGGAGTACGGCGGGATCACACCGATCGGACTGCCGGCGGACTGGCCGATCCTGGTCGACTCCCGGGTGATCGCCGCACCGCACGTCATCATCGGCTCGGGCGTCCGGCACAGCAAGATCGCGGTAGCCGGTCCGGCGCTCGGCGCCCTTCCCGGCGCACTGGTGATCGAGGGCCTCGCCAAGGAGATCGGCTGAGACCCACGTCGATACGTGGATCAGTGTCTATATCGTTCCACGTGAAACGCTATAGACCGACGTCGACGGCTCCCCTGCGGGCGATCTCGGCAAAGGCGGACAGGAGCACGGTGGTCTCCTGCGCGCCCGGCACGGCGTACTTCCCGTCGATGAAGAAGAACGGGACGCTCGCGATGTTCAACTCCCGGGCCTCCGCCAGGTCGGTGGCGACCGCGCTGGTCCCGGCCTCCGACTCCAGATAGGCGAGCGCCGCTGCGGCGTTCAGGCCGATCGAGCCCGCGGTCCTAGCGAGCACCGGCAGCGAGCCGATGTCGGCGCCGCCGGTGAAGTGCGCGCGCTGCACGGCGTCCACCATGTCGGACTGCCGGCCCTGGGTGGCGGCCCAGGCGATCAGCCGGTGCGCGGCGAGTGTGTTGGCCGCGAGCGCATGGTCGAAGTCGAGCGTGAGCCCCTCGGTGGCGGCCAGAGCGGTGACGTGGGCGAGCATCTCGCCGGCCCGCTCGGCTCCACCGACTCTCGCCGCCATCACCTGCTTGATCGGGAGCGGATGCGGCACCGGGGAGGGATCCAACTGGAACGCCCGGTAGGTGACGGTTGCCTCACCGTCCCACTGGGCGAGCGCGTTCTCGAGGCGGCGCTTGCCGATGTAGCACCACGGGCAGATGACGTCGGACCAGACCTGGATGTCCACGCTTCTCCGTTTCGAAGGGTCAGCTCAACTGCTCGGCGATCTGACGCTTCAGGCGGCCCAGGATCGCCGAACCGCCGCGGATCCGGAGCGGGCTGATCGCCTGGGCCAGACCCATGCGAGCGTAGAGATCATCCGGCACGGCGAGAATCTCCGGCGCGGCCGCCCCGGCCAGGCCCTCGGCGAGGATCCCGGCGAAGGCGCGGGTGGTGGGCGCCTCGGGCGGGCAGTCGAAGAACGTCACCACGGTGGCATCCGGCTGCACCTCGGCCTTGAGGAAGAACGCGGTCTGACACTCCGGGACCTGCTCCATGCCGACGTGCCCGGCCAGCTCGGCCGGCAGCGGCGGCACCGCGTCGGAGAACTCCAGCAGCATCTCCAGGACCACCTCGCGGGGCGCGGAGGCGAACTCCTCGACGATCTCGGCGAGCTTCGGCGGCATGTCGGTCACGAAGACCAACTTACGCGGAATGCGCACACGCCGAAGTGCCTCGAAAGGAGGCCCACGTCACTCCCGCCGCGGAGGTAGCGGGCGGCGAGGACCGAGGGGCGCGGAGGTAGCGGGGGCGAGGACCGAGGGGCACGGAGGTAGCAGAGTCGGGGACCGAGGCGCAGAGGTAGCAGAGGCGAGGGTCGAGGGCGCGGGGGTATCAGGGGTGAAGGCCGAGGC
>KL571220.1:2518-9696 GCA_000715855.1 Actinoplanes liguriensis
GGCGGGCGGGGGTAGCAGGGGGCGACGGCCGAGGCGGGCGGCCGGGCGCGCGAGGGCGACCAGCGCCGGGGCTGCTGGCTGGTGGTGTGGTCAGGCGGCGGCGGAGGCGGGGAGCAGGGCCACGTCGCTCAGGCTGATCAGGCCGACCACCTTGCGGTCGTTGTCGCAGACCAGCAGCCGCCGGACAGCCCGCGACCGCATCGCCTGCACCGCCTCCTCCACCGTCGCGTTCTGCTCGATCATGATGAGCTCCCGCGTGGCGATCGACCCGAGCGTGGTCGTGGCGGCGGGCAGGTTCTCCGCGATGGCCCGGACGACGATGTCCCGATCGGTGACGATGCCGGCCATGGTCGGCCCGTGGGTCACCACCACGTCGCCGATGCCCTGGTCGCGCATCGCCTGTGCGGCTTCGTCGAGCGGAGTGTCCTCGGGCAGGTAGACCACCCGCCGCGTCATCGCGTCCGCAACCAGCCTCGCCATACCCCACCCCTATCGCCGTCGATACGTCGATTACTCCAGTTCTCCCACGACTAACCCCGGAACGTCCACCGGCGGCACGTGCTTTCACTCACCGGTTCCACGAGAGGGGACCGACATCTTAGAGAGGGCCACCGACTAAATCACGTGCTTATCTAGGTGTCGCCATCGTCACGTTCCGCTCCTTACATCTGCGGAGGAAACTGATCCGGCAACCACAGCTGAACAGTCGTTAGGGGGAACGATGGCCTGGCGCAGCTTCGTGGCAATGGGCGACAGCTTCACCGAGGGCATGTGCGACGGGTATCCGGACGGCACGTACCGCGGATGGGCTGACCTGGTCGCCACCCGTCTCGCGGTCGACTCCGGTCCCGACTTCGGATATGCCAATCTGGCGATCCGCGGCCGGCTCCTGGACCAGGTGGTCGCCGAGCAGCTCGAGCCGACCCTGGAGATGAAGCCCGACCTGGTGAGTTTCGCGGCCGGCGGGAACGACATCCTGCGGCCACGGGTCGATCCACACATCCTGGTCGACAGGATCGAGCCGGTGATCGCGCGCATCCGGGCGACCGGCGCGGACGTGATCATGTTCCGGTTCGCCGACGTCGCCGTGCACATCCCCGGCGGTCAGCGCATGATCGGCGCCCGTGCGGCGATCCTCAACGACGGCTTTCGGGACATCGCGCGCAAGCACGGGGCGTACCTGATCGATCTTTTCGCCGATCATGCCTACCTGAACCGCAGCCTGTGGAGCGACGACCGGCTGCACCTGTCCGAGTCCGGGCATCGCCGGGTCGCCGGTCACGTGCTGAACGCGCTGGGCGTCGGGGTTGAGGAGGACTGGATGCTGGTTCCGCCGGCGCCGCAGCCCACCCCGTGGCGGCTTGCTCGCAGCGCCGACCTGCGCTGGGCGCGCGAGCACCTGGCGCCCTGGGTCGGGCGGCACCTGCGCGGGCAGTCCTCGGGTGACCTCGTGACGGCCAAGCGACCCGTGCTGGCCCCGATCGGCGACCGGTAAGGACTAGCGTGACAGGCATGTCCGTTCCGAACGATCCGGCGCAGGCGCTGCAGGCCTACGCGCACCCCGACAAACTGGTCACGACTGAGTGGCTCGCCGCGAATCTGGACACCCCCGGCCTGGTGGTCGTCGAGTCGGACGAGGATGTTCTGCTCTACGACACCGGGCACATCCCGGGCGCGGTCAAGGTCGACTGGCATCTCGAGCTGAACGACCAGCTCACCCGGGACTACCTGGATCCGGCCGCGTTCGCCGCGATGTGTGAGGCGAAGGGCATCGGCCGCGACGACACGATCGTGTTCTACGGCGACAATTTCAACTGGTGGGCGTCGTACGCACTCTGGGTCTTCAGTCTTTTCGGACACCGCGACGTGCGCCTTATCGACGGTGGCCGCCAGAAGTGGGTGGCCGAGGGACGTCCGGTGACGCGGGACAAGACGACCCGCGCCACGGCGGAGTATCCGGTGCCGGTCCGCAACGACGTGGAGATCCGCGCGTTCCGCGACCAGGTGATGGGGCACATCGCCAGCGGGCGGCCGCTGGTCGACGTGCGCTCCCCGCAGGAGTACACCGGCGAGCTCACCCACATGGCGGCCTATCCGCAGGAGGGCGCGCTGCGTGGCGGGCACATCCCGGGCGCGTTCAGCAAGCCGTGGAAGTCCGCGGCGAACGACGACGGCACGTTCAAGGCGCACGACGACCTGATCAAGATCTACCGCGACGAGCTGGGCCTGGAGACGGGCGACGACATCATCGCGTATTGCCGGATCGGCGAGCGTTCCAGCCACACCTGGTTCGTCCTGCACCACCTCCTGGGGTACCCGCAGGTGCGCAACTACGACGGTTCCTGGACGGAGTGGGGCAACCTGGTCCGGGCCCCGATCGCCAAGGGCGCGGAGCCCGGCGGGCTGAGCTGAGATTCCGCGAGAGGCGAAAGCGCCTCTCGCGGAACCCCGGTTCGTCAGACGAAGTCAGAGAAGTCAGACGAAGGCGGAACGCCGGTTCGTCAGGCGAAGCCAGATGAAGTCAGGCGAAGTCAGGCGAAGGCGGAAACCGCGCAGTTTTTGTCAGACGAACCCGGTACCGTGCGCTGCCGTGAGCAACACCTTCCAGGTCGATCTACGGGGCATCGTCGACCTGCTCAGTCACCACCTCTACGCGAGCCCCCGCGTGTATGTCCGCGAGCTCCTGCAGAACGCCGTCGACGCGATCACCGCGGTCGGCCCCGATCACGCCGGCCGGGTCGCGATCACCACCGGCGACACGCTGCGGATCACCGACAACGGCATCGGGCTCACCGAGGCGCAGGTGCACGAGTTGCTCGCCACCATCGGCCGCAGCTCGAAGCGGGACGAGCTGGGCTTCGCCCGGCACGAGTTCCTCGGCCAGTTCGGCATCGGCCTGCTCTCCTGTTTCCTAGTGGCGGACGAGATCCGGGTGCACACCCGGCGCGAGGGCGCCGCCCCGGTTCTCTGGACCGGATTCTCCGATGGGCGTTACGAGGTGCGGCCCGGCGACAAGCGTGAGCCCGGCACCACGGTCACCCTGATGCCGCGGCGGGGCGCCGAGCACTACCTGACCGGTGCGACCGTGACCGAGCTGGCCGAGCTCTACGGTTCGCTGCTGCCGGTGGACGTGACCGTGGACGGGCGCCGCGTCACTGCCGGGACGGTGCCGTGGGCGCTGCCGGCGGGCGAGCGAAACGCGTACGCCGAAAAGGTCCTGGGTTTCCGTCCTTTTGACGTGATCGAGCTGAACGTTCCCGGCGCCGGCTTGAGTGGCGCGGCGTTCGTGCTGCCCACGCCGGTCAATCCGGCCAGTCGTGGCGGCCACCGGGTCTACCTCAAGCGGATGCTGCTCTCCGAGAGCGTGGAGGGGTTGCTCCCGGAATGGGCGTTCTTCGCGCGGTGTGTGGTGGACAGCACCGAGCTGCGCCCGACCGCGAGCCGTGAGGCGCTCTACGACGACGGCATGCTGGCCGAGACGCGGGAGGCGATCGCCGATCAGCTGCGTGGCTGGCTGGTCCGGCTCTCCACGACCGATCCGCGGCGCCTCGCCCAGTTCCTGCAGATCCACCACCTCGGTGTGAAGGCGCTGGCGCTGCACGACGACGAGATGCTGCGCCTGGTCGAGCAGTGGTATCCGATGCAGACCAACATGGGTGAGCTGACGCTCGCCGAGTTCCGGGCGCGATTCGGCGTGCTCCGCTATGCCGCGACCGCCGACGAGTTCCGCCAGCTCGCCGCCGTCGCGGCCGCGCAGGACGTGGGCCTGATCAACGGTGGTTACGTCTACGACTCCGACCTGATCCAGCGGCTCGCCGTCACCGACCCCGAGGTGCGGGTGGAGCGGCTCGACCCGACCGATCTGACCACCCGGTTCACCGCGGTCGACGCGGAGGTCGAGCTGCGGCTGCGCCCGTTCCTGTCGGCGGCCCAGCGCCGCCTGGACAAGCTGGGCTGCGAGGTGGTGGTCCGTGCGTTCGACCCGGCCGGTCTGCCCGCGTTGTATCTGGTGAGCCGGGCCGCCGCGTTCCACGACGAGTTCACCGCGAGCCGGGATCAGGCCGACGACCTGTGGGGCGGGGTGCTCGACGCGCTCTCCTCGACGGTGCCGAACGATCGGCCGCAGCTCGTGCTGAACCACCGCAATCCGCTGATCCGGCGGGTGGCGTTGCTGGGCGACTCGGAGCTCGCCGGGCTGGCCGTGGAGTCGCTCTACGGCCAGGCGCTGCTGCTCGGTCACCATCCGATCCGGCCGGCCGACGCGGCCCTGCTGACCACATCGTTCCTGGGCCTGCTGGACCGGGCCGTCCCCGGGGAGGAGACCCGATGAAGACTTCCGAAGAGCTGTGGGGCGTGCTGCAGGAGGCCCGCCATCTGCCGTACGGCTCGGCCCAGATCGCCCTGGTCGACGAGGTGTTGCGGCACGTGGACGGGGCGGGCGACCCGGCGCTGGCGTTCTACACCCGTTTGTTCGGGACGACGGCGTATCACTACGGCGGCGAGTCGGTGAAGTCGTTCGCCACGTTCTCCTGGTGCGTGGCCGATTTTGATCGGAACCCGCAGCCGTACCACGAGCGCTGGACGCACAACCTGCTCTGGCTGTTCAAGACGATGACCAGCGCGCTCACGAGGTTCCCGGAGATTCCGCTCGCGCGGACGACGGCCGTGCTCGACGACATGGAGCGGCGTTACCGCGAGACCGGCCACGGCATGCAGCCGGTCTACAAGCACCGTTACCTGGTGGCCCGGCACATCGGCGCGACCGAGGAGGCGGAGGGCTGGTTCGAGAAGTGGCGTGCCGCCCCGCGCAACGAGCTCTCCGACTGTGCCGGCTGCGACCCCACGACGATGGTGGTCCACCTGAACAGCCGGGAGCTCTACGACGAGGCCGTCGAGTTGTCCGCGCCGGTGCTGGCCGGCGAGCTGAACTGTAACGAGCAGCCGCAGAGCATCCTCAGCGAGCTGATGGTGTCGTACCTGAAGAGCGGCCGCCTGGACGAGGCCGCCGACGCGCACCGCCGTTCCTACCTGCTCGAACGCGGTAATCTGGCCGATCTCTCCGGCATCGGCGACCACATCCTGTTCTGCGCGCGCACCGGCAACGAGGCCCGTGGCCTGGAGATCCTCCAGCGGCACATCGACTGGCTGGACCGTGCGCCGACCCCCGCCGCGGCGATGGACTTCGCGGCCGCCTCGGTGGCGCTGCTGCGGCGGCTGATCGCGCTGGGTCACGGCGAGACGAGGATCCGCCGGGCCGGGCGGGAGGATGTCGCCGTCGCGGTGCTCGCGGATGAGCTGGCGGCGTTCGCGACCGAGTCCGCGGCCCGCTTCGACGCCCGCAACGGCACGGGTCACCAGGGGCGACTGGTCGCCGAGACGATGGCCTCCGAGCCGTACGGGGTGGTGCTCCCGCTGTCGCCGACGGCCCGGCGGCCGCGAGGCCCGGTGCCCGACCACGTTCCACAGAAGACGGTGCAGAGGCCGTACATTCCGAACATTCCGGACGGGTTGTCCGAGGCCGAGCTGCTCGACCTGGCCGAGAAGCACCTGGACGCGGACGAGCACGACGCGTTCGGCGCGGTGCTGGACACGTTCGCGAGCCGCTTCCCCGACCCGTCCGAGCCGCTGCTCGCCGCCCGGCTGTGGATGTTCCGCGGCTTCCACCGGAGTGGCGAGGACACCGAGGGCACCGTCGAGGCCTTCGAAAAGGCGATTTCGGCGTACGAGGTGACGGGCGACCCCGGCAGGGTGAGCGCCCTGCGCGCCCGGATCGCGTTCGAGCTCAGCCGCAACGAGAAGCTCGACCCGGAGGAGGCCCTGTCGATCGTCCGGGCTGACGCCGAGTTCCAGGACGAGCACGGCACCCACCGTGACCGGGCGAGCGCCTGGCTGCGGGTGTCCATGGTGTACTTCGGGATGCAGCGGTTCGACGAGGCCAACGAGGCCGGCGACCGGGCGGACCGGCATGTCGCCGAGGCCGGTGAGCCGCGCCGGGAGGCGTACCACGCGCTGCTGCGGGCCCGTAACCGTTCCGCAGCCGATCGCGACGACGAAGCGCGCGAGGCGGCCCGGGCCGCGTGGGACTTCTACCGGGTGAACGGCCCGGCCCGGTCCAGCGCCGAGGCGGCCACGATCTACGGCCAGATGGCCGAGGACCCGGCCGACGTGGTGGCGGCGATGACCGAGTCGCTGAGTTTCGGCCTGCCCGGCGCCGAGCTGGTCGCGCACGCGCTGCGCGGTCGTGCGCTGATGGCCTCGGAGCGTCCGGCCGAGGCGATCGACGACATGGTGGAGGCCGTCGCGATCTGCACCGAGCAGGAGAACGACCATTCCGGATCATTCGCCCGGCAGGACCTGGCGCAGATGTATCGGGCGGTCGACCGTCTCCCGGAGGCCGCCGAGGTGGCCGAGGAGGCGCTGCTCGGGTTCGAGCGGCTGGGCTTCGCCGAGCCCGCCAACGACACCAGGTACATGCTGGCAGGTATTTACCGTGATATTGGTGACACCAGCCGAGCGCTGGAGCTCTACCGCGAACTGATCGAAGTGCTCGCCGACAACCCGGCCGGCCGTGGCCAGATCGGCGAGGACGCCGGCGAGGTCCTCTACCGGTTGGACCGCGACGCCGAGGCGGCGCTGACGTTCCGGGCGGCTGCCGAGGCGCTGCGCGAGGCCGGTGATCCGGTCGGTGAGCTCCGCGTCCTGCGTCGCCGGCTCGCGGCGTTGAACTACGCCGACCAGGTCGAGGAGGCCGAGGAGTTGATCTCCTTGGTTACCCGCCGGTACGAAGAACTCCCCGCCGAACTGGACGAACAGCCCGGTGTCCAGTGGGGTCGCGGAATCTTCGCATTCGAGGTCGGCAATCTTCTGATGCGTCGTGGGCGGTGGGCCGAGGCCCTGCCACACCTCGACGGCGCGCCCGAACGGCTCCGCGCGATCGGGGCCGAGGACGACGCCGACCGAGTTGCCGGGATGCGTTCCGAGGCGTTGTTCAGGTCGGGCCACCCGGCCGAGGCGCTGGCGCTGATGGGCACGTTGCCGGAGGCGAAGCGGATTCCGGAGTTGTACGCGGAGATCCGCGAGGCCGTCGATCGGCTGAACGACCGTTAAGTAAGGGCTTGACGACGCGTTAAGGTGACGAGGTGACGACGGTAGAACCTGTCTCTTATACACATCTCTGA
>KL571220.1:9890-14067 GCA_000715855.1 Actinoplanes liguriensis
GTGTATAAGAGACAGGCGGTCGGCCTTTTCGCTGCTCGGGGCTATCACGGTGTCTCAATGGACGACATCGGCTCGGCGGCCGGCGTCACCGGGCCGGCGTTGTATCACCACTTCGCCGGCAAGGAGGCGATGCTGGTCGCCGCGCTGATCCCGGTCAGCGAGAGCCTGCTGGAGGGCGGCCGGGAACGCGTCGCCCGCCACACGGCCGAGGCCGAGGCGGCGCTGGCCGACCTGATCGACTTCCACGTCGACTTCGCGCTGGCCAACCCCGCGGTGATCGCCCTGCACCTGCACGAGCTGGATCGCCTGCCGGAGGAGCCGCGCCGGCAGATCCGCCGGTTGCAGCGGCTCTACGTGGAGGAGTGGGTCGGCGTGCTGACCCTGCTGCGCCCCGAGCTGGATCCGGCCGAGGCGCGGGTGCTCGCGCACGCCGCGTTCGGCCTGATGAACTCGACGCCGTTCCTGGGCGGGGAGGTGGAGCGGCGCCGGCGGGCTGCCCTGCTGCGTGACGCGACCATGCACGCCCTGACCGGCCACTGACGTCGGCTTCACGAAGCCGGCAAAACGCCGCAAAGCGGATCCCGCGATCGAGTGGAGCCATGAGCCCCGATTCGACACCGCGGAAACCGAGCGAACGCGCCTGAAGACCTGCCTGCGGGGAGGCCCACCGGCCACCCTGGAGGCGACGGAAACACCGGCCGTCCTACAGGGCGGGCCGGCACGCCGACACACAGGAGCACCATGATCGAGTCGTTGCTCGTCGCCAATCGAGGAGAGATCGCCCGCCGGATCATCCGCACCGCGAAGCGCCTGAACATCCGTACCATCGCGGTGCATTCCGACGTCGATGCCGACCTGCCGTTCGTGCTGGAGGCCGACGAGGCCGTCTGCATCGGTGCGGCCGCGCCGGCACAGAGCTACCGCAACGCCGACGCCATCCTCGCCGCCGCGAAGGAGCGGAACGCCCAGGCGATCCACCCCGGGTACGGCTTCCTCAGCGAGAACGCCGGCTTCGCCCGTACCGTCGAATCAAGCGGCCTGGTGTGGGTCGGACCCGGTGCCGAAGCGATCACCGCGATGGGCGACAAGATCAATGCCCGGAATCTGATGGCCGCGGCCGGCGTGCCGGTCGCCCCCGGGACGACGGAGCCGGTCGCCGATGTCGACGCCGCGGTCGCCGCCGCGACGGAGATCGGTTACCCGGTGATGGTGAAAGCCGCGGCCGGTGGTGGCGGCATGGGCATGGGTGTCGCGGCCGACGAGGCCGCCCTGCGCACCGAGCTCGGCAAGGTGCAGGCGTTTGCGGAGCGGATGTTCGGCGACGGATCGGTGCTGCTGGAGCGGTATTTCCCGCGCGTGCGGCACGTCGAGGTGCAGATCCTCGGCCTGGCCGACGGCCGCGTGATCGCCCTCTCCGAGCGTGAGTGCTCGGTCCAGCGCCGCAACCAGAAACTGGTCGAGGAGGCGCCGTCCCCGGCGGTCGGCCCGGAGCTGCGTGAGCGGATCCTGGCGGCCGCGGTCCGGGCCGGCGAGGCGGTGAACTACCGCAACGCGGGCACGGTGGAGTGCCTGCTCGACCCGGTGACCGGCGAGTTCTTCTTCCTGGAGATGAACACGCGCCTGCAGGTCGAGCACCCGATCACCGAGCTGATCCACGGGATCGACCTGGTGGAGCTGCAGTTGCGAATCGCCAGTGGCGAGCACGTCGAGGTAAATCCGGATACCCATGGACACGCCATCGAGCTCCGCATCAACGCGGAGGACCCGAAGCGCTTCCTGCCCGGCCCCGGCAAGATCACCACGTGGGTCGAGCCGGAGAACGCCCGTGTCGACTCCGGCTACACCGCGGGCAACACGGTCACCCCGTTCTACGACTCCCTGCTCGCGAAGCTGATCGTCTTCGGCGCCGACCGTACCGAGGCGCTGGCCAAGGCCCGTGCCGCGGTCGCCGGCTTCGCGATCGCCGGCCCGAAGAACAACCTGCCGTTCTTCGCCGAGCTGCTGGAGAACCCGGAGTTCCTCTCCGGTGACTACGACACCGGCATCGTCGGCCGGATGAGGTGAATCGTGACTTTCATCAGCATCCGTGAGGTCGCGCCGCGCGACGGCCTCCAGAACGAGGACCCGGTTCCCGCCGACGGCAAGGTCGAGTTGATCGACGCGCTGAGCCGGACCGGCGTGGGGCGCATCGAGGCGGTGTCGTTCGTGCACCCCAAGGCCATCCCGCAGATGGCCGACGCGGACGAGGTCTGGTCCCGGATCACCCGGAACCCGGAGGTCCGCTACTCCGCACTGATCCCGAACACCCGTGGCGCACAGCGTGCGCTGGCGGCCGGCTTCCGCGAGATCGAGGTCGTCGTCTCGGCCAGCGACACCCACAACCGGCGCAACCTCAACCGCTCCACCGACGAGTCGCTGGACGACATCGCCGGGCTGATCCCGCTGGTGCACGAGGCCGGCGCGACGCTCGAGGTGATCGTCGCGACCAGCTTCGGCTGTCCCTACGAGGGCGACATCGCTCCGGATCGGGTCGCGGGCATCGTCTCGCGGGTCCGCGCCGACGGCGCGGACCGCATCGCCTTCGGCGACACCACCGGGATGGCGACTCCGCGCCGGGTCAAAGATCTGATTTCCGCGGTACGGCCGGACCTGCTCCACTTCCACAACACCCGTGGCACCGGGCTGGCCAACATCCTGACCGCCCTGGAGCTGGGGATCGTCGAGTTCGACGCCAGCGCCGGCGGCCTGGGCGGCTGTCCCTACGCGCCCGGCGCCTCCGGCAACGTGGCGACCGAGGAGGTCGTCCACATGCTCCACGACATGGGTTACGACACCGGAATCGATTTGGATAAGTTGCTGGAGGCCGCCGAACTGGCCGAACGCCTGGTCGGCCGTCCCCTTCCATCGGGTGTTCTGCGAGCCGGGCCGCGTACCCGTCTCGTGTGATTCTTCAGCGCGATTCCTGCGATCATTTTTCTGATTTGCTCGCGTGACTTTCCGCTCGCTCACGTCGTTACCAATACCGAGTGGCCGATATCGCCTGTTCCTCTAATAAGAGGTACAGATGTTTGCTGAGGCCGACGACGAGGGGTGGACACGATGACGGGCTGGAAGGTCGAGCGCACGCCGCGCGCGGCGTCCGGTTCCGTGCCGGCCACCCCCGGCGGCTCCCCGCTCATGCCGCCCCACAGCCAGGGGGCGGAGCGGCGGCCGGAGCGCCGCGCCGGACGTGCCGGTTCCCGGTGGGTCCTGCGTGCACTCGTCATCGGCGGCTTGGCCGGAGCGGCCTGGCTGCTCACCGGCGCCGCCGCGAACGCCGCGGAGCCCGACCCCGAGCCGGTCAGCGGCTCGGCGTTCGGGATCGTGCTCGACGACGAGGTCGAGACGGCGAACTCCTGGCTCGATGCGAGCCGGGAGCCCGCGGCCGGCAAACTCCTGAAGGCGGCCGTCCAGCCGCTGGAGTCGGTGCCGAAGCCACACCGGCACGTCCTGAAAATGCTCTTCCAGCCGGCCGAGGAGCCGGTGGGGGACGTGCTCACGGACGCGGAGCCTGCGATCGGCGCCGAGATTGCGATCGGCGACGAGCCCGCGATCAACGTCGAGCCCCCCGGTGATGCCCTGCGAACGGCGCTCGCGCCGCTGCGTGCCAGCAGCGGAGACGCGGACGACCGGGAGCGGCCCGCAGCCGAGGGCGAAGCGCCGCTGCAAGACCCGGCGACAGATGCCGCCACGACCCCACCGAACACCGCTGACCTGCCGAAACATCCTCAAGTCACCGGCACGGTACGGGAGGCGGCAGCACCCGCCCGCACTCGGGTCACCCTCGCCCCGGCCGGAGACGCCACGGATGGCGTCGCGCCGGCCCGGAGGGTCAGGGCCCACGCCCGGTCGTACGTCCACCGGCATGCCCCGGCCGCCCGGCCGGTTGCGCCGGAGACGATCCGGGAACCGGAGCCGATCCTGCAACCGGAGTCACTCCGGGAGGACGTGCCCGGCGGTGACGGATCCGTGCCCGCGGGGACGACCCTCGGTGCGGTCAGCGGCATCCCGGCCAGTGGGTCGGGAGCCAACACGGAGAACGGCTCGTCGGCCGTTCCTCCGGCCGGGATCGCGAACGGCCCGGTGGCCTGCCACCGCTGCGCGGTCGCGCCCGATGTCGACGCCCGGCGGCACGATG
>KL571220.1:14249-15201 GCA_000715855.1 Actinoplanes liguriensis
GGCACGGCGGCGCGCCCGAGGGCGGCCGTCCATAGCAGGCCGGACGATTCCCGAACCGTTTGCGTACAAGCGGCGAATCGTGCGCGGTCTCCAGCAGCCATCACGCGTCGGCGCGTATCGACGAGCGGGTCAGAGCCGGTATTCAAAACGAGCCTGGGCACCGCTGCGCCCGAATGCGAAGTTCTTGAAACAGCCAATTGAATACGCGGAAATCCTTGCTGACCATTTTTGAAAGGCATCTCTTTTCTCATGAAGAAGACGTGGGTTCGTAAGACGCTGAGCGTCGGCATCATGGCCGCCGGCGCCCTGCTGATGGCCCCGGCCGCGGCTCAGGCCGGCGGGCACGGCAGCTTCGCCCCGGCGGGGCAGGGCGGGATCACTCAGGTCTCCTCCACCAACCTCGGCGCCCTGAACGGCACCCAGTTCGCCGCGCCGGTCGTCGCGCCGCTGAACATGAACGGCAACGCCATCGCGCTGGGCGGGGTCTCCTCCGCCAGCGGCGCCGGCGTCAACCGGGTCGAGGGCTCCCAGGCCTACCGTGGCGGCAGCGGGATCGCCCAGCAGTCGGGTGGCAACGTCGGCTTCCTGAACGGCACCCAGATCGCCGTGCCGGTCACCGTCCCGATCAACCAGAACGGCAACGCGGACAGCCTCTTCGGTGTCAGCTCGGCCCGCGGGACCGGGGTCAACCACGTCACCGAGGGCGCGTACACCGCCGGCGGCGGCTGGGGCAACGGGATCGCCCAGCAGTCGGGTGGCAACGTCGGCTTCCTGAACGGCACCCAGATCGCCGTGCCGGTCACCATCCCGATCAACCAGTGCGGTAACGCGGACAGCCTGTTCGGGGTCTCCTCGGCCCGGGCGACCTGCGGCAACTTCATCGGTGGCGGCGGCTTCGGCCGCAGCTTCCAGCAGGGTGGCGACCACTTCGGTGGGAGCCAGGGCGTCAGCC
>KL571220.1:15395-15680 GCA_000715855.1 Actinoplanes liguriensis
GCATCAGCCAGTCCAGCTTCGGCAACATCGGCTTCCTGAACGGCACGCAGTTCGCCGCTCCGGTCGTCGCCCCGATCAACGCCTGCGGCAACTCGCTCGGCTCGCTGCTGGGCTCCGCCCAGTCCTCGGCGATCTGCGTGAACCGGATCGGTGACACCGGTGACGACGTCATGTGGGTCAAGCGGCCGACCGGCGGTCACCACCACGGCAACCCGAGCGGCGGCGTCCGCGGTGACAACGGCGACGACTGCTCCTGCCAGGGCGACCACAACGACAACGGTGGCG
>KL571220.1:15927-19653 GCA_000715855.1 Actinoplanes liguriensis
GTGTATAAGAGACAGCAACGGCGGCGGCTCGGCCCCGGCCGTGAACGACGACCAGGGCTACACCAACGACGACGACCGTGGCGACGTCAAGGGTGACGACACCGGCTACGGCGACGTCAAGGACGACCACAAGGGTGGCCACATGAAGGGCCACAAGGGCCACAAGGGCAACAAGGGCAACAAGGGCAACGTCAAGGGCGACGACAAGGGCTACGGCGACGTCAGCCCGGACACCTACGGCGACAAGACCGGTGGCCGCAAGTCGATCGAGAGCACCCCGGTCAGTGGCCTGACCGGCAGCCTGGGTGGCCTGGACCTGCTCAACACCCTGCGCTGACGCGCGAGCCGGCGGCGCCGTCCCGGGCGCTGCCGGCACACCGGTGCTCCTCCACGCGCCGGTAGTCAGAACGGGAGTCCTCGCCGTCGCGAGGGCTCCCGTTCGTCGTTGCCGCGGATCTTCGTTTGCGATAGCCTAACGCTCGTTAAACCTAACGAACGTTAAGGAAAGTTGAACGAGGGGGAACGATGGACGGCGACGCGCTGGCGCAGGTCCGCAAGCGTGTCCTGGCCGGGGGTGCGGAGCGCTACCACGCGGCCAACGCGGCCAAGGGCAAGCTCTTCGCCCGGGAGCGGGTCGCTCTCCTGGTCGACGAGGGCTCCTTCGTCGAGGACGGGCTCTATGCCAACAGTCTGGCCGAGGGACTGCCCGCCGATGGCGTGATCACCGGAGCCGCCCGGATCGACGGCCGCGACGTGTGCGTGATGGCGAACGACTCCACCGTCAAGGCCGGCTCCTGGGGCGCCCGCACGGTGGAGAAGATCGTCCGCGTGATCGAGCGGGCCTATCAGCTCGGCGTTCCGATGATCTACCTGGTCGACTCGGCGGGCGCCCGGATCACCGACCAGGTCGACCTCTTCCCCGGCCGTCGCGGCGCCGGGAAGATCTTCCACACCCAGGTGAAGGCGTCCGGCTCGATCCCGCAGATCTGCGCGCTGTTCGGCCCGTCGGCGGCCGGTGGGGCATACATTCCGGCCTTCTGCGACGTGGTCGCCATGGTCGAGGGCAACGCGAGTATGTATCTCGGCTCCGACCGCATGGTCGAGATGGTGACCGGGGAGAAGACGACGCTCGAGGCGATGGGCGGCGCCCGCGTGCACTGCGCCGAGTCCGGCGTCGGCCACTTCCTCTGCAAGACCGAGCAGGACGCGCTGGACGTCGTCCGCACCTATCTGTCCTATGTGCCCCTCAACTGGACCCAGCGTCCGCCTTCGGCGTCCGCATCCGATTCCTCGGGGGTCGATCTCGGCGCCCTGGTTCCGGCCAGTGAGCGGCAGGCGTTCGACATGAGGAAGTACGTGAAGGGCCTGGTCGACCAGGATTCGTACTTCGAGATTCAGGCGCTCTGGGCGCGCGAGCTGACCGTCGGGTTCGCCCGGCTGGACGGCGAGGTCGTCGGAGTGCTCGGCAACAACTCGATGTTCAAGGGCGGCGTGCTCTTCGTCGACTCCGCCGACAAGGCGAGCCGATTCGTGCAGCTCTGCGACGCTTTCAACATCCCGCTGCTGTTCCTCGCCGACGTACCCGGTTTCATGGTCGGCTCGGCGGTGGAGAAACAGGGCATCATCCGGCACGGCGCGAAGATGATCACCGCGATCTCCGAGGCCACGGTGCCGAAGATCTGCGTGGTGGTGCGCAAGGCCTACGGCGCGGGTCTCTACGCCATGGCCGGCCCCGGCTTCGAGCCGGACGCGACGATTGCGCTGCCCACCGCGAAGATCGCTGTCATGGGCGCCGAGGCCGCGGTCAACGCGGTCTACGCCAACAAGATCGCGGCGATCGAGGACCCGGAGCAACGGGCCGCCTTCGTCGCCGAACGCCGCGCTGAATACGAGCGCGACATCGACATCATGCGCCTGGCCAGCGAACTCGTCGTGGACACCGTGGTCGAGCCCGGTGACCTGCGCGGCGAGCTGATCCGGCGATTCGCCGCGGCGCGCGGCAAGGACCGCACGTTCTCCCGCCGCCGTCACGGGGTCACTCCCGTCTAGAGGAAGCGCATAGCGAGATGGTGGATTTCCGGCTCGGCGACGAGCTAGAGGATTTGCGCGGCAGCGTCCGGCAGTTTGCCCGTGAACAGGTGGCGCCGGTCATCGCCGATCACTACGAGCACAAGACTTTCCCGTACGACGTGGTTCGCCAGATGGGCAAGATGGGCCTGTTCGGCCTGCCGTTCCCGGAGGAGTTCGGCGGGATGGGCGGCGACTACTTCGCCCTCTGCATCGCGCTGGAGGAGCTCGCCCGCGTCGACAGTTCCGTCGCGGTCACCCTGGAGGCCGGCGTCTCCCTGGGGGCGATGCCGATTTTCCGGTACGGCACCACGGCGCAGAAGAAGCGCTGGCTGCCCCAGCTCGTCAGCGGTGAGGCGCTGGCCGGCTTCGGTCTGACCGAGCCCGGCTCGGGGTCGGACGCGGCCGGCATCACCACCCGGGCGGTGCTCGACGAGGCGACCGGCGAGTGGGTGATCAACGGGACGAAGGCTTTCATCACCAACTCCGGCACGGACATCACCGCGCTGGTCACGGTCATGGCGGTGACGGGGACGAACCCGGACGGCTCCCGCGAGCTCTCCACGATCATCGTCCCGTCCGGCACGCCCGGCTTCACCGTCGCCCCGCAGTACTCGAAGGTCGGCTGGTGCGCGTCGGACACGCACGAGCTCTCCTTCGACGACGTGCGTGTCCCCGCGGAGAATCTGCTCGGTGAGCGCGGCCGTGGCTTCGCCCAGTTCCTGCGGATCCTCGACGAGGGCCGGATCGCGATCGCCGCGCTCTCCGTCGGCCTGGCCCAGGGCTGCGTCGACGAGTCGGTGACCTACGCGAAGCAGCGCACCGCGTTCGGCCGCCCGATCGGCGACAACCAGGCCGTCCAGTTCATGATCGCGGACATGGAGCTGCGGGCTCACCTGGCCCGGCTCGGCTACTACGACGCGGCGGCCCGGCTGATCGCCGGTGAGGACTTCAAGCGGTACGCCGCGATCGCCAAGCTGAACGCCAGCAACGCCGCCATGGAGAACAGCAGATATGCGACCCAGGTGCACGGCGGCTACGGCTTCATGAACGAGTCCGCGGTCGGCCGTTTCTACCGCGACGCCAAGATTCTGGAGGTCGGCGAGGGCACGTCGGAGGTCCAGCGGATGCTCATCGCCCGCAGCCTCGGACTTTAAGTTTTAGTAACTCTCCGGAGTCGAATTCCCGACAAAGGGCCTTCTGGGTTCGCCTCGATCGAATCCGATGCCTAGGTTCGCAGCATGGCGTCCGAACAGGGCTTCGCGGTCCTGCTGCGCAATTATCGGCGGCGCGCCGGCCTGACTCAGGAAGAGTTGGCCGTCCGCGCCGCCATCGGTGTGCGTACGGTCCGTGATCTGGAGCGTGGTCGCGCCTCGCGTCCACAGAGGACCACCGCGGAGTTGCTGGTGCGGGCCCTCGGGCTGACCGGTTCTGATCGGGAGGAGTTTCTGGCCGCGGCCCGCGGCCGGTTCACTCCCGGCGCCTCCGACACCCCGTTCCTCCGGGCCGCGACGGCCGACGAGCTGATCGGCCGCGACGCCGACATCGCCGAACTGGTCGCGCGGCTCTCCGCGGCGGACGGGCCACGCGGCACGACCCTGGCCGGGGTCGCCGGAGTGGGCAAGACCAGCCTCGCCACGGTGGTCGCGCACCGGCTGG
>KL571220.1:19915-20295 GCA_000715855.1 Actinoplanes liguriensis
AGCTGCTCGACAGCGTCGCGGCCGGGTTCGGGGCGGCCCACCCACGTGACCTGCCCGGGCTTCTCGCGGGTGGGCCGGCGCTGCTCTTCGTGGACGGGGTGGACCGTGCGCCGGAGGCGGTCGGCGAGGCGCTGTCCGGGCTGCTGGAACGGGTGCCACGGCTGCGGTTCCTGGCGACCGGGCGGCAGCCGTCCGGGCTCCCCGGGGAACGGGTGTGGCCGGTGGCGCCGCTGACGATCCCGCCGGTGGGGTATTCCGTGGGGTCGGTTGCGGAGCTGATGCCGTACTCCGCAATCGGTCTTTTTCTGGAACGTCTCGGGCGCGTTCGCCGGACGCGCCTGGCGGCGCACGAGATGGATCCGCTCGCGGCTCTGGTACGC
>KL571220.1:20500-24771 GCA_000715855.1 Actinoplanes liguriensis
GGCCTGCCGCTCGCGATCGAGCTGGCCGCGGCGCGTGGCCGGGTCCTCACCATTCCGGAGATCCTCGCCAGCTATCCGGGCCCGGTGCCGCGTGCCGACTCCGAGGCGCATCCCGTCGTGCCGCTGCAGGTCGTGGTAGCGGAGACCTATCGAGTGCTCGCGCCGCCCGAGCAGCGGGCGTTGCGGCTGCTGGCGATGTTCCGGCACCGGTGGTCGCGGGAGCACGCCGAGGCGATGCTGGACACATCGGACGGTGATCGCGCCGACGTCGTCCACCTGCTCGACCGGCTGGTCGCGCTGGGCCTGCTCAGCGTGAGTGGCGATCATGTCGTGCGGTTCCGGCTGCCCGCCGCGATCCGGGATTTCGCCACCGAGCGCGCGATCGTCGAGGGAGAGTTGGAGGAGGCCCGGAAGCGTCACGCGCGCCTTGGCCCGGACACCGCCTCCGGCGACGGCGTGGTGCCCTGACCTCGGAAAAGTCCGCACGGTAGGGCTGTCGGCCGCCGTTGAAGGTCACGCGCCGGGCGACCGATGGGTCGGACCCGGTGGAAGCCGGGCCGGGGTGCCAACGAGCCGGGGCTGGGCCCGGGCGCGGCGTGCGCAACCGGCGCGATTCGTGCCCCCCACGCGCGCCGGTCGCAGCGACGCCGCGCCCTAAGCGGCGAGAACGAAGACTCCCCCATAAGCCCCGTACGCGCCTCGATCGCGCCGCATCCCCCAGGGCCGCAACAGTAGCCCGGCCGTGCACACGGCCAAGAGAAATCTCCCGTTCTGCCGGTAGTTCTGCCGGTCTGGCCGGCCCGGCTTGGACCGGCGTGACCGTTTCTGAACCCCCGCCGCCGACCTGGGAATCGACCGCGGTCGACGGATTTGTGGCGATGACCGGGTCAGGCGGTGGCGACCGTGTCGGAACTGCCGGCGGTCGCGCACGGATTGACCGCGTCACGGACCGTCCGGAGCGAGTCGAGCAGATCGTCCAGCCGGTCCTGCGGGAGCAAACCGACATACCACCTCTGGACCAGCTCGAGGTGCCCGGGCAGAACCTGCGCGAGGCGCTCCTGGCCGGTGTCGGTGATCACCGCATAGGAGCTGCGCCGGTCGCTCGGACAGGCCTCGCGGCGGACCAGGCCGCCCCGCTCCATCCGGTCGACGACCCGGGTCACGCCGCTGGTGGAGAGCGTGGTCTGGCCGGCGAGGTCGGTCATGCGCAGGCGGTTGCCGGGCGAGCGGGCCAGGCGCATCAGCACCTCGAACTCGACAGGCGAGAGGCGGTGCTGCTCGAACTGTGCGGCGAGGCGGTTCATCAGACCCGTATACGCCTCGGCCAGCAGGCCGACCGCGGTGAGGCGAGGGTCGTCCAGATCGGTGTTCACTCATCCACGATAACAGGCACTTGACAGGAGGAATATTGCTGAGCATATAGTTGCTGTGTCAGACAAGCATCCCGCCAGTTCTCGAGAAAAGGACAAGTCATGACGCGCGAGTTCGAGGGTCTTCAGTTCCCGGACGCCGGCACCTACGAGCTGGACGCTGCGCACAAGCGGGTCGGCTTCGTCGTGAAGCACCTCATGGTCAGCAAGGTCCGCGGTCAGTTCAGCGAGGCCACCGCGACCATCGTCGTGGCGGAGAACCCGCTGGAGTCCTCGGTGACGGCGTCGATCAAGACCGCGAGCGTCGAGACCGGCCAGGTCGACCGGGACAACCACCTGCGCACCGGCGACTTCTTCGAGGCCGAGAAGTTCCCGACCATGGAGTTCCGGAGCACCGGCGTCACGTCGCACTCCGGCGCCGAGTTCGTCCTCGCCGGCGAGCTGACGATCAAGGACATCACCAAGCCGGTCGAGCTGGTCGTCGAGTTCGAGGGCGCCACCACGAGCCCGTATGGGCAGAGCGTGTTCGGTTTCAGCGCCACCACCGAGATCGACCGCACCGAGTGGGACCTGAACTGGAACGTCGCGCTCGAGGGCGGCGGCGTCATGGTCAGCAAGAAGGTCAAGATCGAGATCGAGGGCGAGGCCGTTCTGCAGGCCTGATCCCTCGCACCGTCCACAGACGAGGCGCCGCCGGACTTCCGGTGGCGCCTCGTTCGCGTCTGAAGACGCCCGTCTGGCGGTAGCCGCCCGCGGATGGGAAGGTGGACCGACAGTATCCGCTCGTTCACAGCGTGGTGATCGACATCCGTTTCGTCCCCGACCGGAGCGGGAGGGCCTCATGGGCAAAGATCTGCCGCACGCGATCTTCTCGCCCGACGATCGGGTTCGTTTCCGGCACAAGGTGCACCGCGGCCTGGACGTGCTGGGCGGCCTGCTGGACGCCGAGGTGTTCGATCCCGGCACCGGCATGACCGGGCTGGAGATCGAGATCAACCTGGTGGACGCGGATGCCGGCCCGGTGATGCGCAACGCCGAGCTGCTGGCCGATCTCGGCGACCCGCGGTTCCAGGCTGAGCTGGGACGATTCAACATCGAACTCAACGTGCCTCCGCGTCACCTCGCCACGGAGGGTTTTGCGGGCTTCGAAAAGGACATTTTAGACGCATTGCGTACGGCGGAGGAGCGCGCCGGAAAGGCCGACAGCCGACTGGCGCTCATCGGCATGCTGCCCACCCTCGTACCGGAAGATCTGGTCTTGGGAAATCTGTCGGACGGTGAGCGGTTCCGGGCGCTCAACGACGAGATCGTCGCGGCGCGGGGCGAGGAGTTTCCGCTGGACATCCGCGGCGTGGAGCGGTTGCGCAGCGCAAGCGGGACGATCGTGCCCGAATCGGCCTGCACCAGTGCCCAGTTCCATCTCCAGGTCGCGCCGGAATGGTTCGCGCGCTACTGGAACGCGTCCCAGGCGGTGGCCGGCGTGCAGGTCGCGCTCGGGGCGAACTCGCCGTTCCTGCACGGGCGCAGACTGTGGGCGGAAACCCGGATCGCGCTGTTCGAGCAGGCCACCGACACCCGGCCGGACGAGCTCAAGGAGCAGGGCGTGCGACCGCGGGTCTGGTTCGGCGAACGCTGGATCACGTCGGTGTTCGACCTCTACGAGGAGAACGTCCGATTCTTCCCGCCACTGCTGCCGCTGCTGAGCGACGAGGACCCGGCCGAAGTGCGATCCGGTGGCGGGATTCCGCGGCTGCCCGAGCTCTGCCTGCACAACGGGACCGTCTACCGGTGGAACCGGCCGGTGTACGACGTGATGGACGGACGACCACACCTGCGCGTCGAGAACCGGGTGCTGCCCTCCGGGCCGACCGTCGTCGACCTGCTCGCCAACGCCGCCTTCTACTTCGGGGTGGTGCGGCGGCTCGCCGAATCCGAACGCCCGATCTGGTCCCGGCTCGACTTCGAGGTCGCGGGCGCGAACTTCCGGGCCGGCGCGCGGGACGGGCTGGACGCCTCGATGCGCTGGCCGGGGCTCAGCGAGGTGAACGTCGTCGAGCTGGTGCTGGGGACGTTGCTGCCGATGGCGTACGAGGGACTCGATCGTTTCGGGGTGAACCCGGCGGAGCGGGACCGGTTGCTCGGCGTCATCGAGGGACGATGCCGGAGCCGGCAGAACGGAGCCACCTGGCAGACCGCGACGGTGTGCGCGGCGGAGCGCCGAGGGATGTCACGAGCAGCCGCTCTGCGCGAGATGACCAGGCAATATCTGGATCTGCAGCACACGAACGAGCCGGTGCACGCCTGGCCTAGTCCTTGGGATTGATCCGGGCGATCGGGGGGTTCGCCGGGGGCGGCGTGATCGTGGAACGGGGCGACGCCTCCTTGCGGGCGGCGGCGCGCTTGGCGGCGGTCTTGCTGGGGCGGGCGGCCGCGGCGAGCTCCGGGTCGGCGAGGCCCTCGTCGGTGGGGCTCTTCGGGGCGGCCGGCTTCGCGGATGCGGCCGGTTTCGCGGGCGCAGCGGGCGCGGCGGGTTTCGCGGGAGCGGGCACGGCAGGCTTTGCCGCCGGTTTTGCCGAGGCGGGTGTCGCCTCTGCCGGAGTCTTCGCTTGGGCCTCTGCCGGGGTCTCCGCGAGATCCTCGGCCGGGCGGCGCTTGCCGAAGAACAGCCAGCGGCGACGGCCGGGCGCTTCCTCCTCCTCGGACAAATCGGGCGCGTAGGGCTCTTCGTCCGATGTGAACTTGGAGCGTTTCGGAGCCTTTACGGGCTTTGCCGCCGCTTTGTCAGGTGCAGCGGGCGGAGTCACCGCTTTGTCGGGCACCGGGCGCGGAGTCGGCGCGGGCGCGGGCCGCGGCTGGACCGGGCGGGTCGGAGCCGGCGCGGTGGCGGTGCTTCCCACCGGC
>KL571220.1:24974-29891 GCA_000715855.1 Actinoplanes liguriensis
CAGAGATGTGTATAAGAGACAGGTCGGCAGCGGTAGCGGCGCGTTTCCTCGCCGAGCCCCACCCCGCGGTCCCTTGGCGAGCGAGACGGTGAAGGCGGACCCGGCGAGACCGGCGAGCACCGCGTAGGGCGCGATCAGATACGCCGACTGGAGCGGCCCGGCCGCATCGGTCAGCAGCGGCGCCAGCGACAGGAACGAGATCGCCACCAGCAGCGGACCCACCGCGCCGGACGTCGCGGTGCCCAGCCCGAGGTTGCCCCGGCGGGCGGCCGGGAAGGCCAGGATCAGCCCGATGAGGAACGCCGCGGCGAGCGTCAGGATGGCACTCGGCCAGTAGATGCCGCCGTACCGAATCGGGGTCTGTGTCTCGGCGAACTGCCAGCTCGTGAGGTATGTCTGCAGGTCACGATCGGAGACAAGCTCGGCGGCGACCCCGGCGACGGCGAGCGCCCAGAGCCAGGCGGCGGTGCCGAGCAGATTCGCGGCGACGGGCGCGGAGGAGATCGCCCAGAAAGCGACGAGCACCCCGGCGACCAGGCCGATCAGGGCATAGCCGACCGCGACGAGCTGGGGGGAGTGGGAGAAGAGCGCATTCGGGCGCACCGCGGAACGGGCCGGCAGGGCGACCAGCGCGACCGAGACCAGCGCGCCGAGCGCCGCCGAGCCGGCCAGCGCGATGCGCCAGAGCGTGCGCCAGGGCGCGGGACGGTCGGAGCGCATCCGACCGGCGATCACCGCGCCGAGGACGGTGGCGCTCGCGGTGATCCAGGTGGCCCAGCCCAGGCTGTTCAGCCAGGTGCTGTCCGATGCGGTCGCGACGGTCGGCCACTCGATGACGCCGAGGCCGTACCCCAGACCCAATTGTGCGGCGCCTGCGCCGGCGGCGATTCCGGCCGCGGCGCCGGCCTGTGATGTCCAGCCCTTCTCGGCCATGCCGGGCACTGTACTGGCCATCTCCGATGTCCGCGAAATGCCCATCCTGGTCACACCGTGGATCGCGTTGCTCACGGAACTCCCCGGGTTACTCCAAGATTCGATACGTTGACGCTGCGATGAGATCGTGCGTACGGAGCTGAGGGAGCGGCTATGCCGGACGAGCGCCAGCCGGGTGAGGACGAGACCCGCCCGATGCGAGCCGTCGACGACGACGCCACCCGGGTGCAGCCGAATCAGCCGTCCGGCGGTCCACGATCGGGGGACACACCCACCGTGCCGGGGTCCCCGGCCGACGAGTGGGATCCGTGGACCGGCCGTGCGTCGGTTCGCCCGCCCGGCCCGGAACAGACCCAGTACGCCGAGAACGAGTGGACCCCCGGCCCTCCGGGTGAGGAGCCGTCCGGCCGTTGGTGGATGCCGATCGTGGTCGGGATCGTGGCGTTGCTGCTGATCGGCGTGCTCGGCTTCGGCATCTATCTGATCGTGCAGAACTCCGGGGCGGACGTGGACACACCACAACCGACCCCGACGCAGACCCGTGCCACCACGACGACGGCGACGACCCCGGCGACCACCGAGCCGACGACCGAACCCCCGGTCAGCACGGTGCCCACGACCGAGCCGACGGCCACCGAGGCCACCGTTCCGGCGCTGCGCGGGATGCCGCTGGCGGACGCGGAGGCGGCCCTGGAGCGCAGTGGCCTGAGCTACCGCGTCATCAAACTGCCCAGCGATGCCGAACCGGGCACGGTGATCGACTGCGATCCGGCGGAAGGCCAGGTGGTCCCGCCGGATTCGAAGATCACCCTCGTCGTCGCGGCCGAGCGGACGGGCGGCCCGACCTCGACGACGACGGCGCCGGCCGGAGATGCCGGCACGGAGCCCGACGAGGACTGACCGCTTCCTCGGCGTCGGGTCGGCTCAGCGCGGCGTGCGAATCGGCCGGACGGGCGCCACATTCGGGCGCGTGGCGGGCTGGCGACCGTTGCGGGCCCGCGGATCTGGGGCTTTGCCGACCGGTCGCAGGCCGCTGACCTGCACGAAGATGGAGCGGCGTTCCACGGCGTCGCCGGCCGAGTTCAGCTCGTAGCCGTCGAGCCAGACCCAGCCCTCGTACGTCGGCCAGTCGTGTACCCGGATGACCCGGAACAGCATCGGTGATGCGAATTGGACGCTCGCCGCCTTTGTCACGTGGATGACATCACCGGACCGAGGAAGTAGCACGTCATCTCCTGCCCTGAGACTCTTTGCCGGATGGAATCGCTGGATTGACTTGGGACACAGATGCACCAGTCTGCCCGGCTCATGCACCTTTGCAAGCCTTCAACGGTGCCAACCATCGAAGGTGGTTGCAGAACGTCACCATCGCCGATCCCGCCACCCAGGTCTCGGGGGGAAGTCCATGTGGGACCCCAGGTTGGCTCGGCACCCCGTGTCGGACGTCATTTTGGTGTGGTTGCGTCGGACTTGGCTGCACCGCCAAGAACGTTAAGTGATGCAAGCCATACGGAAAGATTGCACCACCAGTGTCGTCGATGCAAGTTGCACGTACCTCTTCCGTGATCCTGTGTGATCATGACGCGGCTCTCGGTGATCTTCGGGCTTGCGCAGGTAGAGTCGGTGTGTGCGGACAGTGACGCATGATCCATAGTGCTCAGAGCATTTCGGACATTTTTGTTTAAACGCTGACAATAACTGTTTAAGCGCTGCTGACCTGCTGGGATTCAACCTGTCCGATGGGCTTAACCCGAACGGAGAACCCCATCCGTGTCAGCGCGTCCCCGCGTACCCACGGTCGTTACTGGATTCAGAGCGATCGCTGGCGGGCATGCGCCGCCGGGATCGGTACACCCCTGGGCAGAGGAGTGCCATCGTGGAAATCGAGGTCAAAGGTCTCCGGGTCGACCTGAGCCGGGCGGAGTGGTTCAAGAGCGCCCGAAGCGGTGCCGACAGTGACAATTGTGTCGAAGTGGCGTTCGTCGACGACGCGATCGCGGTCCGCGACTCCAAGAACCCGGCCGGCCCGGCGCTGATCTTCACCGCGGCCGAGTGGGACGCGTTCGTGCACGGCGCCAAGGACGGCGAATTCGATCTCTGAATGCTCGTTGCGTCTCAACGGCCGACTCGATGACCTGCGCCAACGAGTCGGCCGTGGCTATTTGCCCGATTTTCCCGTCGCCGAGCGCGGCGCGCCTCGTTGAATTGTCCAAGCGCGGACCGGACTGCGCTGACGGGCCGGGACGGATTTCAACGAGGCAAGGCAGTGAGATGACGATTGGTTCCGAGAACCTCAGCAACGGCTCGTCGACGGCGCAGGACCGGTTCAGCGGAGGCGTCAGCGCGTACCGGCACGGCCGTCGCGAAGCGCTGAACGGCGACCTCGGCGACGGCGAGCTCCTGTCCCGTGGCACCTCGGGTCTGCCGACCCGCACGCCCGGGCGATCGCACAGCATCGAACCGACCAGCGCACTCGACCGGGCGCCCAAGCTTCCCTCCCTCGACCTGCAAGGCCTGACCGAGCCGGTCTTCGCGGCGAGCTGGAACGACGGCACGAACACCTCGATGGCGGACCACCCACTGCTGCGCGGCCTCCTCCTCGAACTCCCGGCGCGCGGCACGCTCCCGCAGTCCGACTGGCTGGACCGGTGGTTCGAGGCGGCACGTTCCATTCTGGAGCTGCTCTACGTGCAGGAAGCCAAGAAAGCCGCACACTGAGAACTTCATGTCGTAGGCCCAGCGGGGTACAGGCCGCCGCTCCCGCCGGGGCCGGGCACGGCGATCTGGCCGCTACGCGTCCAAAACAATCGCCGTGCCCTTCATTCTCCGTGGGTGGTCAACCGCTGGTCGTCGGCGGTTCCGTCCGCTTGAGGGTTATCCACACCGGGGGGTTGTCCACAGGCTGGGTGCGGGTGGGTGGCGCTTCCCGTCAGACTGACCAGCGGGACTTCCCCCAGGGCGGGTGGGTAGTACGTGTAGGCGCCCGTTGATCACCACCACAACACGCCGACCAACGCTGTCGCAGCCCGTGCCCTACAGCCCAGCGCTGCCGACCTCGGCGCCCCGCTGAGCCGAACCGGCTGGCGCCCAGGGCTCGTCGTAAGCATCAGGCGAGCCGTGGTTGCCAGCTGAGCGGCGTCGGCTGGTGCTCACGGCTCGTTTTGGGCGTTGAGCGAGGTGGTTGCCAGCCGGGTTCGCGGCTGGCGCTCACGGCTCGTTTGGGCGTTGGATGAGCCGTGGTTGGCAGCTCAGAGTCCGCGGCTGGTGTTCACGGCTCGGTTTGGGTGTTGGGTGAGCCGTGGCTGCCAGCTGAGGGTTGGGTGACGGGGAATGAGGTGGGAGCGCCCGGCTGAGTGGGCTCGGCGGGCGCACACGGATGGTTGGTCGCTCGGCGGGAGCTCATGGATGGTTGGTTGCTCGGCGGGCGCTTGCGGGTGGTTGGTCAGCGGATGGTGGCTCGGACGCGGTCGCGGGCCTGGCTGAGCGGGGCCAGGACCAGCGGGGCCAGGCGGCTGTGGCGCAGGGCGGCCCGGATGCCGATGGCCACGACCGCGACGGCCACCACGGTGATCGAGATGCCGGCGATCCCGGCGAAGCCCTCGGTTTCCGGGAGACCGCTGCCGGGCAGGTGGACCAGGCCGGCGGCGAGGGGCAGGGCGACGATCGCGGCCAGGCCGGTGACCTGGAGCGGGGCGGTGATCAGCGGGTGCGCCGCGGCGGCCCGCAGGGCGGGCGGCACGGGAGCCAGCGGAGCGGTCGCGAAGGCCCCCGCGCCCCGGCGCACCCAGCTCAGCTTGCGCACGCCCAGAGTAAGGACGAGCAGGGCCGGCACGGCGGGGAGCAAGGCTGCCGTCGGCGCGGCCGAAGCGCCCGGCATCAACGCGGTGACCACTGGAACCGCGACGAACAACGTTGCCCCCGCACCGGCCAGGACGGCGAGCAGCCCGGCACGCCGGCGCATCAGGCGCGCGGTGCCGGCTGGCG
>KL571220.1:30122-39877 GCA_000715855.1 Actinoplanes liguriensis
CGCCAGCAGTCCGGCAGCGAGCCAGACGACGGCGAGGGCGCCGATCAGAATCACGTCCACAGCGGTGTTCACATCGACAGCGTTCACCCGGCTCCGATGAACCGAAACCGGGATATGCCCCCATCAGGAACCCGTAGGGGTTCGTCTCAGCCCGCTCTCAGGTCCATGACCTGGAGGTTTGCCGAACCGGCGATTCGATGTGCCATGACGGGGAGTGTCAACATCATGACCGAGGCGACCTAAGTGGACCGGCCACCGCGCGGAATGTGACCTCTGCCCCACTGTCGGCCTCCGGACGAAAAAAGATCACCCGCGTCCGAAGACGCGGATGATCCGAATTCCGTGCTGAAGATCTCACACAGCGAAGCCGTGCACCTGCTCCTGGGAGGGCGCGGCCGGCGTGGCCTTCCACAGCCCGGTCTTCTGCGCGGCGAGCCGGCTCAGGTAGGCGGGGTTTAGCAGCACATACCGCTTCCAGAGGCGCTTCGGCTCGAGGCCGAGGCGCCACAGCCACTCCAGCGCATACTTCTGCATCCACGGCGGCGGGTTCTTCAGCAGCCCGGCGTGGTAGTCGAAGGCGGCGCCGACCGCGAGCAGCGGCATGTCCAGCAGCGGGCGCATCGCGTACGTGAAGACTTCCTGCCGGGGGCAGCCCAGGCCGACCAGCACGACCCGCGCGCCGGACGCCTTGATCCGCTCGGCGATCTCCACCTCTTCGCCGGGGGCGGCCCCGCGGAACTTGGATGCCTCCACGCCGGCGATCTTCAGGGCCGGGAACATCCGCATCAGCGCGGGCACGAGCTGGTCGAGCGTGGGCTGCGTCGACCCGTACAGATAAATCGGAAGGCCCTCGGCGGCCGCCTGCTCGACGACCTTCAGGGTCAGCGTCGGGCCGTAGACCCGGTCGGTGAGGCCGGCGCCGTGCAGCAGGTTCAACGCCCAGCGCACCGGCTGCCCGTCCGGTGTGACGAGGTCGAAGGAGTTGAGCCGGGCCTCGTGCGCCGGATCCTGCACACCGGTCATCACCCCGTGCACGGCGAGGGCGGTGACCGCGAACGGCCGGCCCTCACGGGCGGCCGCGATGATCCGCTCGGTGGCCGACGCGTAGTCAGTCGCGTCCACCATCACCCCAAGCACGTTGCGCTTCCCCTGGTCGACCCCAGCAGGCACAGCGGTCACGACTACACCCCACGCTCAAACGAGACTCGAAGACCCGACAGCACTGATCAGGCGGGCGAGCATACCCCCGCCCCCGGCTTCACCCCATCGGTGACGCCTGACGCGCCCACATGAGCTGCTCGCCCGTACCAGGGGAGGCTTGAAAGCAATCGCGAAGCCCGAAGGGCGAGCCGTGACATGCGGCACTCACCGCGGCGGGAGCGGATATGACGAGGGCGACCCCTGCTCCGCGTTTCCGCGGGCTGAAGGTCGCCCATTCGTGCTCGTGGGGATGGGGGGAGTTGAACCCCCACGTCCTTTCGGACACACGGACCTGAACCGTGCGCGTCTGCCATTCCGCCACATCCCCATGTGACTTGGTAGCTGAGATCCTATAACCGGTCTCCGCAACCTTCGAAACCGGCCCCCGCGGGCCTGTTTCGGGTTACTACCTGCAACAGACTACGCTGTCGCGAGTAGTTATCGAGGAACGTACCAACCTGAGTTGACTACCCAGCAGAGTTGATATCGCCCCGCGACGGAGGAAACACTAGCACGGCGTCGAGGGGCGTCATACGAGGGTCAGAAGTGCCGGCTGCTCTTGGGCTAAGGATGCGCAAGCGGCCGCCGGATACCATCATGTCCTCGGAACCCGAGGAGGAGCCGGTGAGCGTGCTGCAGCGCTTTGAGAAGCGATTGGAAGGCCTTGTCGAGGGGGCCTTCGCCAAGGTGTTCAAGGGTGTCGTGCACCCTGTGGAGATCCTGAATGCCATGCAGCGGGAGGCCGAGGCGCACAAAGCCATCCTCGCGGGTGGCCGCACCCTCGTGCCCAACCGCTACGTGATCGACCTGTCTCCCTATGACCACAGCCGGCTGGCGCCCTATGCCGCGGCTCTGGCGCAGGAGCTGGCGCAGTCCCAGGCCGAGTTCATCGGTGAGCAGGCCTGGACGGTCTACGGCGACGTGATCGTCGAGATCGAGCGCGGCGACGGGCTGGACACGGGCATGTTCCGCGTGACCGCGGAGGTCTACACCGGCGGCGAGGTCGCCCCGGTGCAGCAGCCTGCCTATGACGCCGGTCCGCAGTATTCGCCCTATGACCAGCAGCAGCAGCACGGTGGCGGCGGTTACCCACCGCACGGTGGCCACGGTGGCGGCCCGCGCAGCGTCGGTCTGGTCTCCGGTGACGGGCGGACCTACCCGTTGCAGATGGGCTCGACCGTGATCGGTCGTGGCGATCAGGCGAACCTGCGCCTGCCGGATGTCGGCATCTCGCGTCGGCACGCCCGGCTGGACTATGACGGCAACCAGGTGGTCCTGACCGATCTCGGCTCGACGAACGGGACGATGGTCAACGGTCAGCGGGTCTCTGCGGTGGCTCTGAACCCGGGCGACATGATCCAGCTCGGGACGACCACGCTGACCTTCCGAGTGGACGGCTAGCGGCGTTGCCCGAATTCGTCCTAACCGTCGCCCGATTCGGCTTCCTGATCCTGCTGTGGATCTTCGTGTTCACAGTGGTCGGGGTGATCCGTCGGGACCTGTTCGCCGGTGCCCGGTCCAAGAGCATCGTCGCCAGCCCTCGGGGGGTGGGTGGCGCGATCCTTCAGGGCCGGCCGGCGAAGGCGAAGCGCGGTAAGGCGGCTCGGCAACTGGTGGTGACCGCCGGCCAGCTGGCCGGCACGCGGATCACCCTCGGCGAGGCCCCGATCACTATCGGTCGCGCCGAGGATTCGACCCTGATCATCACCGACGACTTCGCGTCGGCCCGGCACGCTCGGCTGGTGCCGCGGGACGGGCAGTGGTTCGTAGAGGACCTCGGCTCGACCAACGGCACCTATCTCGATCGCGGTAAGGTCTCCGGACCCACCCCCGTCCCCCTTGGCGTCCCGATCCGCATCGGACGCACTTCAATCGAGTTACGGCCATGACCCTGACCCTGCGCTATGCCGCTCAGAGCGACCGCGGTCTGATCCGAGACCTGAACCAGGACTCCGTCTACGCCGGGCCGCGGCTTCTTGCTGTCGCGGACGGCATGGGCGGCATGGCCGCCGGTGACGTCGCGTCCAACATCGTCATCGCCGCGATGGCCCCACTGGACGACGACGTCCCCGGGGACGCGCTGGTCGACGCCCTGCGGCACGCCGTCGGGACCGCCAACCAGCAGTTGCGGGACACCGTCGACGCCAACCCTCAGCTGGAGGGGATGGGCACCACGCTGACCGCGGTGCTCTTCACCGGCAGCAAGTTCGGCATGGTGCACATCGGCGACTCCCGCGCCTACCTGCTCCGCAAGGGCGAGTTCTCGCAGATCACCAAGGACGACACGTACGTCCAGATGCTGGTCGACGAGGGCCGGGTCAGCCCCGAGGAGGCGAGCAGCCACCCGCAACGGTCGCTGCTCACCCGGGCGCTGGACGGCCGGGACATCGACCCGGAGTACTCGGTGCGCCAGGTGCTCAAGGGCGACCGTTACCTGATCTGCAGTGATGGCCTGTCCGGCGTGGTCAGCGGCGAGACGATCGGTCAGACCATGGCGGAGATCGCCGACCCGAAGGCGTGCACCGAGCGGCTCGTGCAGCTCGCTCTGCGCGGCGGCGGGCCGGACAACATCACCGTGGTGATCGCCGACGCGACCGACGCGGACATCGTCGAGCAGGCGCCGATCGTCGGTGGCGCGGCCGCGCTCGATCGCGGCAACACCACCGTGGCGGACGCCTCGACACCGGCGTCCCGGGCGGCCGCGCTCAAGCAGCCCCCGCCGCGTCCGGCCCAGCCGGAGACCGAGGGCTACGACCGCGAGCCGGAGCCGGCCGGCCACCCGGTGCGGACCAGCCTGCTGGTCCTGCTGGTGCTGGCGGTGCTCGGCGGCGGTCTCTGGGCCGGCTGGAAATACACCCAGGGGCAGTATTACGTCGGCGCGACCGACGCCGGCCAGCTGGCCATCTTCCGCGGCGTGCCGGGGCAGATCGCCGGGCTGAACCTCTCCAAGGTGAGCGAGACCAGCACGGTCCGGCTGGAAGACCTGACCACGGTCGCCCAGGAGCGGGTCAAGCAGGGCATTCACGCCGAGAGCGTGACCGACGCCCGGAGCATGCTGACCGACCTCACCAGCGATGAGCCGTCGAATCCGAACCTCAAGCCGGTCTGTTCCGTAACCAGTGTCGCGCCCGCCGTGTCGGCGTCGCCGCGCCCGAGCACGACCGCCGCGTCTTCGGCTCCGGCGACCGCGCCGAGCGTTAAACCGTCCGAGAGCGCGTCCACCGCGGCCGACACGACCGGCTGCCGGACCGCCGACTGAGCACGGCCTGCCGTACCGGCTCCCTCGCCCTCCACCACGGGTGAGCTGTCGCGTATCCCGGGATTGAAGACCCGTCGTAACGCGGAGCTCGGCCTGCTGGGCTTCGCCATGCTGCTGGTGGCGACGTTTGGGTGGACCGTCGAGGCGAACCAGTACGGCACCGTCTCGGCCACGTTCTGGGTGCCGGCCGTGCTGCTGAGCATCCTGTTCCTGGGTCTGCACGTGGTGGTGCGGCTCACCGCGCCATACGCGGATCCGGTCCTGATCCCGGCGGTCGCGCTGATCAACGGGATCGGGGTGGCGTTCCTGCGCCGTCTCGACATCGCGCGCGCGATTGCCCAGAAGGACCCGATGCCCGGGGTCTTCGCCGGCACGGGCGGGCGGCAGCTCGCCTGGACGCTGGCGTCCCTGATCCTGGCCGCGGTCCTGCTGCTGGTGGTGCGTGACCACAAGATCGTCTCGCGGTACGCGTACACCCTGGGCCTGGCCGGCATCGTGCTGGTGATGATCCCGGCGGTGCTGCCCGGCAGCCTCTCCGAGGTGAACGGCGCGAAGCTGTGGATCAAGTTCGGCGCCTTCTCGATCCAGCCCGGTGAGTTCGCCAAGCTGGCACTGGTCTCCTTCTTCGCGTACTACCTGGTGCGCAAGCGCGAGGTGCTCTCGCTGGCCAGCCACCGGGTCCTCGGGCTGGACTTCCCGCGCGGCCGCGACCTGGGCCCGGTTCTCACCGTGTGGCTGCTCAGCCTCCTGGTCCTGGTCTTCGAGAAGGACCTGGGCACCGCGCTCATGTACTTCGGCCTGTTCGTGGTCACGCTCTACGTGGCCACCGAGCGGTCCAGCTGGCTGATCATCGGCCTGCTGCTCTTCTTCGGCGGCGTCTACGTGGCGTACCTGCTGGGCGAGGCGGTGGGCGGCCCGTTCGCGAACTTCTACGACCGGGCGTCGATCTGGCTCGACCCGTTCGCCCCGAAGTACATCGACAACGAGGGCTATCAGCTCGTCCAGGGCCTGTTCGGCCTGGGCAGCGGTGGCCTGTTCGGCTCGGGGCCGGGCGCCGGCTCGCCGGGCTTCATCCCCGAGGTGCGCACCGACTTCATCTTCGCCGGCCTGGGTGAGGAGATCGGGCTGTTCGGCCTCTCCGCGCTGCTGGTGACGTACCTGCTGATCGTCGAGCGGGGCCTGCGTGCCGCCCTGGCGGTCCGGGACTCGTTCGGCAAGCTGGTCGCCGGTGGTCTGGCGTTCACGCTCGGCCTGCAGGTCTTCGTGATCCTCGGCGGCATCACCGGCCTGATCCCGCTGACCGGTCAGACCACCCCGTTCCTGTCCGCCGGTGGTTCGTCGCTGATGGCGAACTGGCTGCTGGTGGCGATGCTCTTGCGGATCTCCAACGCGGCGCGTGGACCGGCCGCGGGCGGAGTCGGGCCGGATCGGCCCGGACCCAAGAAAGCACCCACTCAGTTGCACGGCGCCATGACGGAGGTGATCAAGCCGTGAATGCCCCTCTTCGCCGCGCCGGCGTGGTCGTCCTCGTGCTGTTCGGCCTGATCTTCGCGAATCTGAACTGGATCCAGGCGTACAAGGCCGACGAGTACCGGACGGCCTCCCGGAACCCACGGGTCACCGTCGCCGAGTACGAACGCCCCCGCGGCGTGATCGAGGCCGACAGCGGGACCGCGCTCGCCGAGAACAAGGCGACCGACGACACCCTGAAGTACCTGCGGGTGTACCCGAAGAAGGAGATCTACGCCCCGGTCCTCGGCTACAAGCCGGTCAGCATCGGTGCCACCGGCATCGAGTCGAGCGAGAACGACTTCCTCTCCGGCGAGAGCGACAAGCTCTTCGCGGACCGGCTGAGCGACATGTTCACCGGCGAGGAGACCGGCGGCGGCAACGTGATCCTGTCGCTGAAGACCAAGGTGCAAGAGGTCGCCTGGAAGCAGATGACCAACAACGAGCGCGGTGCGACGAAGGGCGCGGCGGTCGCGATCGACCCGCGTACCGGCGCGATCCAGGCGCTCGTGTCGATGCCGAGTTACGACCCGAACCAGCTGGTCACGCACGACAAGACGGTGGCGTCCAAGGCGTACCAGCAGCTGAACGCCGACAAGGACCAGCCGCTGCTGAACCGGGCGCTGTCGCAGACCCTGCCGCCCGGCTCGACGTTCAAGGTGATCGTCTCGGCGGCGGCGCTGCAGAACGGCTACGACGTCGACACCGAGATCCCGGCCGGCAGTGAGTACAAGGAGAGCGGCGCGGTCATCCACAACGCCGAGGACGAGGTCTGCCCGGGTGGCGAGATCTCCCTCAAGGAGGCGCTGACCGAGAGCTGCAACACCGGGTACGCGAAGCTGGGCGTGAAGCTCGGCGCGGACAAGGTGAAGGCGGAGGCGAAGGCGTTCGGCTTCGAGGACGACTCGCTCAAGGTCGGCGACCTGGAGAGCGGTGACGGCCTGAAGGTGGCGGCCAGCCACACCGGTAACATCGCGAACCCGGACGGCAGCACCGACAAGGGCGCGCTCGCGCAGTCCTCGATCGGCCAGCGCGATGTGCGGATGACGCCCTTGCAGGGCGCGCTGATCGCGGCCACGGTCGCGAACGGTGGCGAGCAGAAGCGGCCCTACCTGGTGCAGAAGCTGCTCAGCCCGGACCGCCGGACGATCTACACCGCCTCGCCGAAGACGAAGGCCAACCCGATCGACGGCAAGGTCGCCTCGAAGCTCAAAGAGATGATGGTCAGCGTCGTCGAGAACGGCACCGGTAAGAAGGCGCAGATCGACGGGATGACCGTCGGCGGCAAGACCGGTACCGCGCAGAACGCCGAGGGCGCCGACCCGCACGGGTGGTTCATCGGCTTCGCCTTCAACGACAAGGGTGAAGCGGTCTCCGCGGTCTGCGTCATGCTGGAAAACGTCTCCGGCGGTCACGCGAGCGCCGAAGCAGCCCGGATCGCCGGGCTGATCATGAAGGCCGCGGCCGGCTCGGGAGGGAACTGACATGATCCGCCCGGGGGTCACGCTCGGTGGGCGCTACCGCTTGGAGGAGCGGATCGCCGGCGGCGGCATGGGTGACGTGTGGCGCGGCACGGACGACGTGCTGGGCCGGACGGTCGCCGTCAAGATCCTGCTGCCCGCGCTGCTGGACGAGCCCGGCTTCGCCGAGCGGTTCCGCGGCGAGGCGCGCACGATGGCGACGATCAACCACCCCGGCGTGGTCGACGTCTACGACTACGGCAGCGACCAGCAACTCGCCTTCCTGGTGATGGAGTACGTGGAGGGCGACGCGCTCTCCCGCACGCTCAGCCGGGTCGGCCGGCTCACCCCGGCGCGGACCATGGCGCTGGTCGCCCAGGCCGCCGACGCGTTGCAGGCCGCCCACGCGAACGGGATCGTCCACCGCGACGTGAAGCCCGGCAACCTGCTGGTCCGGCCGAACGGCACGCTGGTCCTGACCGACTTCGGCATCGCGCGGTCGGCGCTGGTCGGGCAGCTGACCGTGGCCGGCGCGGTGCTCGGCACGGCGTCGTACATCTCGCCCGAGCAGGCAGCCGGTGACACGGCGACCGCGGCCTCCGATGTGTACGCCCTCGGCGTCGTCGCCTACCAGTGCCTATCCGGGCACCGGCCGTTCGACGGGTCGACTCCGATCGAGATCGCGATGAAGCACGTCCGGGAGACGCCGCGCCCGCTGCCCGGTGACATCCCGCCGGCGGTCCGCGCCATCGTGGAGCGTGCCCTGGCCAAGGACCCGACCGCCCGCTGGCCCAGCGCCGCGGCGATGGCGGCGGTGGCCCGGCAGGCCGCGGCGTCACTGACCACCGTCGCGCAGCCGCCGGTGAGCCAGCCGATGCGGGCCATGCCGACCAGCCCGGCCCCGTCGCAGCAGGCCCGTGCCTCGGTGCCGCGGCCGACCTCGGGCGCCCGGGGCGCCGCGTCGGTGCCGTCGGTGCCGTCCGGCCCGCCGGCGTCCACGCCGTCGCCTGCTCCGGTGGCGTCGCCGATGCCTCCGCACTACCGGCCGCAGTCCGGTCCGCCGATGAGCGGCTATCCCCAGCAGCAGATGCAGGGTGGCAAGCCGGAGGGCACGTTCGGCCGTCAGGTGCTGATCGTGCTCGCCGTGGTGCTGGCCCTCCTGGTTCTTCTCTGTGCCGGGGTCATCTCGTTTCTGTATCGACAGGGCAACGCAAACGCCGCCGCCGAAATCGCGCTGGGTGATCGCAGCAGCTCGACGGCTATCCTCCGCATGGGCGTGGTCGCCGACCCGGTGTCGACGGCGTCGTACCGTCTTATGAAGGCCGATGCCCAGTTCGGCCAGATCCGACCGAACGAAGGACGACAGACGCTATGACGGCGCAGGCCCGACTGCTCGGTGGCAGGTACCAGGTCGGCGAGCTGCTCGGCTACGGCGGTATGGCAGAGGTCCACCGGGGACGCGACCTCCGCCTGGGCCGGGACGTGGCGATCAAGATGCTGCGTACCGATCTGGCTCGGGATGCCACGTTCCAGGAGCGGTTCCGGCGTGAGGCGCAGAACTCGGCGGCCCTCAACCACCCGGCCATCGTGGCCGTCTACGACACCGGTGAAGAGGTCTCGGCCACCGGTGAGAAGCTTCCGTTCATCGTCATGGAGTTCGTCAACGGGCGGACTTTGAAAGAGGTTCTGGCCCAGGAGCAGCGGCTGCAGCCACGCCGCGCCCTGGAGATCATCGCTGACATCGACGCCGCGCTGGAGTTCAGCCACCGGCACGGGATCATCCACCGGGACATCAAGCCCGGCAACGTGATGATCACGCAGAGCGGCCAGGTCAAGGTCATGGACTTCGGCATTGCCCGGGCCCTGGCCAGCGGCGCGACCACGATGACGCAGACCAGCGCCGTGATCGGCACGGCACAGTACCTGTCGCCGGAGCAGGCCCGCGGCGAGGCCGTCGACGCCCGCTCCGATGTGTACGCGGCCGGCTGTGTCCTCTTCGAGCTGGTCGTCGGGCACCCGCCGTTCGTCGGCGACAGCCCGGTCAGCGTCGCCTACCAGCACGTTCGCGAGGACCCGCGCCCGCCGAGCTCGATCAACCGCGAGATCCCGCCGGACATCGACGCGATCGTGCTCAAGGCGCTCGCGAAGAACCCGCTGAACCGTTACCAGAGCGCGCAGGAGATGCGCGCCGACGCGCTCCGTGCGGTCTCCGGCCGCCCGGTCATGGCGACCCCGGTGATGAACCAGACCGAGACCGTTGCGATGAACAACGGCCCCCGGCAGTGGCAGCCGCAGGCGGCGACCACCATGCAGCGGCCGATCCAGGC
>KL571220.1:40047-42726 GCA_000715855.1 Actinoplanes liguriensis
GATGTGTATAAGAGACAGATCCAGGGTGGTTACCCGGGCGGCCGCGAGCCGGAGAACAAGCAGTCCTGGGTGTGGGCAGCGCTGGCCGGTCTGGGCGTGCTCGTCGTGATCGTGCTCGGCGTCGCGCTGGCGCTGAACGGCAACGACAAGAAGACCGAGCAGCCGCCGCCGACCGCGCAGGCGCAGATTCCCGACCTCAGCGGCTCGACCGAGGCCGAGGCCAAGGACAAGCTGTCCCAGGCCGGGTTCACGAACGTGACGGCGGCCGAGCCCACCGAGGGTGACGACTGCAAGGGCGAGGTTGCCGGGCAGACCCCGACCAAGGGGACGACGGTGCCGGTCGACACCGCGATCACCTACACGATCTGCAACCCGCCGGACAAGGTGACCGTGCCGTCCGGCCTGGTCGGTGGCACCCAGTCGGCCGCCGAGACCGCGTTGAAGAACAACAAGCTCGTGCCGATCATCAAAGAGGTCGACAGCTCCTCGCCGAAGGGGCAGGTCGTCAAGGTCGACCACCAGGGTGAGTCGGTCGCTCCGGGCACCAACATCAACGTGTACGTCTCCAACAGCCAGTTGGTCAAGATGCCGGACGTGCTCGGCAAGACGCAGGACGTCGCCACCGCGCTCCTGCAGGCGGCCTCGCTGAACGTCGAGGTGAGCACGGTCCAGGACGGCGGCGACCCGGGCACCGTGGTCAAGCAGAGCAAGAAGGCCGGCACCAACGTCAAGACCGGCACGCAGATCGTGATCACCGTGGTTGCCGAGGACACCGGTGGGGTCGACCCGAGCGAATCCGCCTCGCCGGACCCGACGGACACCTCCGGCGCCGGTGGTGGCACCGGCACGGACGGTTAAAGACGTAACGACATCGAGAGCCGGTCACCCGCGAAGGGTGGCCGGCTCTCGTCGTTCTCCGCGGAAGTGTCAGGCGGTGGCGAAGGCGGAGCGGCGGCGGGCCTCCACCTCGGCGGCCAGCGCCGGGGCCCTGTCCAGGGCGTCCTTCAGACCACAGGTGGCCAGCCAGTTCGCCAGCATGGTGTGGCCGCCCTCGGTGAGCACCGACTCCGGGTGGAACTGGACGCCCTCGATCGGCAGCGTGCGGTGCCGCATTGCCATCACCACGCCGGACTCGGTCCGACCGGTCACCTCGATCTCGTCCGGCAGCGTCTCGGGCAGCACGGCGAGCGAGTGGTACCGCGTCGCGGTGAACGGCTCGGGCAGGCCGGCCAGCACCCCCTCGCCCCGGTGGTGCACCAGCGAGGTCTTGCCGTGCAGCAGCTCCGGGGCGCGGGTCACGGTCGCGCCGAAGGCCGCGCCGATCGCCTGATGACCCAGGCAGACCCCGAACAGAGGGACCTTTCCGGCGTACGTCTTGATCACGTCGAGCATGATGCCGGCGCTCGTCGGCTCACCCGGGCCGGGCGACAACAGGATGCCGGAAGCGCCCACCTCGCCGACCTCGGCGACGCTGATCTCGTCGTTGCGGCGCACCTCGCACTCGGCGCCGAGCTGACCCAGGTACTGCACCAGGTTGAAGACGAAAGAGTCGTAGTTGTCGATCACGAGGATGCGGACGTCAGTCACCGGCGAGGCCTCCGGGGTCGGCGTGGTTGGAGGTCGTGCTGTACGGAATCGCGTCGGGGGCCGAGGCGTCCGGGTCGGGCGACGGGTTCACAGTCCCGCTCGTGCCCGGGACCGCGTCCTGGTTCACCGAGTTCGGGTCGATCTGCGAGGTGTCGCCGACCTGCACGTCGTCGAAGGGCAGCAGCGGCGTTGCCCACGGGAACACCACGTACCAGAGCAGGGAGCCGACCGCGCTGACCAGCACGACCGAGATGGCCAGCTTGCTCCAGACGTTCCCCGGGAACTTCTGCCAGATCCAGGCGTACATCCGCTTATGCCTTCAACTTCATCTCGGCCGGGATCCCGGCGTCCGCCTTGGTCTGGTCCCGCGGCACCGTCTTCACCAACTCGGCGTGCACGATCAGCCGCTGATAGTTGTTGAACTTCGGGTTGCACGTGGTCAGGGTGAGCAGCGCCTTGGTCGGGGTGGCGTTCGGCTCGTTGGGCACCGCGGCGACGACGTCGACCGCATTCGGCTTGACGATCTGCTGGCCGTAGACGTGGTAGACGTACCAGGCGTCCCGGGTCTCGACGCCGATCACGTCGCCGGCCTTCAACTCGTCGATCCGCCAGAAGATCTTCTTGATCCGGTGGCCGGCGACCGAGAAGTTGCCGATCTGGCCGGGCTTGGCGGTCTCCGGGTAGTGGCCGGGGGCGTACTTGATGTCCTGCGGGCGGACACCGTCGACGACGACCCACTCCTTGTCCAGCTTCGGGATGTAGATGCGGCCGACCAGGTTCTCCCCCGGGGCGGCCGGGCCCTTCGCCGCGCTCGTCGGCGAGACCGTCGGGTCGGCCCACGACTGGTCCAGCTCCTGGGCCAGGTGGTCCTGCTCGTTCTGCACCGCGGCCGAGTTGCCGAACACCTCGTAGCCGGCGAAGAGCAGCACGATCAGACCGAAAGTGATCATCAGCTCGCCGGCGCCGCGGATGCCGGTGCGGACTCGTGACGGCCGGGTGAGCTCGGAGTAGACGCTCTTGTAGCCCTCGTCGGTCTGCTCCGGGCGGAGCTTGACGACCTTCTCGCCGCGCTTCGGCTCCTCGGGCTCCTCC
>KL571220.1:42910-43416 GCA_000715855.1 Actinoplanes liguriensis
ACCGTCGACGGAGGCGGCGCCGAGCACCACCGCCGGACCGGCCGCCTCCCGGGCCGCCTGGGCCGCGCTGCCGGGCGGCAGGACGGTCAGCTTGCCGGGCAGCGGGGCGCCGGGACTCAGGGTCGGCAGCTTGCCGGTGGGCGCGTCGATGGTGCGGATGATCTGGGTCTCGGACGGGTTCGGGTTGAGCCCGGCCGGGGTGGGCTCCGGCGGCTCGTTGCTCATCCAGCGCGTATTGGGCGTGCCCATCTGCCTCGGGCGGGCCGGAGACGCCGGACTGGCGGAGACGGCCGTCGCGGCCGCTGCGCTGCCGGAGGGTCCCCAGGGTGCCGGGGAGGTGGTTTGCGGCGGCTGGGGGGCGTTCCAGGCGGTTTGCGGGGTGGCTCCGGTCACGTTCGGCGGAGTCGCGGGCGCCTCGGAGCGTGTGGCGCCGGCCGTCTCGATGCGGCCGGTGGTGTCCGGGTCCCACGAGGGGGCGGCAGCCGGCTCCGGCTGGCGGCTGGCGA
>KL571220.1:43642-48599 GCA_000715855.1 Actinoplanes liguriensis
GTGTATAAGAGACAGGTGGTGACCGGGCTGCTGGGCTTGACCGTGTCCGCGTTCCAGGCCGGGGCGGCCGGGACCGGGGCGTGGTGGGCCGGGCTGCCCGGCCCGGCCGGGGCCGGGCTCTGCGGGCGGGTCGGCTCGGTGTTCCAGCTCGGGCCGCTCGGCATGGCGGGACCGCTCTGTACGGCAGGGCCTGTGGGCATGGCCGGGCTGCTCGGCATGGCGGGGCCGCTGTGCACGGCAGCGCTGCCCGGCATGGCGGGGCTCGGCATGGGGAGGCTGCTCGGCATGGGGAGGCTGGTCGGCGTGGCGGGGCTCGGCGTGGCGGGGCTGCTCGGCATCGTGGGGCCGGACGGGGTGGCGGACGCCTGGGTGGCCACGACGGGGTCGGCAGGGCGGGCGGCGGGGAGGACACCGGCGCTCGGGATCTGCTGCGTGTCGGCGACCTGCGGGGCCGGCTCACTTCGTACCGTAAGCGGATTTTCCGGCTTTTTGTCGTCACCCTGCGTGAAGGCAGCGAAGCTCGGGGGCGCAGGCTGAGCGACCGACGGCATGGCGCGGCGGCGTGCGGCGGCCGCGGCGGCGCTCACCTCGTCGAGACCCACGTCGGCACGCGCGCTCTGGATCCGCTGCTGCGTCGCCTCGTCGGCCTGGAGGATGGCGGTGTCCGCGGCGGCCGGCTCGGGCGCGGCGGCCGGCGCCCAGGCCGGTGGAGAACCCGCCGGGCTGGGACTCACGTTCGCCCCGAGGCCGACCGGCGGCGTCAGGGGGCCACCGGGCACGCCGTCGGGCGACGCGTCACTCATGCGCGGGATGTAAGCGGTTTGCGCCTCGGCATCGGGAGCTCGGTGCCGCCCCCGGCCGGCTGCTGTCCCCGGGAACTCCGCCGGCGTGCTCGTCACTGGGCCGCCTGCGCGGATCGGAGGTCGGTCGAGCCGTCGTACGCCCGCACTGTCACGTCCTTTTCCATCTTCTCCGTGTAACCGAGACCGAAGTCGGCGACGGCCTCTCGGAACTGCTTGACTCCTTCTGCGGACTCCAACGCTTGATGCATCGCTGTGGGTTCGCCGATTGCGGTGATCTTGAAGGGCGGGGAGAAAACCTGACCGTGAAGGAGCAGCGTGTTGCCGACACAGCGTACCGCGCTGGTGCTGATCACACGTACATCCATGATCGTCATGGCCTCGGCTCCGCCGGCCCACATCGCGTTCACGACTGCCTGGACATCGCCCTGGTGAACGACCAGATCGTCGTTGTCCGGAGCGTTGTCGCCGAAGTCCGATCCGCGCCGCGGTGAGTCGTTCAGGGAGACCGTCAGGCCGGGGCCGTGGAGAGCCGTATACCCCGCGGGTTCACGAATGGCGTCGGCTTGCTCACGTGCCGTCGCGACCGGGCTGTCGACCTCGGCCAGCCGGGCCGCCTCCCGGTCGACCTCGGCCCGCAGCGCCGCCTCGTGCTTCTCACTGTCCGCCAGGCGCTCACGTTTGTCGGCGATCAGCTGAGCGAGTTGCGGGCGTCGGTCGTCGCGCAACGCCGTACCGTCGGCGGTGGTGGCGGACGTGGTGAAGAGCAACCCGGCGGCGAGCGCGATCAGCGGCACGCCGACCGACCAGATGGTCCGGCGGCCGTCGCGACGGGGGCGCAGACCGCCGGCCGCGCGGCGCAGAGCCAGGCGCCAGGAGGCCCCCTGTTCACTTTGAAAAGCCATCCCAGCCTCCCTCGGGAACCGACGCCGGGCATTTTCTCGCCCCGGCGGGTGCCTGTCCGCCTGCTGTCTTGATTACGCTAGCGGGCGAACAGTATTCGCCACGGGCAGCATTCGGGGTCCCGGAGCCGCTCACCGGTGGTTGTTCACCACTTGTTGCCCACAGGAGAGCACCGTGCCCAAGTCGCAGGTTCGCAAGAAGAAGGTCTACACCCCGCCGTCGGACATTCGTCCCTCGGTTACGGCGGCGTCCAAGAAGCCGAGCCCAGCCTGGCTGCCGGCCACCGCGGTGATCCTGATCGTGGTGGGCATCGCCTGGCTGGTGATCTACTACCTGTCCTCGCAGCAGTGGCCGGTGGAGTCCTGGCGGTACTGGAACCTCGCGGTCGGTTTCGGCTGCATGGTGGCCTCGCTGGGCATCCTCTCGCGCTGGCGCTGAGGTATCGCCTCCGCTTGATGCGGGTCCGTGTGAACTTTGTTCAAACCAGGCGCACCCCCGCTCGGCGTGGGGTGCGCTTTCGGCTGAGGGGCCGTAAGTCATTGACCTACGGCCCGCACCGGCCTATTACTCATGGGTAACATAGGCTGGCGCCCAGCCGACCGAGGAGGCACAAACACAAATGGGCTACGCGCAGATCATCGCCACCGTCTTGTCGGTGGCGGTCACGGTGGTGGCCGTCGCCCTGGCGGTGCGTGCCGTTCTCACGATCACGAAGGTGATCCGGTCGGGGCAGCCCGCGCCGGAGCGCTTCACGGACAAGGGCACCCGAACGAAGACCCTGCTCAAGGAGTCGGTCGGGCACACCCGGATGTTGAAGTGGTCCGCCATCGGCGCGGCCCACTGGTTCGTGATGTTCTCGTTCATCATCCTGTCGTCGCTGGTGTTGGAGGCCTACTTCGAGGCGGTCACGCCCGACGGTGAGCTGCCGATCATCGGGCACTGGGCGATCTTCGGGTTCGTCACCGAGTGGTTCGGGATCCTCGGCACGGTCGGGATCCTCTACCTGATCTTCGTTCGGCAGCGGAACAAGCCGGGCGCGGTCAAGCGCTCGAGGTTCCTGGGCTCGACGATGTGGCAGGCGTACTTCGTCGAGTCGATCATCGTCGGGGTGCTGGTCTGCGGGTTCCTGATCCGCGGGCTGAAGGTCGCCAACGACACGTTCCCGTACCCGGTCTGGGCCGCTCCGCTCTCGCACGCGATCGGCGCCGGGCTGCCGGCCTGGGAGGACGGGCCGACCTGGGTCGCGCTGGTAAAGTTGCTCATCTCGATGGGCTGGCTGATCACGATCTCGCTGAACCCGACGATGGGCGTGGCCTGGCACCGCTTCCTGGCGTTCTTCAACATCTACTTCAAGCGCAGCCCGGAGAAGCCGGCCGGCTCCGGCCTGGGCGCGCTCAAGCCGATGATGAGCAACGGCAAGCCGCTCGACTTCGAGGAGGCGGACCCGGAGAAGGACCTGTTCGGCGTCGCCCAGGTGGAGCAGTTCACCTGGAAGGGACTGTTGGACTTCTCCACCTGTACGGAGTGTGGGCGTTGCCAGTCGCAGTGCCCGGCGTGGAACACCGCCAAGCCGCTGTCGCCGAAGCTGCTCGTGCTGTCGTTGCGGGATCATGCGTACGCCAAAGCGCCCTATCTTCTCGCCGGAGGCGGGAAAGATCTGACCGGCGAGGAGAAGGCCACCGAGGCGCAGCTGGCCAACATGGACGTGCTCGCGCTCGCGGAGGGCAACCGGCCGCTGATCGGTGGCGTCGACGAGATGGGCGTGATCGACCCGGACGTGCTGTGGTCCTGCACGACCTGCGGCGCGTGTGTCGAGCAGTGCCCGGTCGACATCGAGCACATCGACCACATCGTCGACATGCGCCGCTATCAGGTGCTGATCGAGTCGAGCTTCCCCTCCGAGGCCGGCGTGATGCTGCGCAACCTGGAGAACAAGGGCAACCCGTGGGGCGCCCCGCAGAACACCCGTGAGGACTGGACCAAGGGCCTGGACTTCGAGGTGCCCAAGGTCGGCGAGGTCGAGGACTTCGACTACCTGTTCTGGGTCGGCTGCGCCGGCGCCTTCGAGGACCGGGCGAAGAAGACCACCCGCGCGGTCGCGACGCTGCTGCACGAGGCCGGGGTCAACTACGCGATCCTGGGCGAGGGCGAGACCTGCACCGGCGACCCGGCGCGGCGCATCGGCAACGAGTTCATCTTCCAGATGCTCGCCCAGCAGAACGTCGAGACCCTCACCGAGGCGTTCGGCGACAAGAAGGTCAAGCGGATCGTCGCGACCTGTCCGCACTGCTTCAACACCCTCGGCAACGAGTACGAGCAGCTCGGCCTCGAGGTCGAGGTCGTGCACCACACGCAGCTGCTCGCGCACCTGGTCAAGGAGGGCAAGCTCACCCCGGTCCAGCCGATCGAGGGCGACGTCACCTACCACGACCCGTGCTACCTGGGCCGGCACAACCGGGTCTTCGACGCGCCGCGTGAGGTGCTCGGGGAAGCGGCCAACCTGGTCGAGATGCCGCGTAACCAGGAACGTTCCTTCTGCTGCGGCGCCGGCGGCGCCCGCATGTGGATGGAAGAGAAGATCGGCAAGCGCATCAACGTCGAGCGCACCGAGGAAGCCCTGGCCACCGGCGCGAAGACGATCGCGGTGGGCTGCCCGTTCTGCTACACGATGATCGGCGACGGGGTCACCGGCAAGGGCAAGCAGGAAGAGGTCGAGGTCGTCGACGTCGCCACGGTCCTGCTGCGTTCGCTCAAGCAGGACGCCTGACACCTGGTCGTGCACCGAACGGCCGGCCTCTCCGCTACAGGAGGCCGGCCGTTCGGCGTCTCGGTCCCCCTACGAGCTGACCACGGCCGCCGTGGTCGCCGCGACCGTGCCGGCCATGATCGCGGCCTGCACGTCCTGGATCGCCTTGCGGACCGCGGCGGCGGCCCAGTCGCCCTCGCCGATCTCCTTGAGCCGGGCCCGGACGAGCCTCCGCTCCAGATCCGGGAAGATCTTCCGATCCAGCTCGGTCGAGGCGACGAGGGCGCCGAGCGCGGCCGTGCGCGGCAGGACCGGCCCGGTTCCCAGAATCGCCGCCCGGAGCTTCTCGCGAGCCTCCGTCCGGGCGACCGGCTCGGTGCCGAAGGCGGCCGGATACCTCGTGCGGGCGAAGATGCCGAGCACCCGGGTCCGTTCGATCCGCAGCACGCCGGCGGCGGCCAGACGCTCGATCACCCGGCGCTGGGTGCCCTTGGCGAACCACTTCACC
>KL571220.1:48804-53841 GCA_000715855.1 Actinoplanes liguriensis
ATGTGTATAAGAGACAGCCCAGGCCCCGTCGACCAGCGCGTCGCCGAGCGGACCGGAGCCCCGCGTCACCACCCGCCGGTCCGCCACCTCGACCCGCTCGGCCAGCACCAGCTCCAGCAACAGCGCCCCGCCCAGCCCGAGATCGATCCGGGAACTGTCGATGACCCGGCGCCCGAGCTCGTCGTGCGCGAGGAGCGTGAACTCTTCGAGGAGGTTCATACCCCGACGGTAAAGGTGCTTGTCACCACCACGGTTGGTACCGGAAGGTCCGAGTCCGGCAGAATGAGGGCCGAGGTGAAGCGATCATGGACGGCCTGCTCCTGACCGCGGTGCTCCCGCTGGCGGCTTTCGCGCTGCTGACGGTGGGCAACGCGTTTTTCGTGGCCGCCGAGTTCGGCCTGGTCACTGTCGACCGGGCGGAGATCGACCAGCGTGCCGCGTCCGGCGACCGGCGCGCCAAGACGGTCCGTTCCGCGCTGCACGAGCTGTCCTTTCAGCTCTCCGGCGCGCAGCTCGGCATCACACTTACCGCACTGCTCACCGGTTACCTGGCCGAGCCGGCGCTGTCCCGGCTGATCACCCCGGTGGTCGAGCCGGTGACCGGGTCGGCCACCGAGACCGTCACGCACGTGCTCGCCCTGGTCGTGGCCACCCTGGTGTCGATGCTCTTCGGCGAGCTCGTGCCGAAGAACGCGGCGCTGGCCCGGCCGATGCCACTCGCACTGGCGACCGCCGCCCCCCTACGCGGCTTCTCCAAACTGCTCAAGCCGATGATCGCCGCGCTGAACGGGACGGCCTGGCTGGTCCGCAGACTCGGCATCGAGCCGCAGGAGGAACTGGCCAGCGCCCGCTCGCCGGAGGAGCTGGGCCTGCTCGCCGCGATCAGCGCCCGGGCCGGCGCGCTGCCGGCCGAGACGGCGACGCTGATGCGCCGGACCATCCGGTTCGGAGAGAAACGCGCCGCCAAGGCGATGACCCCGCGCGTCGACGTGGTCGGGCTGAAGACGACGGCCAGCGTCGCCGACCTGATCACGGTCGCCCGGCAGACCGGGCACACCCGCTTTCCGGTGTACGAGAGCACGCTCGACGTGGTCACCGGCGTCGCCGGGGTCAACGATGCGCTCGGAGTTCCGCCCGAGCGCCGTGCCGCGACCAAGGTCTCGGTGCTCGCACGGGAGCCGGTGTTCGTACCGGAAAGCCTTGGTCTTGACAAGGTTCTTGCTGCTCTCCGGGCCGCGGATGCCGACCTGGCGATCGTCGTGGACGAGTATGGCGGCACCGACGGCGTGGTGACGGTCGAAGACCTGATCGAGGAACTGGTCGGTGAGATCGCCGACGAGTACGACACCGAGCTCGACGAGACCGGCACGGCCGAGCTGACGGCCCCCGGTGGGGAGAAGACCTTCCTGGTCGACGGCCTCCTGCGGGAGGACGAGATGCTGGAACAGACCGGGTTCGGCCTGCCGGAGGGGCCCTACGAGACGCTCGCCGGCTTTCTGCTCGCGCGCCTCGGCCACATCCCGGTCGTCGGCGAGTCCCTGGAGGAGAACGGGTGGGAGTTCACCGTCATGGAGGTGGACCGGCACCGGATCGAGCAGGTCCGGGTCGTCGCCCCGCCCGAGGAGCCCACCGATGACTAACGTGATCATCACGATCGTGCTGTTGCTCGGCAACGGCATCTTCGTCGGTGGCGAGTTCGCGCTGATCGCCTCCCGGCGCACCGCGCTGGAACCGCTCGCCGAGACCTCGCAGCCCGCCCGCTGGGCGCTCTCGGCGATGAACCAGATCCCGCTGATGATCGCCGGCGCCCAGCTCGGCATCACGATCTGCTCGCTGGCGCTCGGCGCGATCGCCGAGCCGGCGCTGGCCGACCTGCTGGAGGGCCCGTTCCACTCGGCCGGCCTGCCGGAGCGTGCGGTGCACCCGGTCGCGTTCGTGCTGGCGCTGGTCGTCGTGGTCTTCCTGCACACGGTCATCGGCGAGATGGTGCCGAAGAACATCACCCTGGCCGGCCCGGAACGGTCCGCGCTCATCCTCGGGCCGTTCATGCTGGCTTTCTGTACGGCGACCAAGCCGCTGCTGGTGGCGATGCGCTGGGCGTCGCGGACGGTGCTGCGGCTGTGGAAGATCGAGGCGACCGACGCGGTCAAGACGGTGTTCACCGCCGAGGAACTGGCCGGGATGGTCACGCAGGCGCGCAGCGAGGGGCTGCTGGGCTCGGAGCAGTACGCCCGGATCCACGCCGCGCTCGGGTTGAACAGCCGCACCGCGGCGGACACCCTGCTGCCCTGGGCGCGGGTCACCACGGTGGCGGCGGACGTGTCGCCCGCGACGCTGGAGACGGTGGCCACCCGCAGCGGGCGGTCCCGGTTCCCGGTCGTGCAGCGGGACACCCGGCGGGTGCTGGGATTCGTGCACGTGAAGGACGTTCTCGGGATTCCCGGCTCGCAGCGGCGGCTGCCCATCCCGGCGGAGGTGATCCGGCCGCTCGCCGTGGTGGCGCCGGAGCGCAGCCTGGCGGATCTGTTGCTGACCATGCGGCGGGATCGGCTGCACATCGTGCTGGTCAGCGATGGGCGGCGGCCGTTGGGCGTGATCACGCTGGATGACGTGCTGCATGCGGTGATCGGGGAGCCTGCCCACGCGACGGTGCAGGCGGCGGCTCGGGTCCGCTGACCCGCTCCCCGTAGGACTGCTTCAGCGGTCGATTTGTGAGTCGGACACGTTGGGCCTTTCGGGTTCGGCATTTCGGGTGAACGCGTACGAGTGGTCTTTTCTCTGTCCGGAGTTTCGACCCGGGAGTCAAGCGACAATGCGGACAATAGCCCCATGCTTCACTCCCGGCGGCGTGCCGTACCGATCGGCGCCCTCGTACTGGGCAGCCTGTTCTTTCTGACCCCCCGTTCCGTCGGCACGCCCGCAGGCGCCCAGCCCGCCGACCAGCTCGTGCCGTCACCCTCGGCCGGAGTGCTCACCAACGAGGCCCGCTTCCCGGCTCCCGCCGACCTCAGCCGCGTCCAGACCGCCAAAGCCCCGGTGACACTCCGCTACGACTTCGACAGCGGGGTGGGAAAACCGATCGCGGACACCGCAGGACAGCACGAGCTGCGGGCGCTCGGGCAGAACGGGGGGACGCTGCGGCTCGTACCCGGCGGAACCGGGCTCGCCGTCGCCTACCCGGACCGGTGCAACCTCCCGAAAGAACGGGACTGCCCCCGGGCCATCCTGGAAGGCCAACGGGACGACAGCCTCAACCCGGGGCGGCGGCTGCTGCGGTACGGCGCGTCCGTCCTGATGACCCACGCCGACCTGGCCGACGGTGCGAACGTGGTGCAGAAGGGCTACTCCGTCGGCGGTGTCAGCCAATTCAAACTCCAGGTCGACCATCGGCAAGGGCACCCCAGTTGCGTGATCGCGGGCACCCGGGCGCGGATCTATCGGGCCGAGCCCCAGATCAACGTGGCCGACGGGCAGTGGCACGACCTGGAGTGCAACCGGACCGCGGAGCGTCTGACGCTGCTGGTGGACGGCCTGCCGCAAGCCTCGGTGCCGATCCCGAAGACCCTCTCCATCGCCAACGTCGAGCCGCTCCGCATCGGCGGCAAGGGCCCAGGCCTGGGCAACGACCAGTTCGCCGGTGAGATCGACAACGTCTTCGTCGACATCGGCACCTGACCCGTCCCCGGAGCACTGGCGGACGTCCCACATCTACCCTCACCGTCAGGGCGTGCTGATCAATTTGTGGCCCTCGCGCGGCCCCGCTGCTCGAAGTCCGTGAAAGCCGTGATCACCTCACCCGGCGGCACGGTACTGCCGACCGTCAGGCGCAGGCGTCGGCCACCGACGGCGAAGCGGTGCACGCTCATGGCACGCCCGGGCGTGCCCGAACGGGGTTGCCGGGTGGCCGATGATGGTCACGATGACGACACAGGGCGAGCGCGACCACGCCGGTCTTCTGCGGCGGCTGGAGGCCTTGAAGCTGCCAGTCGTACCGCTGGAGCGCCACGGCTTTCTGGCACCCTCGGACCGCGCGGAAATGAAGCGTGAGCCGGACGCGGTCGGTGTCGGTCCCGACGGTACGGCGTTCGCCGTTTGGTCACACCGGAAGAGCTCCCGCCGCAAGCAGGTCACGTGGCACCTCGGCGGCAAGGGGATCCGGATCCTCGGCGCCATCGATATGGAGACGGACCTGCGTGTGTCGTTCGTGCAGGCGCTGCCGGAAGGACGGGTCCTGCTGGCGGCGGCTCGTGCTGGACGTGGCGAGCTCAACGGTGAGGTCTGGACCCAGGACGGCGGGGAGCGTCTCCCTGCCGGTCTGCCCACAGCATGCTGGTCAGTGGTGCAGACCGTGCGCTGCTGGCGGGCTGGGGCTCCGAGTACGACGTCATGACCCTGCTGCGGGTCGGCCGAGAAGGGGTGCGCCAACTCGGCCGGCAGTGCCGCATCGTGCTTCCCGATCGCATCGAGGCACAGGGACTTCGTTACACCTGCCGAGGCGGTGACCTGCATGCCTTCATTCGAGGGCGGTGGTACCGCACTGACTTGGATGCCCTCAGCGCGGTTGCCGACGCCATCTAGTCGGCTGTCGAGCACTGCTGCACCGGCGTAATGGCACGAGAGCAGCTGACAGTGCACCAGAATGACGAAACGCCTGGTCTTGGCAGTTGCCATGACCAGGCGTTTCGTCGTTGGAGCGGGTGACGGGAATCGAACCCGCGCTGTCAGCTTGGGAAGCTGATGTTCTGCCATTGAACTACACCCGCAAGAGGCCTCACTGTACCTGATTATCCGACTCGGCGGCGGAGGCACCCCGCAATGTGGCCACCCGACCGTGACCCGCACCCCAAGCTGGTCGAGGACACGACGGCGAACGCGGCACCTGATGGTGGCAGCAACCATCAGCGGCAGAACGGCCGCTGCCACCGTCCAGGCTTCCTGGCCGCGGGAGCGCAGGCGCGGGTCAACTGACCATGGCCAGCGCCCGCGGTAACCTGCGCGGCGCCCGCCAGCTCTGCGAGATCGGCATCGGCAGGGGAG
>KL571220.1:54031-55020 GCA_000715855.1 Actinoplanes liguriensis
GCCCGTGATGGCGCAGGGTCGCCGACTCGACCGAGAGCTCGAACAGCCGCCAATCCACATCCGGCGACGCACGCAGGGCGTCCGCGATGCCGGCGACCACCTGCGGGTCACGGACCGGGAACGCCTGGCCGGCCAGGTAGGCCTCGTCGTCGCTCTCTTCCGGCGGGTAGGAGTGCAGGAATAGCGCGGGTCACGCTCCAGGTCACGACGCTTCGGCGAGTTGACCAGGAAGCAGTAGAGCCCGCTGCCGGAGAAGACCGGCGAGATCGGGTGCACGCGCGGGCCACCGTCGGGCCGGACCGTGGCGAGGTAACCCATGCCAGGCCCGTACTGCTGCAGGAGTGCACGAATGCCGGCGGCGAGCGAGGGCTCGGCGGCGGCGAAATCGGACCAGGAAGCCATGCGTGCAGTCTATCGAACATATGTTCGAGGCGGCCACCGAACACACCGATCGGGGGACGTGGGCTGAGCTACGGAAAGGCTCGGTATGGTGTTGCGATGCTGCTCTCCGACCGGGACCTGGTTTCCGAGATCAAGACCGGATCCTTCTCGCTGGAGCCTTTCGAACCCTCACTGATGCAGCCGTCCAGCATCGACGTCAGGCTGGATCGCTTCTTCCGGGTCTTCAACAATCACCTCTACACCCACATCGACCCCGCCGAGCAGCAGGACGAGCTGACCGCGCCGGTCGAGGTGGAGGACGGGCAGCCGTTCGTGCTGCACCCCGGGGAGTTCGTGCTCGCGTCCACGCTCGAGGTGATCACTCTCGGCCAGGAGTTGGCGGCTCGGCTGGAGGGCAAGAGCAGCCTGGGCCGGCTCGGCCTGCTCACGCACTCGACGGCCGGCTTCATCGACCCGGGCTTCTCCGGTCACGTGACGCTGGAGCTCTCCAATGTGGCGAACCTGCCGATCAAGCTCTGGCCGGGCATGAAGATCGGGCAATTGTGCGTCTTCCGGTTGTCCAGCCCGGCCGAGCACCCGTATGGCTC
>KL571220.1:55256-56632 GCA_000715855.1 Actinoplanes liguriensis
ACGCCGAGCCGCTCGGCCATGAATTTCCGGACCTGGCCGACCCGCTAGGGTCGCCGCATGTCCCATCTGGACCGGACCAGGACGGCCTACGACACGGTCGCGCGCCCCTATGCCGTCCTCCTCAAGGATGAACTCGGTCAGAATGCCTGGGACCGTGCCGTGCTGGCCGCGTTCGCCGAGGCCGTCACGGGGCCGGTGCTGGATGCGGGCTGCGGGCCGGGCCGGCTCACCGGGCACCTCGCCGACCTGGGGCTGAAGGTCGGCGGGCTGGATCTGTCACCGGAGATGATCGCGGTGGCGCGTGGAGCGCACCGCGACGGCGATCGAGCACCAGCCGCAGGGCTACCTGATGGTCCGCAAACCCTAGCCGCTCAAGGTCCGCTTCTTTCGCACCCTTAAAACCAAATTGCGACGGTACGTCTTTTCAGCCCGAGCAACGCCGCACCCGTAGCCCTCGCGTGAACGCGGCGCCCAGCTCAGCTTGATCAGCGAGGCGCCCGCAGCCCTCGCGTGAACGCGGCACCGAACTCCGCTTGATCAGCGACGCACTCGCAGCCCCTGCGTGAAAGCGGCGCCCAGCACCTGCTCCACCTGAGCCGCGCTCAGCCCGGTGGTGGGAACCCGCACCCACCGCCCGCCGCGCAGCCCGAACATCAGTTGCCCGGAGAGCGCCTCGACGCTGCGGAACGCCCGCCACGCGTACGCGTGCCGCCCCACCTCGTCGGACCGGGCCACCCCGCCGTCGCTGATCTCGTACGTGGTCACCCGCCCGTCCCGCATCGACCGCCGGGCCGTCCGGTTGAGCAGCACCAGCGGCACGACCACGGCGAGCAGTGCGCCGCTCGCGAGCAGGCCGGGCTGCAGTGTCCCGGTGGCGAACTGGATCAGTGCGGTGACGAGCAGCAACGCCCACCCGGCGGAGCGCGCCACCAGCACGGGGGTCCGCAGTCGCCGCCGTGTCGCGGCCGCGATCAGAGCCGGGTCGGGGGTCGCCGTGATCTGGATCTGCACTTCTCGAAAGTAACCCCGTACCAGGGCAAATCGTCACCGCCCGGACGGTCGATGCGCCTCCTCCGCCGATTCTTGTGGGGCGCGGAAGGTGCCGGCCGGGTCCCCCGAACGGGTTCGTGCCGACACTGATGGTGCTGGAGCGGGCTCGCGTGGGCGCTTGGGGCGAGTTCGCAGGTCAGCTTGGGGCCACGGGGTGAGGCGGGCTGATCGGAGATCTACGATGACGCGGTGTATCTCATGATTTCGACTTACCAGAAGCCGCTTGCCGAGGTTGACCAGGCGCGGGAGCAGCACCTCACGTTCCTCGCCGGGCTGGAGGAGCGCGGGCTCGCCGTGAGCGCCGGCCGGCAGGACCCGCCGGTGGG
>KL571220.1:56796-69533 GCA_000715855.1 Actinoplanes liguriensis
AGATGTGTATAAGAGACAGGACGTGGACACCGAGGCCGAGGCGCAGGAGATCATCGCCCAGGATCCGTATGTGGTGCAGGGCCTGGCCAGCTACGCGGCGACCGGCTGGCAGATCACCCGGGGCGTCCTGGCGGATCACCAGCGGAAGCACTGATCACAAAGGACCTCATGGCAGGTCGTCGGCGGTCAGGAGACTGCGGATGGTCAGTTCGGCGGTGACCGCGGGCGGGCACTCGTCGACGATCGCCGCAGTCCCCAGGTAACGATCGCCGAGCAGGGTGCGCAGTCCGCGGGCCTGGGAGCCGGTCGAGGCCCAGTCGTCGACCACGAGGACGCGGTCGTCGGCGGCGAGCAGCTCACGACGTACGCCCAAATGTTGAATCTCGCCTCGATGGTCGGCCGGCACCTCGGCCCAGATCATCGGCTCGGCGATGGCCCGGCGCGCCCCGGCGCGATATGCCTCGACGAATCCGACCCCGAGGGCCCGGGCGACCAGGGGACCGAGCAGGAATCCGGTCACTTCCGGCGACACCACGACGGTGGGACGGTCGCCACGGAAGAAGTCGGCCAGCGCCGGCCCCAGACCGTCCAGAATCACCGGATCCCGCCACCAGCCGGACCGGTCGCTGACGAGATAGTCGGCGGGCGGACCGGGGTTGGTCCAGCGAAACGCCTGGCGGAGACGGTCACGGAGATCGGCGTTCATCGGAACATCGTGTCATCGTCGTGCCGCTCTCCGTTGGGGGGCGAGTGGACCGACCGAATGACTCGCCACTGACGGGTGGTCAGAACCTCATCGGACAACGGGTCAAGTTGATGCCCGACGTGCCGTGGATCGGGCATGCTGTTCGGCGGAACCATGCCTACCTTCACACCGGGCCGCCGCCCGATGAGCCCAGGGAACCGCGCCGGCCTCGGTGCGGCTTTCGTGCTGCTCGCGATCGTGTCCGCGGCGGAGTCCACGGACACCTCCTCGGCCGGGTACATCGGCCTGCTCGCGATCGCCCCGGTCGCCGCCGCGTTGTTCGCCGTCTGGCAGTACGTGGTTGGTGTCGGGGTCGTCGCCACCCTGATCGGAGCGGTCTTCGTCGGCCAGTCCGCCACGTTCGGCTCGAACGCCATGGTCTACCTGTTCGGCATCATGCTGGCGACCGGCATCGCGGTGGCCGGCGCGACGATGCGGCAGCGCCAGTCGGAGCGGATCGCCGAGCTGCGGCAGCTCGCCTCGGTGGCTCAGCAGGCGGTGCTGCGGCCGATCGGGCCACAGGTGGGCTCGCTGGCGATCTCCGGGCGGTACATCTCGGCGACCGCGGCCGCGGACATCGGCGGCGACCTCTACGAGGCACTGAACACGCCGTACGGTGTCCGGATCATCATCGGTGACGTACGCGGCAAGGGTCTTGACGCTGTCCGTCTGGCCAGCATCGTCCTGGGTTCCTACCGGCACGTCGCCTTCGAGCGCGCCGACCTGAAGTCGATCGTCGCCGACCTGGACCGTGCGGTGGCCCGCAGCGTCGGCGACGAGGACTTCGTGACCGCCGCGCTGGTCGAAGAGCGGGGTGGCACGCTGACGATCGTCAACTGTGGACACCCGGCGCCCCTGCTGTTGCGTCGTGGCCAGGTCATTCCGTTGGAGCCGCCGGCCCCGGCGCCGCCGCTCGGGTTCATGCCCGAGGTGAAGGCACGGGTCGAGCGGCTGGAGCCGGGTGACCGGTTGCTGCTGTTCACCGACGGTCTGGGCGAGGCCCGCCGCGAGGGCGAGTTCTTCCCGACCGCCGACCGCGCGTGGCGGCTCCTCGGCCACGGCACGGTCGGCGACGGGCTGGCGTCCCTGGAGACCGCGCTGGTCGACTGGGTGCACGGCCGCCTGGAGGACGACATCGCCCTGGTCCTGCTGGAGTACGCGGGACCGGACGTGGGCGCGTCGGTGCCGGTCCCGAGCTGGGAAGTCGGCGCCGCCGGAAGCTAGGGCCTACGCGGCGGGGCTTTCCTCCGGGTCGGCGGGAGTCGGAGAGGTCGGTGCCGGAGCCTGCGGGACCTGCTCGGGCTGACGATGCCGGCCGACGTAGTTACGCGGCTGGTTTGCCTGGCGGGGCTCCGGAATCAGGCTTTTGATCGTGGCGAACATTGGTTGTCCCCCTTAAAGCTTGGTCTATCCGGAGCAACGAGACTCATGGGTACGCGATACGTGGTTCCGGGTTCGAAACGTGCAAATGGCCGAACGGCTGTACCGCTGACCACCCGATCGGAGACGTTTGCGCCTCGATCCGACGGACACCCCCTCCGAGCAGGTGGGTTGGTCACAGATTCCTCCCCGGGTTGTCGCTGCCTACCGATCAGTAATACAGTGCTAGTTACTGACGGGTAACTCGCGTTCGGAGAGCGGGCCAATCACCATGACTCACTACCAGAGCAACCTTCGGGACCTCCAGTTCAACCTGTTCGAGGTCTTCGGGGCGGACAAGGCGTTCGGTCAGGCACCGTTCGACGAGATCGACGCGGACACCGCGCGGGACGTCCTGGCCGAGATCAACCGGATGGCCCGCGAGGACCTCGCGGCCAGCTACACGGACGCTGACCGCAACCCGCCGGTGTTCGACCCGGCGACGAACACCGCGCCGCTGCCGGAGTCCTTCAAGAAGTCCTACGAGACGTTCATGGCGTCCGAGTTCTGGCGGCTGGAGCTCCCGACCGCGCTCGGCGGCAGCTACGCCCCGCGGACCCTGGTCTGGGCGATCGCCGAGCAGATCCTCGGCGCGAACGCCCCGATCTGGATGTATGCGTCCGGCCCGTCCTTCGCCCACGTGGCGTATGTCGAGGGCACCCCGGAGCAGCAGGAGTGGGCCAAGCTCTTCGTCGAGAAGCAGTGGGGCTCGACCATGGTGCTGACCGAGCCGGACGCCGGCTCCGACGTCGGCGCCGGTCGCGCCAGGGCGATCCCGCAGCCGGACGGTTCGTGGCACATCGAGGGCGTGAAGCGTTTCATCACCTCGGGTGAGCACGACCTGACCGACAACATCATTCACTACGTGCTCGCCCGCCCGGTGGGCGTCGAGGGCGTCGGCGGCCCGGGCACCAAGGGCCTGTCGCTGTTCATCGTGCCGAAGTACCACTTCGACCCGCAGACCGGCGAGCTGGGCGAGCGCAACGGCGTCTACGCCACGAACGTCGAGCACAAGATGGGCCTCAAGGTCTCCAACACCTGCGAGATGACCTTCGGCGAGCACGGCACCCCGGCCAAGGGCTGGCTGCTGGGCGACAAGCACGACGGCATCCGCCAGATGTTCATGATCATCGAGGCGGCCCGGATGATGGTGGGCACCAAGGCGATCGCCACCCTGTCGACCGGTTACCTGAACGCTCTGGAGTACGCGAAGAACCGCGTCCAGGGCGCCGACCTGGCCAGCAACGACAAGGCCGCGCCGCGGGTGACCATCACCCACCACCCGGACGTACGCCGGTCGCTGATGCTCCAGAAGTCGTACTCCGAGGCCCTGCGCGCCCTGGTGATCTACACGGCGTCGTGGCAGGACAAGGTCGCGATCGCGGAGGCTGCCGGCGACGAGAAGGCCGCGAAGATCGCGAGCAAGGTCAACGACTTCCTGCTCCCGCTGGTCAAGGGCGTCGGCTCCGAGCGGGCGTACGAGTTGCTCGGCCACGAGTCGCTGCAGACCTTCGGTGGTTCCGGCTTCCTCCAGGACTACCCGCTCGAGCAGTACGTGCGGGACTCGAAGATCGACACCCTGTACGAGGGCACCACCGCGATCCAGAGCCTCGACCTGATCTTCCGCAAGATCGTCAAGGACAATGGCCGCGCGCTCGGCACGATCGCCACCGAGATCCAGGGCTTCATCGACACCGAGGCCGGCAACGGCCAGCTCAAGGACGAGCGGCTGTCGCTCGGCAAGGCGCTCGGCGAGCTGCAGCAGATCCTCGGCGTGACGATGGGCTGGCTCGCCGCGGTGCAGGCCGGCGAGTCCCGTGAGCTGTACAAGATCGGTCTGACCTCCCGCCGAATCCTGCTCGCCCTCGGCGACGTGGTCCTCGCCTGGCTGCTGCTGCGCCAGGCCGAGGTGGCGCTGAACGCGCTGAACGGCGAGGTCTCCGAGGCCGACAAGAAGTTCTACACCGGCAAGGTGGCGGCGGCCCGCTTCTTCACCCGCGAGGTCCTGCCGCGGATCGGCTCCGACCGCCGGATCATCGAGAACACCACCCTCGACCTGATGGACCTGGACGAGGACGCGTTCTGACCTGAGGCTTTTCCCACTCTCCTGAAAAAGACGTAGGCCGGCGGACAATGGCGTCCGCCGGTCTTCGTCTGTGGCGACGCGGCCGCCTGGTCCTTGGCGACTCTCAGCCGCGGGCGGTGTGCCGGCGTGACAGGCGCATCGCCTTCGGCTGGGAGGCGGACCATTCGTCCTCCGTGGTGTGCACGGCGATCCCGGAGGTCTTCAGCTCGACCGCGGCGCCGTCCCACTGATCGTCCGGGATGAGCAGAGCGGACACTTCGGACACCGTCGGGTTGTGGCCGATCAGCAGGATCGTGTGCACCGTGTCCGGCACCGCCCGGAGCAGGTCGAAAACCTCGGTCCGGCCGCCGTAGTAGAGCTGGTCCTCATAGTGGACCTCGGGCGCGTCGTGGATCTGATCGCCCTGTGCCAGCGCCATCGACGCGGCCTGCCAGGTCTGCCGGGTGCGCTTGGCCGGTGAGCAGATCACCAGGTCGGGGTGCAGTCGCTCGTCCACAAGCCAGGCGCCGGCCGCGTCCGCATCCGACGTGCCCCGCTCGGTCAGGCTGCGATCGAAATCGGGTAGTTCGCCGGGAGTCTCCGCTTTGGCGTGGCGTAGCAGGATCAGCGTCCGCAAGGTCATTGGACCAGCTTGCCTGATTGGAACTTCGTGCGTACGGGTAAGCCCTCGATCGACGTATTCAGCATGGTCGAGCGAGCCCGCCCGGCCGCTTTCAAGGAGGGCCCGATGGGCATCGGCGCAAGTATTTTCCTGCTCGCTCTAGGGGCGATCCTGGCGTTCGCCGTCAACGCGGACATCAGCGGCCTCGACATCAGCGTGATCGGCTGGATCCTCATGGCGGCCGGCCTGGTCGGGCTGGTCATCACACTGTGGTTCTGGAACAGCCGTCGCCGCACGGTCGTCACCCGCTCCACCGCCGCCCCGGTCGCCGGAACGGGCTACACCAGCGAATACCGCGAGGTGCGTCAGGACGACGCGCCGCCGCCCCCGCCCCCGGCGTACCGCTGAAGCTTCAGATAGTGAAACGGCCCGGCGCTCAGCGCCGGGCCGTTCTGCTTGCGAGCCGTCAGGCGTAGAGCGCGAAGTAGATCGCGATGTGGTGGCAGATCGCGGCCACCAGCGTGCAGGCGTGGAAGAACTCGTGATGGCCGAAAACGGTCGGCCACGGGTTCGGCCGCTTCAGGGCGTAGAAGACCGCGCCGACGGTGTAGATCACGCCGCCGACCAGCATCAGGACCAGGCAGGTCACGCCGCCGACGTGCAGCACGTTCGGAATGATGCCGACGGCGACCCAGCCGAGCGCGACGTAGAGCGGAGCGCCGGCCCAGCGGGGCAGGTGCGGCCAGATCACCTTCAGCGCCACGCCGCCCAGGGCGCCGCCCCAGACCAGGCCCAGCATCAGCTCTGCCATGCCCTTGCTCAGCAGTTGGACGCAGAACGGCGTGTAGGTACCGGCGATGAAGATGAAGATCATCGAATGGTCCATCCGGCGCATGATCTGATAGCCGCGTTCGCTCCAGACGCGCCGATGGTAGAGCGCGCTGATGCCGAAGAGGCCGCACACCGTGATGCTGTAGATCAGGACACTGATGAACGGGGCGATGCCCGGACGAGTCAGTGCGATCGAGCAGAGCACGACGCCGCAGACCAGGGCGACGAAGAACGCGTACTGATGCAACCGGCCGCGTAGTCGCGGCTTGCCGAGGTCGGTCGGCTTCATCCGGAACGGGGCAGAGGTCGTCACGCGATCCAGGTTACGGCAGCGTAGGTTACTAGTGGGTAGTGATGCCGCATACGGTAGCTGATGCACGATGATTTCTTCGTGACCACGATTGATCTCAACGCTGATCTGGGCGAGGGCTTCGGCGCCTGGCGACTCGGTGACGACGACGCCCTGCTCGACGTGGTGACCTCGGCGAACGTGGCCTGCGGCTTCCACGCCGGCGACCCGTCCACGATGCACCGGGTCTGTCGCGGGGCCACCGCCAAGGGGGTCGCGATCGGCGCCCAGGTGGGATATCGGGACCTGGCCGGTTTCGGCCGCCGCCGGATCGACTACGAGTTCGACGAGCTCCGCGACGACGTTCTCTACCAGATCGGGGCTTTGGAGGCATTTTGCCGGGCGGCCGGCAACCGGATCCGGTATGTGAAGCCGCACGGCGCGCTCTACAACACCGCGGCCGTCGACCAGCGGCAGGCAGACGCGGTGGTGGCCGCGGTCCTCACCTACGACCGGGAGCTCCCACTGCTCTGCCAGCCCGGCTCGGTGCTCTTCGAGACGGCCGGAGCGGCCGGGCTCACCGCGGTCGGCGAGGGATTCGCGGACCGCGGATACCTGCCGGACGGCCGGTTGGTGCCCCGCTCACGGCCGGACGCCCTGGTGCACGACCCGGCCACGGTGGTGACGAGAGTCACTCGAATGGCCGCCGACGGCGAGATCATCGCCGTCGACGGCACGGTCGTTCCCAGTCCGGTTCGCTCCATCTGCCTGCACGGAGACACTCCCGGCGCGGTCGAGTTGGCCCGCGCGGTGCGCGCCGGGCTCGAGGCCGCTTCGATTGCGGTACGGCCGTTCAGCGCCTGAAGCATCGGTCAGTGAGTGGCGCCGATCTTGTCGACCAGCGCGAACGCATCGAGCGAGCCGTTCTGATCGCCGAGCAATACGTGCCGCTCCGGATCGAAGATCCACATCACCTTGGCGGTCTTCTCGGCCGGCGATGTCCAAGCCACCCCGGTGCCGACCCGGCCGGTCGCATCGGTGACCTCGGGAACGAGGCGAATGCCCTCGAAGTGGCCGAGCGCCCGGTACAGCGCCGCCCGTTGCGCCGGGCGTAACCAGTAGCTGTAGGTCAACGACCAGATGTCCTTGGCCACCCCGTTGACGTTGTAGGGTGCGCCGTCGACGCCCGGATTGCGCTGCTTCAACCAGGCAACCACCGCGTCCGCATCGGTGGGCAGGCCGGGCAGGTACATCCGGGCCGGCTCGCAGGCCACGTCCACCCGGTCGGACGGGTTGTAGGACCTGCCCTGCACGCACGCCGAGAGAATCGTGGACCGGCCACCCGACCGCTCCTCGCCGAGGTGCTCGCCGTCGATCGATGACCAGGACTCCTGACGGGCGCCGCCGGCCAGCACCGTGCGGATGTAGACGAACTGGTCGTCGCGCGGCACGGAGTCCTTCGCCTGCGCGGCAACGATCGCGGCGTCGTCGAGGAACTGGGCGACCGGCTCCATCCGCGTCCCGGTCCCGGGCTCGGGGGGAGGGCTTGACGGCGTACCGGGAAAAATCGAAGCGACGCCGGCGGCAGCGGCAGCAACCGCGCCCGAAGCGATGATGGCCCAGCGCCGACGTGGCCGCCTTGGCCTCGAAGTGCTCCGGACGACCGGCACGGCACCGGTCAGCTCGGTCATCAGCCGGGTGCGGGCCGGAGCCAGCCTGTCCGGCGACGGCAGCGGAGTGTCCCGGCCCAGTTCCCGGGTCAGCGCGATCTCATCCATGTCGAACCTCCTCGGTCCTGGTCAGGGGATTGCTGCCGCCGAGTGCGGCCTTCAGCACGGAACGCGCACGATGCATCCGGGAGCGGACAGTGCCCACCGGGATCTCCAGAGCCGCGGCTACCTGCTCATAGGTCAACTCCTCCTGAGCGATCAACAGGAAGACGTCGCGGTCGCCGTCGGAGAGCGCGTCCAAGGCCGAGGTCAGAGCGCCACGCAGCGCACCGGCGGTGACGTCGCCGGCCACCTGCTCGGCATGGCAGAACGTGTCGCGCTCGGGCGGGACGGCCCGCCACAACCGCAGCGCGCGGGCCTCGTCCCGGCGATGCTGGGCCACCAGAAGGGTGGCGATGCCGTAGAGCCAGGGCCGGGCGCCGTGCGGGCCGGGCTGGAACGTGGCACGCCGCCGGAACGCGGTCAGGAACGTCTCGGCGACCAGGTCGTCGGCCATCTGGTCGCCGAGCCTGCGTGTCAGATAGCGATGGATGTGCGGCGCGTGCCGGTCGAACAGCGTCGCGAACTCCTCCGGCCTCTGCTGAGACCGGAGGATGATCGCGGCGTCATCCGGTTCGATGCCCTGCATGAACCGTCCTTCCGCTTGAGTGTCGACTGTTGTCCGTCACTCGAGGGCAAAGGGTTCACGCGGCGGGACAGACCTAGGCGTCCAGCCCCCGCAGGATCAGCGGCAGCCGGCTCGGGGCGGTGGGGTCGATCACCACCGGGACACCCCAGTCCTGCCTGGTCAGGTGACACGCGCCGAACTCGGCGTCCACATCGCACGTCGCCGCCTGGGCCACGACCTGGAGCACGCCCTTCGGCACATCCGGGTTCAGGACGAGCTTGCGGGACAGGTCGGTCGTCGTGCCCTCACCGTCGAGCAGCAACTCGGCCGGGGAGGCGGAAACGGTCAGCCGCAGCGGCGAGCCGAACTGGCTGTCCAGCTTCTGACCCGGAGCGGGCGTGAAGATCACGTCGAGCGTGACCTCACCCGGGGCCAGGTGAGACGGCGGACGCTCGGTCCGGTGCCGCTCGCCGGCGACCGTCTTCACCACGCCGGGCGCGAGCCGGGTCAGACGATGCGCGGCGGACTCCACCACCAGGACGTCGCCCGCGGCGGTCACCAGGATGTCGCTGGGCTCGGCAAGACCCGAATCCACCGTGGACACCTCGTTCGACACCGGGTCGAAACGCCGGACCGCCCCGTTGTACGTGTCCGCGACCAGCACCGACCCGTCCGCCAAGGCGGCGACGCCGAGCGGGTGCTGGAACAGCGCCGTGCCGGCCGGACCGTCGACGTGGCCGAAATCGAACAGGCCCTGGCCGACCGCGGTGTGCAGGACACCGTCCTCGACAAAGCGCAGGGCGGACGTCTCGCTGTCAGCGATCCACAGGCGGTCCGCGGTGGCGGACAGGCCGGACGGCTGAGCCATCCAGACATCCGGGATCGGGCCGTCGCGCAGCGCCTCGACCGTGGTGCCCGCGTAGACACCGACCGTGCGCTGGATCGGATCGAACCACCACAGCTGGTGGATGCCGGCCATCGCGACGATCACCCTGCCGTCGAACCACGCCAGATCCCACGGCGAGGAGAGATCGGCGGCGAGCGCGTCGTGCGGGTGATCATCCACGGTGGAGCGCCACGGCCTGCCCGACCCCGCGACCAGCGTGATCTCACCGGTCGTCAGGTTCAGGCCCCGGAGCTGATGGTTGACCGTGTCCGCCACGACCACGTCGTAACCAGCGATCTCCTTGACCTCCGGCGGCAGCAGGACCAGGCCCTGCGGCTCGTTGAACGGATCCTTCCGCTCACCGCCGAAACGCCGGACCAGAGTCTCCGCGTCGGCGGACAGCTCGACGATCGAGTGCCGGGCCGAATCCGAGACCAGCAGATTCCCGCCGGGCAGCTCGATCGCCTTGCCGGGGAAACGGAGCAGACCCTCCGGGGCCGGCGGCGGAACATACGGACCGTCACCGCGGTGCAGCGTGCCCGCCGCCTCGTGCTTCGCGACCAGCTCGTCGATCAGCCGGGACAGACCCTCCGCGTGACCCTCGCCGGCCATCGACGCGACCAGATAACCCGTCGGGTCGACCACGGCCAGGGTGGGCCAGGCCTTCGCCGCATACTGTTGCCAGAGGTGCATGTCGCCGTCGTCGATCACCGGGTGGTGCACGCCGTAGCGCTCGACGGCGGCGGCCAGAGCCCTCGGATCCCGCTCGTGCTCGAACTTCGGGGAATGGACCCCGATCACGACCAGGGCGTCACCGTACTTCTCCTCCAACGGCCGCAGCTCGTCCAGCACGTGCAGACAGTTGATGCAGCAGAAGGTCCAGAAGTCCAACACGAGGATCTTGCCCCGGAGGTCGGCCAGGGTGAGGGCCTTTCCACCGGTGTTGAGCCAGCCGCGGCCCTTGAGCTCGGGCGCACGCACGCGAGAAGTCATCCGCCCATGGTGCCTCAGCAGTGGTCTTGACCGGCTCCGGGGCCGGTCAAGACCACACCGCGATCAGCCCGCCGGCTTGACGAGGCAGTAGACCTTGTCGTCAGCCTGAAGGTACGGCTGGTTCTGGTCCGCGCACTGGTCCTTCGAGTCGACGATCTGCTTGATCTGGTACGCGTCCGCCTCGGAGCAGGCCACCTTGGAGACCTCGCTGCCGTTCTTCACGCAGTCACCGGCGGCGAAGCTGTCGCCGCCACCACCCGCGATCAGGTAGACCAGGCCGAACACGACACCGAGCAACAACGTCGCGCCGAGCACCACGGCCAGCGTCACCGGGCCGGTCTTCACGACCGGCTTCGGCGGCGCGGGCGGCTCCTCCGGCTTGAACTGGTTGAACTGGTCCTGCTCGGCGGGGCCCGGCCAGCTCTTGGTGTCCTCCGGGCCGGGCGGCGTCACGGTGGCCCGGGCTGCCGGATCGGCGCCGAACGGATCCGACGTCGGCACACCCGGCATCGGGGTCAGAGCAGGCGCCGGAACGTACGGCGAATTGCCGCGCCCCGAAACGTCCGTCGTGTGCTCGTTGAAGTCGCCGCCCGGAGGCGTGGACGTGAAGTCACCCCAGGCCGGACCGCTCTGCGGCGCCGCGCCGGGGCGGGGGCCGAACGGCGTGGTGGGCGAGGCGCCCGGGAACGTCGACGACGGCGGCGGGAAAGTCGGCTCCTCGCCCGGCCCGAACGGCGGGAACGACGGGGCGCTGCCCGGTCCCGACGGCGCACCGGAGAAGGCGGCCGGCGACCCGGGCGGCGGGAAGCCCTGCTGCGGGAAGCCCTGGCCGCCGAACGGGGAATTGTCGTCCGGCGGGCTGACGCGGGCGCTTCCGGACGTGGGGCTCGTCGGGGCGCCCTGCTCCGGCGGGGAGACGCGGGCGCTGGCCGAGGCACGGGCGGTGGCCCGAGCCGGCGACTGCGGCGCCGACCCCGGGGTGTCGCCCTGCGGGAACGATCCGAAACCGCCGGACCCGTCCTCGCCACGCTGCGGCGGCGGGAAGGAGCCGAAACCGCCGGAGCCCTCCTCGGCACGCTGCGGCTCCGGGGAGCGCTGGGCGAACGGGTTCGCCTGGGCGCCGCTGCCCTCGGAGCCGAAGGCGGACTGGTTGAAACCGCCGCCCTGACCGAAGCCGGGCTGACCGGGGTTGCCCTGGTCGAAGTCGTTCTGACCGGAGCTGGCCTGGCCGAAGTCGCCCTGGCTCGGCACAGCCTGGCCGAAGCTCGGCTGGCTCGGGTTGGCCTGGCCGAAGTCGCCGTGGCCGGAGCCGGAGCCGGCCTGGCCGAAGTCGCCGTGGCTGGGACTGGCCTGGCTGGGGCTGGCTTGACCGAAATCGCCCTGGCCGGAGTTGGCGCGGCCGAAGTCGTTCTGACCGAAATCGGCCTGACCCGGGTTGGTGCGGCCGAAGTCGTTCTGGCCGGAGTTGGGCTGGCCGAAGTCACTTTGGCCGGGGTTGGGCTGGCCGAAGTCGTTCTGCCCGGGGTTGGGCTGGCCGAAGGGGTTCGAGCCCGAGTTCTCCCGGCCGGCGTTCTCCTGGCCGAAGTTCTCCTGGCGGGAGTTTTCTTGGCCGAAGTTGTCCTGGCGGAAGTTCTCCTGGCTGGGGCTCTCCTGCGGGGCGAACGGGGACTGCGGCTGCGCGAACGGGTTCGGCGACGAGTCCGGTGCGAACGCCTCCGGCATCCGGGCACCGGGGAAAGGCGCGTTGCCGAACGGCGACTCCTCGGCGGCCGGGATCTCCTCGGCCTCCTCGGGAGCCGGGGCCGGACGGCCGTAGACCCGGGCCTGCGGCGCGGGGGTGGACGGCGGCGGGATCTCAGCGCCGTCAGCCGGCGGGCTGACCCGGCCGGGCACCGAGACGCTCGCGGTCACCGGGCGGGCCGAGCCGGATGCGGGCCGCGCACCCTCACGCGGCTGCGGAACCGAACCCGGCACCGAAGCCGAGCCAGGCACGGAGGCCGAGCCAGGGACTGAAGCCGAGCCAGGCATGGAGGCCGAGCCAGGCACCGACGCCGAACCGGGCACGGAAGCCGAGCCGGGCACGGAAGCAGCGCCGGAGGAGGGCGCGACCGGCGCCGAGGCAGCACCGAACGGCGAGCCCGAAGCCGAACCGGCAGGCGGCACCGCCGCGGAACCGGCAGACGCCGAAGCCGCGGCAGCGCTGGGCGACGGCAGTGACCCACCGGAACCGAGCGCCGCGCCGGGCACCCGCTGCGGGAAGCCCGAGTGCTGCCCGTCGGACGACGAATCGTCGCCGAACGGGGACGAGGGCGACGCGGACGCGCCGAAGGTCGGCGAAGACTGCTCCCCGAACGGCGTAGCCGACCCACCGAACGAGGGCGAAGACTGCTCTCCGAACGGCGAGGGCGAAGCGGAACCACCGAACGACGGCGACTGCGCGGCCTCACCGGACGCCGAAGCCGGCGCCCCATAGGTCGACGGAGTCCCCGACGGCGCTGCGGCGTATCCCGACGTACTGCGAATTGGCAGGTCGAGGCTGGGGGTCGAGCC
>KL571221.1:0-12649 GCA_000715855.1 Actinoplanes liguriensis
GCCCGACGGCGAGCCCGCGCCGCAGGCCGGCCAGCACGCCCAGGATCGGCCACGCCAGTGCCTCGGCACGCAACCGGTCGGGATGGTCGGCGGCCAGCTCCCGCAGGCCCCGCATGGCCTCGCCGACGTGCAGGCGCTCCGCGTTGAGCAGGGCGATCAGCCAGCGGCCGCCGGGGTGCCCCGGATCCTCGGCCAGGGCCGCTCGGGTGGCCCTGGCCGCGGCACGGCGGCGGCCGGCGACGCGTTCCACCTCGGCGAGCGTGAGCAGGCTCGGCACCGACCGCGGGTCGAACGCCAGGGCCTGCCGCGCCGACGCGCGCGCCCGGCCGAAATCCCTGCCTGCGGCATGGGCCCTGGCCAGGACCCGATGGACTTCAGGTTCCGCCGGCCCCAATCGCGCCGCTTCACTCGCGGCTTCGACCGCTTCCCGCGTACGGGACAGCGCCATCAGATTCTCGGCTCGTTCCGCGTGCGCCCCGGCCGATCCGGGTCCCGCCTGGACGGCGGCGTCCGCAGCGACGAGGGCGTCGTCGTGCCGCCCGGCCAGCCTCAGCACCGCGGCGAGCAGCGCGAGCAGCTCCGGATCGCCGGGACGGGCCAGCAGGCCGAGGTGCAGTTCGGCCTCGGCCTGGTCAAAACGGCCCAGTTCGGCGAGCAGGCGTGCGCGTGACGCCGGCGTCACCGAGACTTGCGCTTCTTGAGGTACGCGGCCAGGTCGTCGTATTCGCCACTCTGGTTGGCGAACATGGCGACGTTACGGGCGGTGGTGAACCAGGCGTCGGTGGACGGGCGGACCTCGCGGGCCGCACCGAGCATGTCCGACTGGTTGATCATGCGGATCTCGCCGGTCGCGATCGAGTCGCGCATCGCATACTCCGCGGCGGTCTCGCAGAGGTGCGCCAGGTCGGCGCCGGAGAAGTTCTCGGTGGCCGCCGCGACCGCCTCGAGGTCGACGCCGGCGACCGGGCGATCGCGCAGGTGGTACTCGATGATCGCGGCCCGCGCCGGGCCGTCCGGCGGCAGCACCAGGACGGTCCGGTCGAGCCGGCCGGGCCGCCGCAGCGCGCCGTCGACATCCCACGGCGCGTTCGTCGCAGCCAGCACGAAGACGCCCTCGTTGCCGCCCTGCACCCCGTCCAGCTCGGTGAGCAGCTGGTTGACCACGGTCCGCATCGCCGACGAGTTGAGCTGGCTGCGCTTGTGCCCGAGCGCGTCGATCTCGTCCAGGAACAGCACGCACGGGGCGTGCCCGCGGGCCGACTCGAACAGGTCGTGCAGGTTCTTCTCGGAGCTGCCGATCCACATGTTCAGCACGTCGGTGATCGACAGCGAGATGAACGCGGCGCCCATCTCGCCCGCGACCGCCCGCGCGAGGAACGTCTTCCCGCAGCCGGGCGGGCCGTAGAGCAGCAGGCCGCCACGCAGGCTCTTGCCGAACAGGCTGCGCAGCTTCGGGTTGCGCAGCGGCCCGAGGAAGGAGACCTCCAGCCGCTTCTTCACCTCGGCCATGCCGCCCACGTCGGCGAGGGTGATCGTGGAGCGCTCGACGTCGAAGGAACGGTCGTCGTGCCCGGCCACCGGGTCCGGCTCGTCGCCGGCCTTGGCGAACCGCGGCGGGACGACGTCGCCGAACTCCTGCTCCATGGCCGCCCAGTCGACGGCCCCGGGCCGCGCCGCCGGCGAAGGCGCCGGAGTCTCCGGAGCTGCCGGGGCTTCCGCCGCCGCGGCGGCCGGCGGGGCCAGCGCGGACGCCATCAACGCCCGGGCCGCCTCGTTGCCCGGCTCACGGCTCAGCACCTGCGCCGCGTGCTCGATCGCCTCGGCGCCACGCCCGGCCGTGACCAGCAACTCGGCCAGATGCAGCCGCAACGGCAGATCGTCGGGGCGGGCCTGCACCGCCGCGGTGAGGCTGTCGATCAAGGCGTCGCTCATGAAACGCGATTATGCCCGCGCCACCCGCGCCCCGGCCGCTCGGCCGGGCCTCACCGGCCGGTGAGCGTCCGGAAGAACGTGATCACGTCGTCGGCGAACAGCTCCGGCACCTCCAGAGCGGCGAAGTGCCCGCCGCGCGGGAGCTCGGTCCAGTGCCGGACGTCATACTGCCGCTCCACGAACGGCCGGATCGACTGGGTGATGTCGCCCGGCAGGACGGCCACACCGAGCGGCGCCGGGCAGGCGACCGGCACGTTCACCCCGCTCTCCTTGACCAGCCGGGCGGACGAGCCACCGGTCCGGTGGAACCAGTGGTGCGCGACGTCGGCCAGGATCCGGTCGTCGGGCACCGGGGTGGCCGGGTCGGACCAACGGTCGAACTTGTCCGCCCAGAAGGCGAGCAGGCCGGTCGGCGAGTCGGTGAACGCGTAGGCGGTGGTCTGCGGCCCGCTCGCGAACAGCAGTTGATGCGGATGCCGGTTCTTCGCCAGCTCCATGGTCTTGGCGAGCCGCGCCTGATCGGTCTCGGACAGCCCGTCCGGAGGGCCGGCCGTGGGCAAATAGTTGACGTGCACGCCGACCACGCTCTCCGGGGCGACGGCGGCCAGGTGACGGGAGATGCCGGAGCCCCAGTCGCCGCCCTGCGCGCCATAGCGCCGGTAGCCGAGCGCCGCCATCAGCTCGGCCCACGCCCGCGCGACCCGCTGCTGACTCCAGCCGCGCCGCGTGGTCGGCCCGGAGAGCCCGAACCCGGGGATCGCCGGGACGACGACGTGGAAATGCTCCGCGAGCCGCCCGACGACGTCGAGGAACTCCACCGTCGAACCCGGCCAGCCGTGGGTGAGCACGATCGGCAGAGCGGCCGGGTCGGAGTTGCGCAGGTGCATGAAGTAGATGGGCTGGCCGTCGACGTCAAAGACGAATTGGGGGTACGCGTTGAGCTCCGCCTCGTGGGCACGCCAGTCGAACTTCTGCCACCGGTCGGCCAGCGCGCGCACGCGGGACAGCGGGATGCCGTAGTCGGAGCCGGCGTCGGGCAGCTCGTCGGGCCAGCGGGTGCGCGCCAGCCGGTCGGTGAGGTCGTCGAGGTCGGACTGCGGGAGGTGGAGCCGGAATTCGTTCATGCGCCTAACGTTAGTGCTCCGAACGTTCGTTCGTCCAATGTTATCGTCGACACATGGATCACCTGCCGAGCTGGCTGCTGACTCAGACCGCCGCGCACGCCCACCGGCTCGTGGGCGACGGGTTCGCGGCCGTCGGAGCGCGGGGCTATCACCTGCGGCTGCTGCGGTCCCTGGCCACCGAGGGGGCGGCCAGCCAGGCGGATCTCGGCCGGCGCACCGGCATCCACCTCAGCGACCTGGTCGGCGCGCTCAACGAGCTGGAGACGGGCGGGTTCGTGGCCCGCTCCCCCGACCCGGCCGACCGGCGGCGCAACGTCATCACGATCACCGACGACGGGCTCACCCGAGCCGTGCAGCTCGCCGAGCGGGCCGCCCAGGTGCAGGAGGAGCTGCTCGCGCCGCTCGCCGCCGACGAGCGGGAGGAGCTGTCCAGGCTGCTGTGGCGGCTGCTGGAGCATCACCGGCGGGTGGGCTCGGTCACACCGGACCCCGAAGCGGCCGGAAAAATGTCGGAGGTGGCCGGCAGCATTCCGGGTGTCCGATCGACGGGGAGGGGCACCCGATGAAACTGCACTACGTGGCCGAGGGCGCCGGGACACCGCTGCTGGCCCTGCACGGGTGGTCACCCGACCATCGGCTCATGCACGGCTGTCTGGAGCCGCTGTTCGCCAACCGGCCGGGCTACCAGCGGATCTATCCCGACCTGCCCGGCATGGGCAAGTCCCCCGCCCCGGCATCGGTGGCCTGCACCGAGGACGTGCTGGCCGCCGTCCACGAGTTCGTCGGCGAGGTGCTCGGGGACGCGCCGTTCCTGCTGGCCGGCGAGTCGTTCGGGGGCTATCTGAGCCGTGCCCTGGCGCGTGACCGGCCCGGCCAGGTGCTCGGGCTGGCGCTGATCTGCCCGGTCGGCGTCCCGGTCCACAGCGAGCGCACGGTTCCCGGGTTCCGCGTGATGCGGGCGGAGCCGGGGGCCACGGCCGGGTTCGACGCGGCGGCCGCGGCGGAGTTCACGGCGAACACCGTGGTGCAGACCGCGGAGACGGCACGACGCTTCCGGGAGGAGATCGCGCCCGGGCTGGCGGTGGCCGACACCGCGCTGATGGAGCGGGTCCTGGGGCGTTATGCGCTGGACCGTTCACCCGAGGAGGGCGCGCCGTTCGAGCGGCCGGCGCTGATCCTCACCGGGCGTCAGGACCAGGTGGTCGGCTTCGAGGATCAGTTCGCGCTGCTGCCGCACTATCCGCGGGCGACGTTCGCGGTGATCGACGTGGCCGGGCACGACCTGCAGATCGAGCAGCCCCGATTGTTCGAGGCCCTGATGCACGAGTGGCTCGACCGCGTGGAGACGGAGGTCCTGACGAGCTGACGCGCCGGCATCGCGTTCACGGCCGGCCCCGGACGTGACACGGCGCGGCGCGGCCCCGAGCCCGGCGCGGCGTGCCCCCGAACGCGACGCGGCCCCCCGGGTGCGGCGCGGCCCCGAACACGGCGCTGGGTGCGGCGCGGCCCCCGGGTGCGGCGCGGTCTGGCATGACGCCGAACGCAGCGCGGCGCGGCTCTGGGTGCGGCGCGGCTCTGGGTGCGGCGCGGCACGCAGCCTGGCTTCGGGCGTGGCGGTGATTGGCGGGGCTGTCACGACGTACCGGGGAAGGGTCCGGGGGTTGAAAAAGGCCGCCCCCGGCGAACCGGAAGCGGCCTCATCAACCTTGAGCGCGGATCAGCCCGGCCGGCGATAGCCGGCGATGGGGCCGCGATCGATGGTGGCCATCCGCACGAAGTCGCCCGTGTGCGGGGCGTGCACCACCATGCCCTTGCCGATGTAGATGGCGACATGGTGTACGTCGGAGTAGTAGAAGACCAGGTCACCGGGCTTCAACTCGCTCCGGCTCACCGACCTCGTCGAACTCCACTGGTCCTTCGTGTAGTGCTCGAGGTGCACACCGACGGCCGCCCACGCCGCCTTCGTCAGACCCGAGCAGTCGTAGCTGTTCGGACCCTCGGAACCGAAGACGTAGGGCTTGCCGACGAGGTCGCACGCCCTCTGCGCCGCACGGCCGCCCTTGTCGTTGGTGTACTCGGCCGGGCACAGACCGGTCTTGTACGGCCCGTCATCCGACCCGTCGTACGAGGTCTGCCGGAGCTTCTGCAGGCTGTTGATCTTCTTCTCGATCGCCGTCCTCTTGGTCTTGAGGTCGGTGTCACGAGTGGCGATCTCGGTGGCCAGGGCGTCCACCTTGGCCTTGTCAGCGGCGTACTTGTCGCGGAGTTTCACGACGTCGCTGACCGATTCCTGCCGGTTGCTGGCCAGCTGCTCGAGAAGCGACAACTTCTCGGTGAGGCTGGTCGGCGAACCGCTGAGGATCGCGGCAACGGCGGTCGGCGGACCCTGCATGTAGGCGTCCGTCGCCATGTTCCGGACCTCGCCCAGAGCCGTGTCGACCTTCTTCTGCAGCGGGGCGAGCGTCGCGTTCAGCTGCTTCTGCTGTTTCTGCAGCTTGAGCAGCTTCCCGTGCACGTCGTTGTAGTCCTCGATGACGGGCTCGAGCTCGTTCCACTGCTTGTCGATCTGGGCTTCGACGTCCGACGTAGGATCGGCTTGGGCGGCAACAGGTCCGGTGACAACAAACCCGGCAGCGATGACGGCGCAGAGCAGACCGCGCAGCACACCCCGCGCGCCTATCCGTTTCACGTAGGTGCGTTGTCCTTTCTTCCACTCGGCCGCCGACCGGGTTAGCTGACGGGTTCGGGCGGGAAGCACGCCCGGCCGCGTCGCCGCGGCTTCACCCCGAGGAACCTGGGTCCCCGGCTCGCCTCGCGGCGATTAGGCGGTGGCTCGTCAGATCGGCCGGTTGGACGATGGGGGGCTGTCGAACCGGGGACCACCGTACTCGGATCATGCAGGCAAATGAAGCGCACGCCCGGAGGGAAACTACCCGCACCAGAGCGAGCACTCACAGTGAGCGAAACGGCCACGCGTCCAGGGCCTGAGCGAGCCACGGCACGATCAGGATCACCGTGGGTAGCACCAGCAGGCCGACCGCGGCGATCCCGGCGAGGGCCGACAGACCGGTCGAACCGGGCGCCGGACCGGCCAGCCGGTCGAGTCTGCGGCGACGGGATTCACCCGCCGGGTCGGCCGGCGCCTCCTCCGCAAGGGGGACGGCGTCGGACAGCCGGGACAGCGCGGCGTGCAGCGGGGCCGGGCCGGTGCGGCGCCGGGCGGCGTCGTCGGAGACCATCTCCAGCAGCAGGTGCACCGCGTCGAGCGGGGTCCGGGACCGCAGCGGGCGCGGCACCGCCCGGTAGAACGCGGTGAACGACTCCATCACCAGCTCGTGCTTGTGCCGCAGGTGCGCCTGCTCGTGCGCGAGCACCGCGTCCACCTGCTCCCGGTCCAGGATCCGCAGCACCGCGTCGCTGAGCACGACCCGCGGCTCGCGGCCGGGCACGCAGTAGGCCAGCGGCAACGCCCCCTCCAGCACGCGCACCTCGCCACCGCCCAGCTCCTGGTGGCGTTCTGCCCGGTCGAGCAGGTCGGCGAGCATCCGGTGCCGCTCCCGCCGGGCCCGGGCCCGCACGCTCACTTTGATCAGCGAGATCAGCAGCCGGATCACGATGGTGGCGGCGACCGCCAGGGACAGGACCAGGGACGCGACGACCCAGGGATGATCCGCGCCGGCGGCCCGGGTCAGCTCCTCCGGGGCGGCCAGGACCACACCGAGGGCGCAGAGCACCGAGGTGAGGGTGAGCGCCTGCCAGAGCAGGACGGCGGCGACCGGTGCGCGATCGGGCCAGCGGGCGCCGGCCAGGATGCCCGGGACGACCAGCGAGAGGGTCAACCCGAGCGCGCCTAGTAAGAGTGCGGTCACGTCTCTTTCGGTGTGGCATCCAGGGCGGCTTGGATCGCGCCGGGTGGCAGCTGACCGAGGAAGTATGCCAGCGCGGCGTCCTGATCGGGAGTGCCGCTGAGCGCGTCGAACATCAGCGCGGCGGTCATCTCGGCGCGCGACTGGGCCGGCGCGTACTTGTAGGCGCGGTCCTCCATCGTCCGCACGACCAGTTTCTTCTTGGCGAGACGGTCGAGAACCGTCATCACCGTCGTGTACGCCAGGTCGCGGCCGGCGAGGATCCCGGCGTGGACCTGCCGCACGGTCAGCGGTTCGGGCGCGTCCCACAACTGCGCCATGACCTCACGTTCAAGTTCGCCAAGTGCCATGTGACCCATCCTACTAGGGACTGTCGTACTACGTCTCGTAGTATCTACTACGAAGAGTCGTAGAGGGGACACCCGATGGACGTGCTCGACCTGACCCGGCTGCAGTTCGCGGTCGTGACGATCTATCACTACCTGTTCGTGCCGCTGTCGATCAGCCTGTCGGCGGTCGCGGCCGGGCTGCACCTGACCTGGATGCGCACCGGCTCCGAGAGGTTCCTGAACCTGACGAAGCTCGTCGGCAAGCTGCTGATCGTCACGTTCGCGGTCGGCGTGGTCACCGGCCTCGTGCAGGAGTTCCAGTTCGGGCTCGGCTGGAGCGCGTTCGCCAAGTTCTACGGCGACGTGTTCGGCCCGACCCTGGCGATCGAGGGGATGCTCGCGTTCTTCCTGGAGGCGACGTTCCTCGCTCTGTGGTACTTCGGGTGGGGACGTCTGCCCCGCAAGCTGCACGCCGCCACGATCGTCGTCGTCGCGGTGGGGACGCTGCTCTCGGCGTACATAATTCTTGCCGCTAATTCTTTTATGCAGAACCCGGTGGCCTATGCGCTGGACCCGGAGACCGGCCGGGCTCATCTGACGAGCTTCGGTGAGCTGCTCACCAACGAGGTGGTGCTCGCGGCCTTCCCGCACACCATGGCCGGGGCCGCGATGGCCGGCGGCGGCCTGCTCCTGGCGATCGGGGTGTGGCGGATCGCCGCGGACGGGGCGTTCCGCACCCTCGCCCGGCTCGGCGCGTGGCTGATGCTGATCGGCGGCGCGATGACCGCGATCACCGGCGACCACCTGGGCAAGGTGATGACCGCGGTGCAGCCGATGAAGATGGCCGCCGCCGAGGCGCTCTACGAGACGACGACCGGGGCGCCGTTCTCGGTCTTCGCGATCGGCAAACTGGGGCACGAGAAGCCGTTCCTCACCGTCGAGATCCCGCACCTGCTCTCGTTCCTGGGCACCGGCTCGTTCGACGGCACCGTGCAGGGCATCGACGACCTCCAGGCGCAGTACGCCGCCCAGTACGGTCCGGGCAGCTACGTGCCGATGATCCCGGTCGCGTTCTGGACGTTCCGCCTGATGATCGGCGCCGGTGTGGCCGGGATGGCACTCGCGGCCTACTACCTCTGGGCCTCGTCGAACCGGCGGTGGAAACTTCCGCTGCTGCCCGCGTTCCTGCAGATGGGCGCCGGCGTGCCCGGGTGGGTCAAGCGGATCCTGCTGCTCTCGCCGCTGCTGCCGGCCGCCGCGAACACGTTCGGCTGGGTCTTCACCGAGACCGCGCGGCAACCCTGGCTGGCGTTCGGCATCTCCAAGGTCTCCGACGGCATCTCCCCCGGGCTGACCAGTGCGGAGGTCATCGCGTCGCTGGCCGGGTTCACGCTGATCTACGGATTCCTCGCGATCGCCTGGTACAAGCTCGTGCTCCATCTGTCCCGGAAACCCCTCGCGCCGGAGATCCCGGCCGAGACGGCCGACGCCGAGTCCGTTCCCGCCTACTAGGAGTCCCGGAAAGATGATCACCTTCTGGTTCGCGATCCTCGTCCTCGCCTGGGTGCTCTACTTCGTCCTCGAGGGCTTCGACTTCGGTGTCGGCGTGCTCGCCCCGTTCCTCGGGCGCGACGAGCACGAGCGCGGCGCGGCGATCCGCACCATCGGCCCGTTCTGGGACGGCAACGAGGTGTGGCTGGTCGCCGCGATCGGCGTCACGTTCGCCGCCTTCCCCGACTGGTACGCGGTGCTGCTCTCCGCGCTCTACCTGCCGATGGTCGCCATCCTGCTGCTGCTCGCGGTGCGCGGCGTCGCCCTGGAGTTCCGCGGCAAGCACGACTCGCCGGCCTGGCGCCGCCGCTGCGACTGGCTCCTCTCCGGATCGTCCGCGGGCGTGGTGCTGCTCTGGGGCGCGCAGCTCGGGATCTTCGTGCACGGCCTCGCGCTCAACGCCGACGGCGTGGTGACCGGAAACGGTCTCGGCCGCAGCCTCTCCCCCCTCGTCACCCCCGCCGCCGGCCTCGGCGCACTCGCCGGGCTGCTCGGCACGGTCCTGCTCGGCGCGACGTTCCTGGCCCTGCGGACCACCGGCCCGGTCCGCCGGCGCGCGGTCTCGCTGGCCCGCAACGGCGGCAACCTCGGCACGGTCGGCCTGCTCCTCGCCGGGATCGCCACCGGCTCCCGGCTCACACTGGTCGCCGCGGTCGTCTGCTTCGTCGCCGGCATGCTCGCCCGCCGGGGCCGCGAGGGCGGCGCGTTCACGGCCGTCGCGCTCGGCGTCGCCGCCGCGGTGGTCACGGTCTTCACCACGCACGGCTCGGTCGTCCTGCGCAGCACCCTCGACCCGCTCTGGTCGCTGACCCGCACGCAGGCCGCGGCCAGCCCGTCCGCACTCCGCCTCATCACGATCGCGGGCGTGCTGATCCTGCCCGGCGTACTCGCCTACCAGGCCTGGTCCTACTGGGTCTTCCGGCGCCGCGTCGCCAGTGAGCGGATCGCGTCGTGACAACCATCGAAGAACCACGATCATTTGCCCGTACGTCGTCAGCCCCGCCCGCGGCCCGCCCCGCCCCCGCGCGGCGGGTCGCACGGGGGCCGATCGATCCACGGCTGCTGCGCCACGCCCGCAGCGCGCGCGGCGGAGTGGCCCTGCTCGCAGTGATCGGAACCGGACAAGCAGCGGCGACCCTCGCCATCGCGGTCGCACTCACCCGGATCATCGCCCCGTCGACGGTCCTCCTCGGCGGGACGCGCGCCGGGGCGATCGTGCTGCTGGCCGGCGCGTATGCCGTACGCGCAATGCTCTCCTGGGCCGAACAGGTGGTCGCCCGGCGGGCCGCGGCCCGGGTCACCGACGAGCTCCGGCGCTCACTGCTGACCGCCGTGATCCGGCGCGGCCCGGCGTGGGTCGCCTCCTACGGCGCGGGCCGCCTCACCACGGTCCTCGGCACCGGGCTGGACTCGCTGCGGCCGTGGTTCTCCGGGTACCTTCCGTCGCTGGTCCTCGGCGTGCTCCTGCCACCCGCGGTGATCGCCGTGATGCTCCTGGTCGACCCGGCCTCCGCCGTGATCGCGCTGCTCACCCTCCCTCTCGTCCCGCTGCTCGGCGCCCTGATCGGCTGGGCCACGCAAGCCCGCGCCAAACAGCGCTGGGCGGCGGACGCGCGACTGGCCGGCCACTTCCTCGACGTGGTCCGCGGCCTGGGCACCCTCAAGATGTACGGCCGCGCCGAACGCCAGACCGCCGTCATCGCCGACCTGACCGACCGCCACCGGCACGCCACCCTGCGGGTCCTGCGCGTCGCGTTCCTCTCCTCGACCGCCCTCGACCTGGTCGGCACCCTCTCCGTCGGGCTGGTCGCGGTCCAGGCCGGCATCCGGGTCGCCGGCGGTTCGATGCCCCTGGCCCCAGCCCTGCTCGCGATCCTCCTGGCGCCCGAGGTGTACCGCCCGCTGCGCGAGATGGCCGCCCGCTACCACGCCGCCACCGACGCCACCGCGGTGATCGCCGACGTCGACGAGATCCTCACCGTCCCCACCCACCTCCCCTCCCCTGGCCCGCCCCACCTGAGCCCCGAGTGGACCGCCCTCGCCGCCACCACCAGCCCCGGCCAGGAGCTGTCAGCTGGCACTGACCGTGGTTATGCCGCCCTCACAACCACGGTGAGCACCAGCCCGCAGGGCGCCGCGGGTGGCGATGACGGTGGGGCCCGGGTTGACGGCAACGGGGCCGGGCAGGTGCCGGCTGGCGCTGACGGTGGTTGTCCGGGATCGGTGCGCGGCGGGGAGGGGCAGGACGTCGCCGGTAGGGAGTGGGCGGCACTGGCGGAAGCCGCTCGGTGGGGGGTGCTCGCGGCCGGAGTGCGGGCGTCCTATCCCGGCGCGAGCGGCGAGGCGTTGTGGCTGGACGAGCTGGCGGTCCGGGCCGGTGAGGTCGTGGCGCTGCGCGGACCGTCCGGGGCGGGCAAGAGCACGGCCCTGCGGGTGTTCGCCGGGCTGCACCCGGCTGATGCGGGAGCGGTCGCCGTCGGGCGGGCGTTTCACCTGTCCCAGCGGCCGGCGCTGCCCTACGCCCGGACCGTCGGCGAGGCCTTCGCCACGGACGCCACCGATGACGAGATCCGGGCCGCGCTGCACATGGTCGGATTGGATGCCGAGGTCACCGCGGATACGCCGCTCGGCGAGCACGGCAACGGCATCTCCGCCGGCCAGCGTCAGCGCCTCGCCCTGGCCGCGCTGCTGCACCGGGCCGGGCGGGCGGCGGCGCTGACCCGGCGAGCCGCCGAACGCCCGCACCGCGACGAACCCGGCCCGAAACGCCGCCCGCTCCCGGTCGTCACACTCCTGCTGGACGAACCGACCGCCCACCTGGACCCCGCTGCCGAGCAACTGGTGGTGACGCGGCTGCGCGAGTTCGCCCAGCGCGGCTGTGCCGTCCTGGTGGTGGCCCATCGGCCGGCGCTCCTGGCCGCGTCCGACCGCATCGTCGACATCCACGCACCAGGCCAGACCGACAGCGACGGCCGCATTCAGCCTGCAAGGTCGGCCACCGACGACCAGGCGGTGGCTCAAGCCGACCGCGAGCTCGCGGGATCCGCCACCGGCATTCACGCAATTGCCCAAGCCGACGGCGACGACCAGCTTGCGCAAGCTGCGGCCGGCGTTCGCTCAGTTGCCGAGGCCGACAACGGGCGCGTTCGGCCGGCGAGGTCATCCGCTGACGTTCGCTCAACGGGGCAGGCCGATGGCGGCCGCAGCCAGCTTGCGGGAGCCGCCGCCGGGGCCCGGGCGGTGGGGCGGGCCGACGGCGATGGGCCTGGTCAGTCTGCGGACTCGGCGCGCGGCGTCGGGTCGGCGGGGGCACCTGACCGGCAAGATCGGCTGCCGGCGGGGACAACTTCACGGCCCACCCACCCTGGGGGAAGTCCCGCTGGTCAGTGTGAGGGGGAAACGCAAGATCGTTCCGGTGGGCTGTGGACGACCGAAGAATGTGGACAACGGCCGGAGGATTCCACCCCCGCTCAGAGTGCGGACGTGTGGTGGCGGCGGTCGTGGGTGGCCGTCGCTCTCGGGGCGGGAGCGGTGCTCGGCGGGCCTGTGCTGACCGGGTCGGCGGCCTGGCTGCTGGTCCGGGCGGCGACCCTGCCGCCGGTGCTGACGCTGTCCGCGGCGGTCGTGCTGGTACGCGGGAGCGCGGTGGCCCGACCCCTGCTCCGGTACCTGGAGCGGCTGGTGGCGCACGACGTGGCGTTCGCGCGGTTGGGGAGCCGGCGGGCCGCCGTCTACGCCCGGCTCGTCCCCCGGGTGCCCGGCGCTCACCTGCACCGGCGCGGTGATCTGCTCACCCGGCTGGTCGACGACGTGGACGCCCGGGTGGACGGGCTGCTCCGGGGCCGGC
>KL571221.1:12871-13371 GCA_000715855.1 Actinoplanes liguriensis
TCACGGCGGGCGTGGTGGTCGCGGTCGCCGGGGTGGCCGCGGCCGGGATCGCGCCCGGGGTGGCGGGGGCGCTCGTGCTCGGCGTGCTGATCTCCGGGGTTGTCGCTCCGATGGTCGCAGCCTGGCAGGTGGATCGGCAGGACGCGGCGACCGGGGTGGCGCGGGCGGCTCTGCGGGACGCGATGGTCGAGACGGTCGACGGCGTGGAGGAGATCGGGGCCGGGGCCGGGCGTTCCGGCGTACCGGAGGAAAGAAGCCGGACCCTCGCGAAGCTGGAGGCGCGGGCGGCGCGGATGTCCGGATCGGCCGCGGCGGTCGCCCATCTCGGATGGGCCGTTGCGGCGGCCGGGACGGCGCAGGCGCTGGGGCACGCGGCAATCTCCGCGGAGTGGAGCGCGGTCGTGCTGCTCGGCGTGATCGCCCTGGGCGAGCCGGTGGTGGCCCTGCCGGACGCGGCGATCGCCCGCCGCCGGGCCGCCGGAGCCGAACGCCGGGTCGCC
>KL571221.1:13573-15610 GCA_000715855.1 Actinoplanes liguriensis
CTCAGAGATGTGTATAAGAGACAGCGGTGATCGTTTGCGGACTCGTGGCGGGGTGGGATCCGGCGAGCGAGCCGGCGCTGGACGGCGTGGACCTGGAACTCGCGCCCGGGGCGAAGATCGCGATCACCGGCCGCTCCGGGTCGGGGAAGTCGACGCTGGGTGCGCTGCTCGGCGGGCTGCTCGCGCCGCGCGCCGGGGACGTCCGGGTCGGCGGCAAGGCCGTGCTCGTCGGGGACGAGACAGGACACGTGTTCGCTTCGAACGTACGGGAAAATCTGCGTCTCGCCTCGCCGGCCGCGACCGATCCGCAGCTTGTCGCCGCTCTGCGGCGGGTCGGACTCGGATCGTGGCTGGCCGGGCTGCCGCAGGGGCTGGACACCTGGCTGGGGACCGGGGGCAGCACGATGTCGGGTGGGCAGCGGCGACGGTTCGCGACCGCGCGGGCGCTGCTGGCCGATCCGGCGCTGCTGATCCTGGACGAGCCGACCGAGGGGATCGACGAGGCGGGCGCGCGCGAGTTGATGGCGGACCTGCTGGACGCCGCCTCCGGACGGACCGTGCTGATCTTCGCGCATCGGGCGGAGGGCCTCGACCTGGTGGATGATGTCTACAAGCTGTCCGATGGGGCGCTAAATGTCGGATTGGACCGATCGGTCCTCTAGTCTGGGGATCATGGCACGTACGCCGGTCCCGGGCACCCGCGACACGATCCTGACCGCCGCCGCCGGGCTGTTCTACCGGTACGGCGTCCGCGCGGTCGGCATGGCCCAGGTCGTCGAGGTGGCCGGTTGCGGGAAGAACCTGCTCTACCGGCACTTCCCGAGCAAGGCAGACCTGGCCGCAGCCTACCTCAAACTGTCCCGCCGGGAACGGGAACAAGCCGCCGCCGAGGCGCTGCGCTGGGCACACGGACCCGCCGCGCAGCTCGTCGCGCTGGTCAGCGAGATCGCCGAGAACACCCGGCGGCCGGGGTGGCGGGGGTGCGCGTTCCGGAACTACCTGACCGAGTTCCCGGGGGCGACCGACGAGCCGGCGGAGGTGGCGCGGGGCTACCTGGCGGACAGTCGCGCCCTGGTGGACCGGCTGGTGGCCGAACTCGGCGGGGACGATCTGCTCGCGGACCGCATCTGGCTGATCGTGGACGGCTTGCACAGCGGCCCGGCCGAGCAGGCCCAGGTCGCCGTCAACTGGGTCACCGAACTGGTCAAAGCGCCGGGGTCTCCACGCGAATAGCATGCTGTCGATAACTGCCGTAGCGGCAATCGGCAGTGCGATCGGGGTCCACCCGCCGAGGTCGAGGGCGCTGGGCCAAGGAGGTCATCAGGTGCAATGGACACTCCAGTTTCTCGTCATGGTCGACAGCGACACGACTCCCGCCCACCTGATCACCGGGCTTCTCCGTGGTTTTCCGGAGGCCGAGCCGTACAAGGCGCATTCCTGTCGTCTCCGCGGCAACTGGCTCGAGATCGTTGCCAACGAGGACGCCGATCGCGGCCTGGTCGATGACCCCGACGATGGTTACCTTCATTTCGCCTGGGAGGTGGGGGTGACCCCGCAACGCGACGATCTGGACGAGGATCATCAGGTGGTTCTCGCCCGTGACCTGCGACGACATTTCGAGACCGCGGGCGCGAAGGCGGTGGTGTGCGCGAACTTCGAGGACCGCCTGTAGCCGCCTCCGATCAGGGAGCGAGGGCTCGGAGGGTGAGGGCGTAGAGGAGTTTGTCGTAGCGGGCCGGGCCGAAGGCGACGAAATTCTTCAGGACGCCGTAGCGGTGGAAGCCCAACGACTCGTAGAGGGCTGCGGCGGGGAGGTTGTCGCCGCGCACGTCGAGGGTCACGGTTTCGATCGCGTGGGTTGCGGCGGCCGCTATCAGCGCGGTCACGACCGTACGGCCGAGGCCTCTGCCCTGGAATTTCGGGTTTACCGCTACTTTCTCGATGTCGGCGTTCACGCGATGGGTCGGGCGCTCGTAGCGCCTCCAGTAGCCGAACCCGGCCGGGTGACCGGCGACGAAGGCCACCGCCAGCGCCGCG
>KL571221.1:15799-16424 GCA_000715855.1 Actinoplanes liguriensis
CGATCCCGCCGATCACGTCGGTGAGCAGCAGGGCGACCTCGCCGGGCGGGGGCGGCGTGACCCAGCCGAGCGCGGCGCCGCCGGCGACCAGATCGCGGGTGAGCGCGGCGATCTCCGCGATCTCGGGCGTGCTCAGGCCGTCCGCGCCGATCAGCCGCACCTCGGAATGGTCCACCGGCAGATTCAATCAGGTCCGGTACGCCGCCACCGTCGCCTGCAGCTCGGAGGCCGTCCGCGCCAGCTCCGCCGCCGTGTGCTGCGTCTCGGTGGCCCCGGCGGTGACCTGCTGCGCCGCCTGCGCGACGCCCGCGATGGTCCCGGCGATCGCGGTGGATCCCTCCGCCGCCTGCCCGACGCTGCGGGCGATCTCCGCGGTGGTGGCCGTCTGTTCCTCGACGGCCGCCGCGATGGTGGTGGCGTAGTCGTTGATCGTCGCGATCACGGCCGCGATCTGCTGGATCGCCTCGACCGCGCCGTCCGACTCGACCTGGATCGCGGCCACCTGCGCGGTGATCTCCTGGGTCGCCCGGGCGGTCTCCTGCGCGAGGTCCTTGACCTCCGCCGCGACGACCGCGAACCCTTTCCCCATCTCTCCGGCCCGGGCCGCCTCGATCGTCGCGTTCAG
>KL571221.1:16600-19478 GCA_000715855.1 Actinoplanes liguriensis
GGGCCGCCTCGATCGTCGCGTTCAGGGCCAGCAGGTTCGTCTGCTCCGCGATCGAGGTGATCAGCGCGACGACCGTGCCGATCTGCGCGGTCGCCTCGCCCAGCCGCGACACGCTGGCGTTGGTGGTCGCCGCCGTCCGGGCCGCTTCCGCGGCGACCCCGGCCGCCTCGTTGGCGCTGTTGGCGATCTCCCGGATCGAGACGCCCATCTCCTCGGCCCCGGCGGAGACCGCCTGGACCCCCTCGCTCACCCGCCCAGCGGACTCCGACACCGTGCTGACCTGCGCGGAGGTCTCCTCCGCGGAGACCGACAGCTGCCCGGAGACGGCCGACAGCTCCTCGGACGCGGAGGCGAGCACGTCCGCGCTGGTCCGCACCCGGCCGACCATCGCGTCCATCGCCTCGGCGGTGTGGTTCAGCGCCCCCGCCATCCGCCCGACCTCGTCGCGGCTGGTGACGTCGGCGCGGGCGGTCAGGTCGCCGTCGCGGAGCCGGTCCAGCACCGACACGCAGCGGGTCAGCGGCCGGACGATCATCCGGCTCACGGTCACCGCGAGCGCCACGCCGAGCAGCGCGCTGAGCGTCAGCATCAGGATCACCCGCCACTTGGTGGACTGGTAGCGGCCCTCGGCGGTGTCCTCCTGCGCCGCGGTCTCCGCCACGGTCAGGTCGGCGAGGTCGGTGAGCTGCGCCCGCACCTCGGTCATCAGCGGGGTGACCTGCTGGGCGCGGATCGCGTTGATCCGGATCCGGTTTCCCGCGGCGGCCAGCGGCAGCAGGGTGTTCTGCAGGACGTCCTGGTACCGCGCCCAGGCGTCCTGGAACGCGGTCAGCGCCGCCGAGGCGGCCGCGTCGGGTGAATAGCTCCGGTACTCGGTCGCGTACTGGGAGATCTGGTCCTCCGCGCCGGCCAGCGCGGTCGCCGCGGTCTGCCGGGCCGCGTTGTCGCCGGCGAGCAGTTCGTCGTCGGCCGCCAGCCAGGCCCGGTTCACGGCGCTGCGCAGGCTCCCGATCGTCTCCAGCTCGAGGCTGTGCCGGTAACCGGTTTTGACCATGCCGTTGGTCGCACCCAGGCTGCTCATCGCGAACAGGCCGTCGGCCACGCTGAGCAGGGCCACCACCAGCACCGCGACCATGATCTTCGTGCCGACGCGGCGATCGGTCAGCAGGCTCACCGACCCACCGTCTCACTCTCCGGCCGCTCCCGGGAGAAATCGCCACGTTTACGCTGAAATCGCGCCAGGCCGCGCTCGGATCGGAACGCCGGGCGCGCGAGGGGGACGGGCATACGTGCTGGCCAACCAGGCGCTGTTAGGGTCGCCCGTTGTGAGCGACAGCAACGACGCCCGGATCATCGGCGGCCGGACCTTCGATTTCTCCCGCCAGGCCGTCGTGATGGCGATCGTGAACCGGACGCCGGACTCGTTCCACGACAAGGGCAGCACGTTCGCGCTGGAGAAGGCGACCGCGGCGGTCCGGCACGCGGCTTCCGAGGGCGCGGACTGGATCGACATCGGGGGCGTGCCGTTCGCCCCGGGCCCGGAGGTCTCCGCCGCCGAGGAGCTCGATCGCGTCCTTCCGGTCGTCCAGGCGGCCCGTGACCTGGCCGTCGTCTCGGTCGACACGTTCCGGCCCGAGGTCGCCGCCGAGGTGATCAGGCACGGCGCGGGCGTCGTCAACGACACCTCCGGCCTGCGCGACCCGGCGATGGCCGACGTGGTCGCCGGCACCGACGCCCAGCTGGTCATCTGTCACAGTCTGGCCGCGCCGCGGACGACCTACCCCAGCCCGCGGTACGGGGACGTGACCGCGGAGGTCGCGGCGTTCCTGCGGGAGAAGGTGGAGCTGGCGCTCTCCCGGGGCGTGCGACCGAATCAGATCATCATCGATCCGGGCCACGACCTGAACAAGAACACGCTGCACTCGCTCGAGCTGACCCGCCGGCTGGACGAGATCGCGGCGATCGGATACCCGCTGCTGGCCGCGCTCAGCAACAAGGACTTCATCGGCGAGACGCTCGACCGGCCGCAGCGGGAGCGCCTCGCGGGCACCCTGGCGACGGTCGTGTTCAGCCTGCTGCGCGGCGCGCGGATCATGCGGGTGCACGACGTCCGCGCGGCTCACGACGCGATCCGGATGACCGAGGCCATGCTCGGCTGGCGCGAGCCGGCCTACCTCAAACACAACATCTAGGACCTTCTTTTCCCGTACGGCGTCAGCACGCGCCCCCGTACGCCCGAAAGAAACTGGGGGTCTCCCCCACATGGTGGTAACCTCCGCGATATGCATCGATCCCGGAAGTGGTGGGCGCTGGGCGCCGTCAACCTGTGTGTGCTGGTGGTGACCCTGGACGGCACGGTCCTGGCGGTGGCCCTGCCGGAGCTGGCGAAGGCGTTGTCGGCCACGGAGTCGGACCTGCAGTGGTTCCTGTCGGGCTACCTGCTGACCCTGGCGGCCGGGGTGCTTCCGGCCGGACTGGCCGGCGATCGGTGGGGCCGCAAGAGGGTGATGCTGGCGTCGCTGGCCGTCTTCGGGGCGGGGTCGGTGCTGTGCGCCTACGCCACGACACCCGCGGTGTTCCTGGCCGCCAGGCTGCTGCTGGGCTTCGCCGGCTCCGGGATCACGGTGATGGCGATGTCGGCGCTGATGGTGCTCTTCGACGACCGCGAGCGCGGCGGGGCCGTCGCCGTCTACGAGGTCGCCAACTTCCTGGCGCTGCCGGTCGGGCCGCTGCTCGGCGGCTGGATGCTGACCCATTTCTGGTGGGGATGGGTCTTCCTGATCAACGTGCCGGTGGTCGTCGCCGGTCTGATCGCCGGCATCCTGCTGGTGCCGGAGTCGCGGGCCGCCGACCGCCCCGATCTGGATCCGATCGGGAT
>KL571221.1:19665-23009 GCA_000715855.1 Actinoplanes liguriensis
GATCTGGATCCGATCGGGATCGCGCTGTCCGTGGCAGGGCTGGTCGTGCTGACGTACGGGCTGATCGAGGCGGGTGACCGCGGCTGGGCGGCGCCGGTCACCGTGGCCACGATCGTGAGCGGCCTCGCCGTGATCGCCGGGTTCCTGCTCTGGGAGCGCCGACTCGCGAGGACCGGACGCCGGCCGATGGTGGATCCCGTGCTGTTCCGGTCCCGGGCGTTCACGTGGGGCGCGATCCTGAGCGGTGTCGCCGGGCTGTGCGTCGCCGGGCTGCTGTTCAGCATGCCGCAGTACTTCCAGGCGGTACGGGGCGAGGACGCGATGGGGTCGGGCGTGAAGATGCTGCCCTTCGTCGTCGGCCTGATCGCCGGCGCCGCCCCGGCCGGTCCGCTGATGAAGGCGATCGGCAGCCGGTCGACGATCGCGCTCGGGTTCGTGCTGGCCGGGTCCGGCGCCGGTGTCGGCGCGACCACGTCCGCCGGCTCGGGCACCGCGTTCGTGGCGGTGTGGATGCTGGTGTTGTGCGCGGGTGTGGGGCTGGCGCTGACCGCGACGACGTCGGTCGCGCTGGCGGAGTTGCCGGTCGAGCACAGCGGGATCGGCTCGGCGTTCGTGCAGACGTTCCAGAAGACGTGCGCTCCGCTGGGCAGTGCCATCATGGGTAGCGTGCTCGCCGCGTCGTACCAGTCGGATCTCGGCTACGCCGGGTTGCCGTCCGGGGCCGCCGGGGAGATCCGCCACAGTGTCTTCGGCGGGCTGGCCGTCGCCGAGCGGCTCCATTCACTACCGCTCGTCCGGCGGATCCAGGAGGCGTTCGCGTACGGTCTGGACGTCTCACTGATCGCCACCGCGGCGATCGCCGTCGCCGGGCTGGCCCTGACCGTGCTGTTCGTGTCCCGATCGAAAGGCGTTCATGCAGGCAGAAGCTAGGCCGGCCGGCCCCGGGTTACGGGAGCGTAAGAAGGCGCGGACACGTGCGGCGATCCAGTCCAACGCGCTGCGGCTGTTCCGGGAACAGGGTTACGAGGCGACGACGATCGAGCAGATCATCGACGCCGCGGAGGTCTCCGAGACCACCTTCTTCCGGTACTTCCCGGCCAAGGAGGACCTGGTCCTGCAGGACGACTTCGACCCGGCGATCATCGGGGCGGTCCAGGAGCAGCCGCCGGAGCTCTCGCCGATCCGGGCGATGCACCACACCTTCACGGCCCTGTTCGCCGGCATGACCCCCGAGCAGCGGGCCCAGCAGCAGGACCGGGTGGCGCTCTGCCTCGGCGTGCCCGCGCTGCGCGCCGCGATGCTGGGGCAGTTCTCGCTGACGTTGCAGGCGCTCGCCGAGAGGCTCGCGGCACGCGCTGGGCGGGAGCGGGAGGACTTCGCCGCCCGTACCGTCGCGGGGGTGGTCCTCGGGATCATCATGGCCGCCCTCGCCGAGATGGCCGACCACCCCGACGCCGATCTGGGCACGCTGATCGACGCCGGGTTCGTCCACCTGGAGGCCGGCCTCACGCTGTGAGACTCGGACTCAGACCTCGCTGAGGCTCAGACCTCGGTGAGGCTCAGACTCGCCGCGGGAGGGCTAGCGCGACGACCGCCCCGGCCGCGATGACCGCCGCTCCGGTGAGGACCGCGGGACGCGTACCGTCGATGAACGAGTCGAAGCTCGTGAACCCGCCGAGCGAACTGAAGATCGACGACAGCGCCGCCACGCCGGCCGCCACCCCGAACTCGCGGATGGTGTTGTTCGTCCCGGACGCCACGCCCTGCGAGTCGACGTCGACGCTGGCCAGGACCATCGTGCTGACCGGGGCGAAGGTGAGCCCCATGCCGATCCCGGCGAGCACGAACGCCCCGATCAGCGACGTGTACGAAGCGGTCACCGACAGCCCGAGCGCCATCCAGAGCAGGCCGGCCGCCAGGAACACCTGACCGGCGAAGATCAGGTTCCGCTGGCCGATCCGCCCGGCGAACAGCCCGGCCAGCGGCGCGACGATCATCGGCGCCGCGGTCCACGGCAGCGTCCGCAGGCCGGACTGCAACGGGCTCAGCCCCTGCACCACCTGGAAGAACTGCGCGAGCAGGAACACCGAGCCGAACGCGCCCGCCGAGAACGTCAGCGTCACCACGTTCACCAGGCTGAACCCGCGGTTGCGGAAGAGTCGCAGCGGCAGCATCGGCGCCCGGTTGCGCGCCTGCCAGAACACGAACCCGGCGAGCATCACCACGGCCGTGCCGAGCATGACCGGCACCCGCCCGGAGGTCCAGCCGCGGTCCGGACCGTCGACGACGCCCCAGATCAGCAGCAGCATGCCGCCGGCCGAGAGGACCAGGCCGATCGGGTCCAGCCGGCGCCCGTCCCCACGGCTCTCGTCGAGCACCGTCGCCGCCAGCACCACCGCGACCACGCCGACCGGCACGTTCAGCCAGAAGATCCACGACCAGTGCAGCCCGTTGACGACCGCGCCGCCGACCACCGGGCCGACCGCGACGCCGAGGCCGGTGATGCCGCCCCAGATGCCGATCGCCGCGTTGCGGAAACTGTCGGGCACCGCTCTGGCGAGGAGCGTCAGCGCCAGCGGGGTGATCGCCGCGCCGCCCAGCCCCTGCACCGCGCGGGCGGCGGTGAGCTGCCAGGCCTCGGTGGAGAGCGCGGCCGCCGCGGAGGCGAGCGTGAAGACGATGATGCCGCCGATGAACAGCCGCCGCCGGCCGAGCCGGTCGCCGAGCGCGGCCGCGGTGAGCAGGAACGCCGCGAACGGCAACGTGTACGCGTTGACGAACCACTGCAGGTCGGTGATCGAGGCGTGCAGCTCGGTGCGGATCACCGGCAGCGCGGTGCTGACCACGAGATTGTCGAGCGAAACCATGAACGTCGGGATGCCGACCGCGGCGAGCACCGCCGCGATCGGCCGGGTCCGCGTAGCCGGTTTGTCCGGAGCGAGAGTTGACACGACTCCCCCATAAGTTGTTATCCGCTGATAACTAACGACGGTAAGCATCAACTGATAACCTGTCAACATGACTCGGAGCCGCCTCACCGCATCGGAACGTCAGGAGCAGATCGTCCAGGCCGCGCTCATAGCGTTTGCGCAGGGTGGATATGCCGGCACGAGCACCGACCAGGTGGCCCGGCTGTCCGGCGTGTCACAGCCCTACGTGATCCGGATCTTCGGTTCGAAGCAGGAGCTCTTCCTCGCCACGGTCCGCCACGCCGGTCGGCGCATCGAGGCGCAGTGGCGCAGCGCCGCCGAGCGCGAGGCGAGCCTGGAGAGCCTCGGCCACGCGTACAAGGACCTGCTCGCCGAGCGCGAGCTCCTGGTCGTCCTCCTGCACGGCTTCGCTGC
>KL571221.1:23226-23955 GCA_000715855.1 Actinoplanes liguriensis
GTCCGCACCTGCTTCGGCAGCCTCTACGAGACCGTCCGCGAGCTGACCGGCGCCACTCCCGAGGAAGCGCGCGAGTTCTTCGCGATGGGCATGCTGATCACCGTCCTCGGCGCGATGCGCGTCATGGGCCCCGACGCCGTCCCCGCCCAGCCGTGGATGGCGTCCCTGCTGAGCACTTTCGAGAAACCCATTTCCTAGTACGGCCCAGCAGGTTCACCACCGCAGGCCCCCGGCCCCTGGTCCACCGGCGCGAGCCGATCCCGGGTCCAGGCCGACCAGCGACCACCGGCGTAAGTCTGTGGCCACGCGACCCGATCCCACCGCGAGGCCCGGCCGCGCTCCCGCCTCGCGGCTGGTTCTCACGGTGGTCATCCGGGTCCGACAACCACGGTCAGAGCCGGCCCGGAAGCAGGCGGCGTGGGGCGGCACGGGGAGATCCAAATGCGACGGGTGGAAACAATTGCGGGGGGACTGTTGCACTGACGCAACATGGCTGCAACGATGACCTTCAATTCCGGGACGCTTGGTCACCGCGGGGCTACTGGCTACGTCCGGTCGGTAGAACCCCACCTCGTGGTCGCCACCAGCCCGGAAACCACCGCCCGCCACCCCCGGCGGAGCGAAGACAGCGTGTGCCGGACCTCCGACCGGCACACGCTGTGCGTTTCCGGCCTCGCCACCGACACTTCCGCCGTTGCGGCGCGACACATTTGCCGCTGCGCGAGCCGT
>KL571222.1:0-5409 GCA_000715855.1 Actinoplanes liguriensis
CGACGTCGAGAGGCCCGAAAAAGACTAGGCGTAGCCGTGCCCGCGAGCCGGAGGCGACGCCGGTCAGCACTGCCCGCGAGCCGGAGGCGACGCCGGTCAGCACTGCCCGCGAGCCGGAGGCGACGCCGGTCAGCACTCGCAATGCCCGCGAGCCGGAGGCGAGCCATCTAACTCAGCTTCGGCTCCACCCAGCCGTTCTCGACCAGGTAGCCGAGAACCACCTCGACCGCCTCGGCCACCGACATCGTGGTGGTGTCGATGGTCAGCTCGGCGTCCAGCGGCTCCTCGTACGGATCGTCGATCCCGGTCATCCCGCGCAGCTGGCCGGAGCGCGCCCGGGCGTAGAGGCCCTTGCGGTCCCGCCGCTCGCAGACCTCGAGCGGGGTGGCCACGTGCACCAGCACGAACCCGGCGCCGGCCTCCATCGCCATCCGGCGCACCGCCGAGCGGGCCGCCTCATACGGCGCGATCGGGCAGGCGACCGCCATGCCGCGGTGCCGGCCCACCTCGGCCGCGACCCAGCCGATCCGGCGGACGTTGCGGTCCCGGTCGGCCTTGCTGAAGCCCAGCCCGGCGGTCAGCTCGCGGCGCACCACGTCGCCGTCGAGCAGGGTGACCGTCCGCTCGCCGGTCTCCCGCAGCGTGTCGGCCAGGTTCCGGGCGATCGTCGACTTGCCGGAGCCGGACAGGCCGGTGAAGAAGACCACCAGGCCGCGATGCCGGCGCGGCGGCCGGACCCGGGACAGCTCCTTGGCCACGGCCGGCGGGGTGTGCCACTCGGGCAGCGGGAAGCCCCGGTCCAGCAGGTCCTCGATCTCGTCCGGGAGCATCGCCAGCCGGCGGTTGCGCGGCGGGATGTCGTCGCGCCAGCGCCACTGGCCGTCCCGGTTGTCGTAGGCCAGCTCCCGTGGCACCAGCACGCGGAGTCCCGCCCCGGAGAGGGTGTCGCCGGTGGAGAGGACATGCGTGACGCCGTACGACGCGGCCACGCGCGACCGCAGCAGCGCGTCCCGCATCTCGTCGCCGTGCGGGGAGACCGGCACCGCGACGATGGTGGCCGGGGGCATCCGGTCGCGGGCCGCGAAGATCGCCCGGACCAGTGCCTCCGGGGGCAGCCCGTCCGGCCCGTGGCCGCTGACCGGGATCAGGATCAGCAGGTGCGCCGCGAGGGTGCGGGCGGCGTGCGCGATCTGTGCGAGCTGCGGCCGGTGCAGCGGACGGTCGGCGATCACGCCGAGCACCCGGCCGGGTGGGAGCAGCGACCGGACCTCCTCCGGGGTGCGCCGCAGGCGCTGGAACGGGCCGTGGCCGCCGTCGCCCATCTTGCGCACCGGGCCGCCCACGCCGTACCGGTTCTCGGCGACGCGCCACACGTCGTGCGCCTCGACGGCCGCGATCGGAGCGCCCTCCAGGTCGGTCAGCACCACGGTGCGATGCGCCGGGTCGGCCGGGTTCAGCCGCTCGGCCAGCTCCTGCGGGATCTCCAGGGTGACCGGGACCGGCCAGGGCGTGCCGTCGGTGAGCCGGCCGGTGCGGGCCAGCGCGACCAGGTCGGCGCGTGGCAGGAACCCGGTCAGGGGCGCGTAGGCGCCGGAGAGCAGCAGCTCGAGATCAGCCAGCTCAAACGGTCGCGGGGCGTACGACGGTGCGTCCCGAAGGACGTCTTCCGGCAAAACCGAGCCACTCACCTTGTATCCCCTTGCCGCGGCCGACTTGGGTGACAGTTTCGCAGCCCGATTCCAGCCGGTCGAGGCGGGCTCGCGATCTAGCGCTGGCGAGCCGGAATTCGTCCGTTTGCCTGATCTCATCTCAAATCGTCGTCCTATTGGACAATTCCGCAGAATCGCTTAATATCGGACGATTGTGAGACAGATCTACCATGTCGCAACGCTCGGCACCGCGCTCACGATGGTCGTGGCGGCCACCCTGACCTGGGCGTGGACCGGTGGCGTCGAACAACTCGGGCAGAGCCCCGCCGGCGACCCGGTGGTGGCCGCGGCCACGGCTCCCGCGATGACCCGCACCCTGCTGGGCCGCAACCTTCCGGCGCGGGCCGCCGTGCCGCGCGCCCGGCGCTGTGTCACCGGTTACAAGCTCGTGCCCACCTGCGGCATCCTGTGGGGCGTGGCGCCCGGCGCGCGGACCGAGGAGCACGGCTTCGAGGCGCTCGCCGACTTCGAACGCAAGACCGGCCGGCATCAGGCCGTCTACCACGCGTATCACCACGGGATCCGGCAGCTCTTCCCGACGCCGCAGGAGATGGCGATCGCCCGGCAGCCCGGCAAGAAGCGGGTGCTGCTGCTCAACTGGAAGCCGGAGAGCGCCTCCTGGGCCACGATCGCCCGTGGCGACCGGCGCACCGACGCGTTCCTGGACCGGCTGGCCGCGCACATCCACCGGAACTTCCGGGAGCCGTTCTTCTTCGCGATCCACCACGAGGCCGAGGACCAGGTGCGCGAGCGGACCGGGTCGGGGTACACGGCGCGCGACTACGCGGCGATGTTCCGGCACGTGGTGCGCCGGCTGCGGGCGCACGGTGCGGGGAACCTGGTCACCGTGCTGGTGCACATGGCGTACGTCCCGCACACCACGAAGAGCTGGTTCAGCGACATGTATCCGGGGGACGACGTGGTCGACTGGATCGGGTTCGACACGTACTCCTACAGCGACCCCGGGTACGGCCACGGCGACTTCGCCGAGCTGCTCAACCGGCGGTCGGCGGCGCGGCCGCGCTGGCCCGGCTTCTACAACTGGGTGCGCGCGCATCACCCCCGCAAACCGCTGATGGTCGCCGAGTGGGGTGTCTGGTTCAGCAAACGCAACCCCGGGCACATGGCCGAGTTCTACCGCGAAGTGGGGCAGCAGATCGGGCACTTCCCGGCCCTCAAGGCATTGGTGCACTTCGAGACGCCGGCCAATCAGAAGGGCCAGGACTCGTCGGTGGACAGCACCCCGGCGGCCCTGCGGGAGTACCGTCGCCTGGGCAGACTCCCAGTTTTCCAGGTGTCGCTGCGCTGAGAGCGGGCTGACGCCGTACCGTCGAAATCGGGGTCGAAGCGTGGATTGCGGGCAAACCGCTCGGTGGTGAAGCTGAGAAAACGCTGAGGAACCCTGAGAGGGCCTCAGGGTGGTTCCCCGATTCGCGGGCGTGCGGGGGCTTCCTAGGCTGAGGCCGTGAACATCATCGCTACTCAGGCGCTCACGAAGACGTACGGGGGCGGGGTGACCGCCCTCTCCGACCTGACCGTGCAGGTCGAGCCCGGCGTCATCGGCCTTGTCGGCGCGAACGGCGCCGGCAAGAGCACGTTCATCAAAATCATGCTCGGCCTGATCGCTCCCACCGCGGGCTCGGTCCGGGTCTTCGACATCGACCCGGTCACCGACACCGACAAGGTGCGGGCGCGGGTCGGATACATGCCGGAGAACGACTGCCTCCCGCCGGACGTGTCGGCTGCCGAGTTCGTCACCCACCTCGGCCGGATGAGCGGCCTGCCACGCACCGCCGCCCGGGAGCGCGCCTCCGAGACGCTCCGGCACGTCGGTCTCTACGAGGAGCGGTACCGGCAGATCGGTGGCTACTCGACCGGCATGAAGCAGCGGGTCAAGCTCGCCCAGGCCCTGGTGCACGACCCCGACCTGCTGCTGCTCGACGAGCCGACCAACGGCCTCGACCCGGGCGGCCGCGACGCCATGCTCGCCCTGATCCACCGGATCGGCACCGAGTTCGGCATCTCCGTCGTGGTCTGCTCGCACCTGCTCGGCGAGGTCGAGCGGATCTGTGACTCGCTGATCGCGATCCAGGGCGGCCGGCTGCTGCGCGCCGACCGGATCTCGTCGATGACGACCGCGTCCGACCTGCTCGCGGTCGAGGTGAGCGAGGGCACCGACCAGCTCGCGGCACGCCTCGCCGAGCTGGGCCTCACGGTGACCCGCGACGACCGGCTGCTGCTGGTGGCGATGGACTCCGAGGACGCCCACGACCGGATCCTGCGCGCGGTGACCGACCTCGAACTCAACCTGCACCGCCTGGACCAGCGCCGGCACCGTGTCGCCGAGCTCTTCACCGCGAAGGAGACCGCCGATGTCTGAGACCGGCGTCATCCATGACATCGGCTATCAGCGCTACACCGGCCCGCGCCTGGGCCGTGGCGCGGGGATCGGCGCGCTCTACGTGCACGGTCTGCGCGCCGCGTTCGGGCTCGGACGATCCGCCAAGGCCAAGATCTTCCCGTGGCTGGTCGCCGGCATCGCCCTGCTGGTCGCGGTGATCATCGCCGCGATCAAGTCGCAGTTCCCGGAAATCACCTTCAGCTACGTCGACCTCGACAACCAGCTGAGCTTCATGATCATCTTTTTCTCGGCGATCCTGGCGCCGACCCTGGTCTCGCGGGACCTGCGCTCCAACACGCTGCCGCTCTACTTCAGCCGCCCGCTGCGCGCCGCCGACTACGTGGCCGCCAAATTCCTGGCCATGGTCACCGCGGTCTGGTTGCTGCTCGGCGTCCCGCAGTTCATCATGTTCCTGGGCGCCGCGTTCACCACCAAGACCGGCATGAAGGGCGTCTGGCACGAGGTCCAGGACCTGGTGCCCGCCTGGGGTTACAGCCTGCTCTGGGCGTTGCTCTTCGCCGGCATCGGCCTGCTGATCGCGTCGCTCACCGGCAAGCAGGCGTTCGCCGCCGGCGGCATCGTCGCGGTGTTCCTGATGACCACCCCGGTCGTCGCCGTGCTCGCCCAGCTCCCGTCCAGCGCCGCCAACCACATGGCCGGCCTGGCCAGCCCGATCACCCTGATCAACGGGGTCGGGTCGTACCTGCTGGGCAGCAAGATCGGTCTCGACATCGGGCGGTACGGCCCGATCTTCGTGATCGAGGCGTTCTGCCTGATCGCCGCCTGCCTCCTGCTCCTGCTCGCCCGGTACCGGAAGGTGTCCGCGCTGTGACCACCTCACTCGAACCTGCCGCGACCGCTGTCCCGGCCAACGCCGCGACCGGCGTCATCGACCTCCAAGGCGTCTCCCGCTGGTACGGCAACGTCGTCGCGGTCAACGACATCACCATGTCGCTGGACGCCGGCGTGACCGGCCTGCTCGGCCCGAACGGCGCCGGCAAGACCACGGTCCTGCACATGATGGCCGGCTTCCTGGCCCCGTCCAAGGGCACGGTCACCATCCACGGGAAGCCCACCTGGCGCAACCCGGGCGTCTACCGCGACCTCGGCCTGGTCACCGAGCGCGAGGCGGTGCACGCCTTCCTCACCGCCGAGCAGTTCGTGCTGGCCTGCGCGAAGATGCAGAAACTGAAGGACCCGGCCGCCGCGACCCGCCGCGCGCTGGAGCTGGTCGAGATGACCGACGCGGCCGACCGCCGGATCGGCACCTTCTCCAAGGGCATGCGGCAGCGCACCCGG
>KL571222.1:5693-18266 GCA_000715855.1 Actinoplanes liguriensis
ATGTGTATAAGAGACAGCATGATGGAGCTGCTGCACGGCCTCGGCGACAACGGGCACACCATCCTGTTCAGCTCGCACATCCTGGAAGAGGTCGAGCAGGTCGCCGGCCTGGTCCAGGTGATCGTGGCGGGGCGCCTCGCGGCGTCCGGCGACTACCGCAAGATCCGCCGGCTGATGACGAACCGGCCGCACGTGTTCGCCGTCCGCAGCTCCGACGACCGCCGGCTGGCGGTGGCGCTCATCGGCGAGAAATCGGTGAGCGGCATCGAGATCGAGACCACCGGCATGACGGTACGGGCGTCGGACTACGGCGACTTCACCCGAACACTGCCCCGCATCGCCCTCGACCAGGGCATCCGGCTGCACCAGCTGGTGCCGTCCGACGAATCCCTGGAGAGCGTCTTCTCCTACCTGCTGGAGGCCTGATGTCTACCGTCGCCATGATCACGGCGCGTGGTCTCTTCGGCCGGCGCCGGGCGCTCATGCTCGTGCCGCTGCCCCTGCTGCTGATCGGCCTCGCCGCGCTCTGCAAGAGCTTCGACGTGGAGCCCACCAACTGGGGACAGCCGGTCATCGAGGGCCTCGGCTTCGCCGTCGTGCTCCCGGTGATCGCCCTGATCGTCGGAACCGGCGTGCTCGGCTCCGAGATCGACGACGGCACGCTGGTGCACATCCTCACCAAGCCGCTGCCGCGCCGCGACATCATCCTCGCCAAGTACCTGGTCGCCGCGGTCGTCACCGCGATCACCACGATGATCCCGCTGTACGTCGTCGGCCTGCTCGCCGGCTCGGCCGAGCTCGCCGCCGCGCTGGCGGTCGCCGCGATCGTCGGCTCGTTCGCCTACACCGCCCTGTTCGTCCTGCTCAGCCTGCTGACCCGGCGCCCGGTCCTGCTGGGTCTGGTCTACATCCTGATCTGGGAGGGGCTGCTCGGCCGCTGGGTGAGCGGAACCCGGGTCCTCTCCATCGAGCAGTACGTCATCACGATCGCCGACAAGATCGAACCCACCACCATCCTGACCGGCCAGGTGAGCGTGACGACGGCGGCCGTGATGAGCGCCGTGTTCGTCATCGTCAGCACGATCGTCGCCATCAACCGCCTGGGCTCCTTCAGCCTGGCCGGCGAGACCAGCTGACCCGTACTGGTCCGCACCACCATGCCGCATCCCGTTCCGGGGTGCGGCATGTTCCTTTCCTTGGGACGAAACCGCGCGGACGGGGTTACCGGGGTTGGCGTACGACAACTAGTCTAGTGCTGAGACCGGGGAGGACGAGGCTGTGCACAAGAATGTTCATCAGGGCTTGCACGGTGAAGGCTTCATCCACGCGCTCGCGTGTGCCGGTGGCTTCACGACCGCCCGGGCAAATCTCGACATCGACGGGGTCGATCTGCAGATCGCCAGTCCTGGACCCAGGGGCACGGTCCGATCACCCAAGATCGAGGTGCAGGTCAAGTCCGTGTCCATACCGCTGATGAGGGATGGCGGGTTTCTCCACCGGCTGTCCACGTCGCATCACAATCACCTGGCCGGCCTCGGTTTCCAGGTGCCGAGATTTCTCGCCGTGGTGATCGTTCCGGACGACACGGCGGATTATGCCGTCTGCACCGATGAGCACATGCGGCTGTCGACCGCCGCATACTGGTTGTCCTTGACGGATCAGGAATGCCTGCCGGTGGGGGAGGGGCATCCGGAGAGCGTGACGGTGAAGGTCCCTCTCCGGAATATGTTGACGGTGCGATCGATCCGGTGCCTGCTGGACGGCGATCTGGAAGGGGCGGCACGATGATTCGGGCGCGGGTCACCGACCGGGACGCGCTGGCTGCCCGATCGCCGAACGAACTGGCCATGTACCTGCGGGCGAACGGCTGGGCCACCCGTGACCGGGCCGGGAGCAGCCTGCAGTGGGTGAAGGCGATCGGGGACGAGGAATTCGAAGCCCTGCAGCCGCGGGAGTCGACGATCCGCGACTATCCCCTCCGCGTGCGGGACCTGCTGTCGGTGCTGGCAGCCGCTGAGGACCGTTCGGAGCTCGAGATCCTGAACGACATCACCAGCGTCTCGATGGATGTGCACGCGGTCCGGGCGTTTCCCGCCGACGGCGGCCCGGGGACGATCGGGCTCGACGACGGCGTGCAGGCCTACGAGAGTCTTCGGAACCTGGTGCTCGCCGCGGCCTGCGCGGCCGCCACGGATCAGCCGCGTGCCGTTCAGCCCGCCCGAAAGCCGGCCGATGTGCTCAGCTTCCTCCGCGAGGTGCGGATCGGTGCCCCGGCTGAGGGCAGCTTCGTCCTGTCCGTGTACACGCCCGTGCCGCCGCGCCTGTCGGTGTCGCAGCCGTCGTTCTTCGACGAGGACGTGGCGGACGCGTTGGAACCGGCCGAGCCGTTCGAGCGCCGGGTCTCGCTGAAGCTGTTCGACGCGGTCCAGGCGGCGCACTCGGCCGCCAACGACGCCCTCGTCTCCACCGAGGGGTTGGACGGGTTTACCGCGGCGGTGCCGCTCGGGGTCAGCGCGAACCTCTGCGAGGCGCTGGTCGGACTGGGCGGCGAGGCCGGGCACCCGTTCGACTTTGCGCTCCGGCTCGCGCCGTCCCGTCCGTTGCGAGCACGGAGCTTCACGCCGATCCGCTTCCGCCGTGATCATCTGCCGGTGCTGGCCTCGGCGGCGCAGGAGTTGCGTGAACGCGTCGCGGACGAGGGTGTGCTGCTGATTGGCAACGTGGTCCGCCTCCATCGGGAAGGCACCGGGGCTGGTGAGATCAGCATCGCCGGAACCATCGAGGGCGATGACCGGTTGCGCCGCGTCTGGATGAACCTCGGCGAGCAGGACTATGGCCGTGCGACGGACGCCCACCAGCAGATGCGCCTCGTCTCGGTCCGCGGCGACCTCGTGCGGCGGGGGACCCGGCACTACTTGACCAATCCCTCGGCCTTCCACTTGGCTCGGGAGGACCAGAGTTGAGACCCGGCCGGTCACGCGGCCGGTTCTGCCGGTCGGGGTGGGTAGGGTGCGGGCCCGTGGATGAGATCGACTGGTCTGATCTTCCGGGACGCGTGGTGGCGGTGAGCGCCGGTGCGTCGCCGGCTCGGCGAGGCCGAGCGCAACAGAATGAAACAGCCCGGGAGCAACGGCTCCCGGGCTGTTTCTCGAAAAACTGATCAGCCGGTGTTGCGCATGCCGGCGGCGATGCCGTTGACCGTGGTGAGCAGGGCTCGCTCCAGGGCTGTCGAGTCCGACGGGCCGCGGCGGGCACCCGGGGCGGTCGGCATCTGGCGGGCGGCCTCGCCCAGGTCGCGGTACTGGCGGAGCAGGGCGACCTGCAGGTGGTGCAGCGGCTCCAGGTACGTGTCACGCACGCCCAGGGTGCGGGACAGCTCCGGCTGCGCGGACAGGATCTGGGTCTCGCCGGTGATGGCGAGCACCTCCCGGACGGTCAGCTCGTACTCCGCCTCGATGGTGGCGAAGATCGGGTGCAGCTCGGCCGGGACGAGCGTCTCGACGTAGCGGCGGGCGATCGACAGGTCGGTCTTGGCCAGCATCATCGCCACGTTCGAGAGGAACGTGCGGAAGAACTGCCAGTCCTTGTGCATCTCGTCGAGCACGTCGCCGTGACCGGCCGCGCGGGCCGCGGCCAGGCCGGTGCCGACCCCGAACCAGCCGGGGACGATCTGCCGGGTCTGCGTCCAGCCGAACACCCACGGGATGGCGCGCAGGCCACCGAGGCCGGCGTCCGCGTTCTGGCGCTTGGCGGGGCGGGAGCCGATGTTCAGCGCGCCGAGCAGCTCGGTCGGGGTGGCCGCCCAGAAGTAGGCGGGCAGGTCCGGGTTCTCGACCAGCTTCCGGTACGTCGCGAACGCCGCGTCCGAGGCGGTGTCCATCGTCGCGTCCCACACCTCGAGCCGGACCGGGTCGACCGACAGCGTGGTGTGCAGCAGGGTCGCCTGGAGGACCGCCGCGGTGGTGAGCTCGAGGTTCTCCCGGGCCAGCGCGGGCACCGTGTACTTGTCGGAGATGACCTCGCCCTGCTCGGTGACCTTGATCGCGCCGTCGAGCGTGCCGTACGGCTGCGCCAGGATCGCCTCGTGGGTGGGGCCGCCACCACGGCCGACCGTGCCGCCCCGGCCGTGGAACAACCGCAGCCGCACCCCGTGCCGGGCGGCCACGTCACGCAGCGAGCGCTGCGCCTTGTGGATCCGCCACTGGCTGGTGGTGATCCCGGCCTCCTTGTTGGAGTCCGAGTAGCCGAGCATGACCTCCTGCAGGTCACCGCGGGCGCGGACGATCTCCCGGTAGGCCGGCAGGGACAGCATCTCGTCGAGCAGGTCGCCGCCGGCGTCCAGCTCGGCCGGGGTCTCCAGGAGCGGCACGATGCCGACCCGGGCCCGACCGGTCTGGATGTCGACCAGGCCGGCCTCGCGGGCCAGCACGGCCGCGGCGAGCACGTCGTCGACGCCGAGGGTCATCGAGATGATGTACGACTCGACGACGTCCGCACCGAACTTGTCCTGCGCGTCGCGGATCGTGTGGAACACGTCGAACGTCTTGCGCGCCGAGTCGGTCAGCGGCGTGTCCGCGCTGCTCAGCGGCCGGCGCCCGGTCAGCTCGGTGGCGAGCAGCTTGGTGCGGTCGGCCCGGTCCAGGGTGGCGTAGTCGTCGACCTCGCCGACCTGGGCGTACATCTGCTCCAGCACCTCGTGGTGCTTCTCGGCGTGCTCGCGCACGTCGAGGGTGGCCAGCTGCAGGCCGAACGCGGAGGCCTGGCGGATCGCCGTGGCGACCACGCCGATCGCGGAGAGCTGGCCGGAGTTACGGGCCAGCGACGCGCGCATCAGCTCCAGGTCGGCGATCAGCTCGTCGCTGCCCAGGTAGTCGCGGCCGGGCACGTGCGGGGTGCCGTGCTGCAGGCGGGACCGCGTGTTGGCCAGCTTCGCCTTGATCGCGCGGACCTTCAGACGGTACGGCTCCTCGGCGTTGACCCGGCGGAACCGGTCCTGAACCTCGGGCAGGTTGTCCAGGTCCTGCGCGATGCTGGCGGACAGGTCGAGGGAGACCCCGCGCAGCCGGCGGGAGACGGACAGCTCCTCGATCAGCTTGTCCATCACCTTCTCGGTGGCCTGGATGCCGTGCTCGTGCTGGATGAGCAGCACGTCGCGGGTGACGGCCGGGGTGACGAACGGGTTGCCGTCGCGGTCGCCGCCGATCCACGTGCCGAAGGTCAGCGGGCGGGACGTCGGCGCGGTCTCGACGCCCAGGCGGCGCAGCGTCTCGGCGAGGTCGTCGAGCACCTGCGGGGCGGCCTCGGCGTACAGGTCCTTGAGGTAGTAGACCGCGTTGCGTGCCTCGTCCAGCGGGTCCGGCCGGTCGAGCCGCAGCTCGTCGGTCTGCCAGAGCAGGTCGATCAGCTCGGCGAACCGCTTGGTGGAGACCGTGGTGTCGTTGTCGCCGTAGAGGATCGCGGCGGCGGACTCGGCGTCCAGCGAGTCGGCGACCTGGCGCAGCTTCGACAGGATCGAGCGGCGGGAGGCCTCGGTCGGGTGCGCGGTGAAGACCGGGCGGACCGCGAGCCGGCGGGCGGCGGAGGCGATCTCGTCGGCCGGGACACCGGCCTCGGCGATCCGCTTGGCGGCCTGGTCCAGCCAGCCGCCCTCCTTGGCGCGGCGGCGGCGCAGGTCCCGCGCGCGGTGCACCTGCTCGGTGATGTTCGCCAGGTGGAAGTAGGTGGAGAACGCCCGGGCCAGCTTGGTGCCGGTGGTGATGTCCATCGCGGCGAGTCGCTCGGCGGCGGCGGGCACGTCCTGGCGGACCAGGTGCCGGATCTCCTCGACCAGGTCGAGGAGCGGGCGGCCTTCCTGGCGGGCCAGGGTCTGCCCGAGCAACGTGCCGATCCGGCGGATGTCGGCGCGTAGCGCGGCGTCGGACCCCTCCGGCTCGTCGAGGTGGGCGGACAGCTCAGTCATCGGGGCGCTCCTTTTCCTCGGATGGCTCCAGGACGGCGCTGTCCCGACATCGCCGATCGTATCGGCGTCCCCCGTCGCGGGGGTGAATTGAGTCAAGAGTCTCACGGTCGTTCAGGAAGAAAACCATCACCCGGCCAGGGCCAGCGCGTACGCCGGATACCAGTGACCTGCGGGCGGCGCTCCGCCACCGCAGGCGCCGTCGGACTCACCGGGCCGTTTGATCCAGAGGTACGCGTCGGCGAGCCGGTTCCCGGTCCGGAACGTCGGCGGCGTGCCGAGCCTCCGGCCGGGCGGATTGCACCAGTGGCCATCCGGGGTTTCCACGCCACGTTGCGCGGGGCCGTTGCCGTTACGACTCGTGTCGATCACGAAGTGGGCGTCGCCGAGGAGGCGGGACAGCTTGGTGCCGTACGCCACATTGTCTTTTGTCGTTTCGAAGTTGGCGACGTTGAGGGCGAGACCGTGGGCGCGCAGCGCCCCTGCCCGGCGGAGTGCGGGAGCCATCGTCGCGGCCGGCACCCAGGTCGGATTGCCGGCGTCGAGATAGACCCGCACACCGGGCAGCGCCCGCAGCGTCTCCACCGCACCGGCCAGCAGCCGATAGCGTTCCGCGGCCCGCTTCGCCGGGAGGCATCCGGTGGTCGCCTGGGCGACCGCGTCGGGTTCGAGGATCACCACCGCGCGATGTCCGCGCAGGACAAGAGCCAGATCCAGGACCAATTTGCGGTACGTCGCGGCGTCCGGCGCGCCGCCCGCCGAGTGCCCCGAGCAGTCCCTGTCCGGGATGTCGTAGAGCACGAGCAACGGCACCCGCCCGGCCTCCGCCGCATCGCCGACCAGGGTCGCCGCCCGGTTCAGCGTCGCCGCGCGCGAGTCGGTGAGCCACGTCGCGACCGGCTGCCGCGCGATTCGCCGCAGCACGGTCGCCTCGTCGTTGCGTCCCTGGCGCTGCAGGCGCCGGACCTCGGCGGCGGCCGCGCCCCGCGGGTCGACGTAGAAGACCGGCTTCTCCGGTGTCGCGGCCTCCGGGACCCGCAGCACCGCCGGTTCCGGTTGGTGTCCGCGCAGCAGCGGGACCGCGGCGGCGGCCGTCAGCGCGACGGCGAGCAGCGGTAGAGGTGTCTGGCCATGGGGTGGTCAGGCGACCACCGGCACGGCGGGCCGGACCGTGACCGGCGCGCGCCGGTCGGTCGCCGGACCGGCGTTGCCGGGGCGCGGCCGGGCGACGAGAGTCGGCCCGGTGTTGCCGGCCAGCAACAGTTGCCGGGGTGTGGCGGCGGGCCGGTCCTTGCGGACGAACGCGCCCCGCGCCGCGGCGAAACCGGACCGGTCGGCGTAGATGTCGCGGCTCATCTCGGACAGCTCACGGGTCTCGAAGACGTCCAGCGGGATGCGTTCGGCCGCGAGCTGCCGGGCCTTCGCGGCACGCCGTTTCCGCGCCGCCCGCGCGTCGCTGTGGCGCTCGGCGAGCAGGGTCAGCCATTGGGTGTACGCCTCGGGGTGCCGCGGCCCGATTTCGTCGATCAGCCCGAACCGGACCGCCTGCGCGGTGCTGACCGGCAGTTTCTCGTCGATCAGGCGCTGCGCCCGCTCCGCGCCGACGCGCCGGGGCAGCGTGTAGGTGTGCAGCTCGGAGCCGTACAGGCCGATGTCGTAGTACGGGTTGAGCACGATCCCGTCCCGGGCCGCGACCACGTCCGCGCCCAGCCCGAGCATCACGCCTCCGGCGCCGGCGTTGCCCGCGTACGCGGCCACCACCACCTGCCGCGTGCACGTGATGATCTCCCGGCAGACCTCGTTGATCGCCCGGATGTTGGCCCACGCCGCGGTGGCCGGGTCCGGCGCCGCCTCGATCACGTTGAGGTGGATGCCGTTGCTGAACGCCTCGGTCCCGCCGCGCAGCACCAGTACCCGGGTGTCCTGCGCGATCGCGTGGCGCAGCGCGGTCAGCAGCCGCCGGCAGTGTCCGGGCGCCATCGCGCCGTTGTAGAAGTCGAAGGTCAGCCAGCCGATCGCGTCCGTGCGCCGGTAGCGGATCTGGCGGTACGCGTTCGGTGTCTCCGGTTCCGCGAAGGCCTGCACGGGCGAGTCGGCGACGCCGCGCAACCGTTCGCCCAGCGCGGTGGTCGCCGGGATCTTGATCCCGCCCTCGGCGGCCGGGCGCAGGTGGCCCACCCACAGGCTGCCGTCGCCGGTGGCCACCAGGACAGCGCCCTGGCGGCGGCCGAGCAGCGTGCCGGGGCGCGCCTGGCGGACCGGGCCGGGGTGCGCGTCACAGGCGTACGCGGAAAGCCCGGCGACCTCGGTGCGAACACCCGGCGAACCGTCCGCGGCCCGGATCCGCCGCATGATCGTCTCGGTCGGGTCGGACCAGTCGAACGCCCGATCCGCCTGTCGCATCAAGGGGCGCGGGCCGGCGCCGGGAGTCTGCGTCGGCGTGTTCTCCGCCGGGACCGGGGTGAACGACGGGTCGGCGGCCTTGGCCACCACCTCCAGCGCGCATTCCAGGGCGGCGTCCGAGACCGGGCCGGTGTAGAGCGCCGACTTGCGCGGCGGGACGGCCGGCACCGGGAACGTGCGGCTGGCCCAGATCGGGCCGGCGTCGAACTCCTCGACCGCCTGCAGAGCGGTGACGCCCCAGGTCCGCGCGCCGTCGGCGATCGCCCAGTCCAGCGAGGAGGCGCCCCGGTCGCCGATCGGGCCGGGGTGCAGGATCACCGTGCGGAAGCGCTGCCAGACGACGGCCGGAACCCGATCCTTGAGGTACGGGCAGAGGATCAGCTCGGGCGCGGCGGCGCGCACCCCGTCGATCATCTCCCGTTCGCTGCCGGCGAGCAGCACGCCCACCTCGTGGCCGGCGTCGCGCAGCGCGCACCAGACCCGCTGGCTCAAGCCGTTGAAAGCGCTGACGAGCAGCAAAATACGCACGGTGCCTCCCCGGGGCCACTGTTCACCACCGCCTCGTCCGCATGTCGGACATGTTGTGCGATAGGGCGCACGTGGTCGGGAGTGTCGGCCGGTCGGACTAAGCTGTTTCCGCATACCCCCGGCTCTTCCTCGACCGGGGTCGTTCGTCGTGCCCTCAGGGGGTCCCCGCCATGCAACTCGCCGGTCTGATTCCGGCCGCCCTGCGCGACCGTGGCCTCGCCCGGGCCCGTGACCTGGCGGCCAAAGGATTCGTCGACTCCGACTCGATGGACCTCACCGCCCCGGTCTCGCTGCGTCCTTTCGTGGTGGCCACCGTGGCCGGCCCGAGCGACATCGGCGGCGCCCAGCGCCCGGTGCTCGCGGTCACCGCGACCTCCCGCGAGGCGGACGACCTGGCCGACGCGCTCGGCTGCCTGATCGATCCGGAGCGGGTCGCCGTCTACCCGTCCTGGGAGACGCTGCCGCACGAGCGGCTCTCCCCGCGGTCGGACACGGTCGGCAAGCGCCTGGCCGTGCTGCGCCGGCTCGCCCACCCCGGCGACCAGCCGCTCCAGGTGGTCGTCGCGCCCGTCCGGTCCCTGCTGCAGCCGCAGCTCAAGGGCCTCGGCGACCTGGAGCCGGTGGAGCTGATCAGCGGCCGCGAGGCGGAGCTGGAGCAGGTCGCGCGGCGGCTGTCCGACATGGCGTACGCACGGGTCGACCTGGTCACCAAGCGCGGCGAGTTCGCGGTCCGCGGCGGCATCCTGGACGTCTTCCCGCCCACCGACGAGCACCCGTCCCGGGTCGAGTTCTGGGGCGACGAGGTGGAGGAGATCCGCACCTTCGCCGTCGCCGACCAGCGCACCATCGAGCAGGTCGAGCGGCTCTGGGCGCCGCCCTGCCGGGAGCTGCTGCTCACCCCGGCCGTGCGGGAGAAGGCGGCGCTGCTGGCCGCCCAGCACCCCGAGCTCGCCGAGATCCTGGACAAGCTTGCCGAGGGCATCCCGGTCGAGGGCATGGAGTCGCTGGCGCCGGCGCTGCTCGACGGGACGGACAACATGGAGCTCCTGCTGGACTGCATGCCGGCCGGGACACACGTGCTGCTCTGTGACCCGGAGCGGATCCGGACGCGGGCGCACGACCTCACCCGTACCTCCGATGAGTTCCTCGAAGCGTCCTGGGCCGCGGCTGCCGTCGGCGGGCAGGCACCGATCGACGTCGGCGCGGTCGCCTTCCGCAGCCTGGCGGACGTGCGGGCGCACGCCGCGACGCTGAGCCAGCCGTGGTGGACGATCTCACCTTTCGGCCTGGCCGTCACCGAACCCGGAGACCCGCTGCCGTGGGAGGACGCGGCACCGGTCGAGGTCGCGCCGGACACCGGTGACGCCGTCGCGCTCGCCGCCCAGCCGGTGCCGCTCTATCACGGTGACACGGCGAAACTGGCCGGCGATCTGTCCGAATGGGCGTCCGCGGGCTGGGCGATCGCGCTGGTCTTCGAGGGCAAGGGCACCGCCCAGCGGGCCACCGAGCTGCTGCGCGACGCGGGCCTCGGGGTCACCCCGGTCGACTCGATCGCCACCCCGATCGCCGACGGCCAGCTGCTGGTCACCTGCGGCGGGCTGAACCACGGCTTCGTCGACGAGGCGTCCCGGCTCGCGGTGATCACCGGCAACGACATCTCCGGCGGCCGTGGCGCGTCCACCAAGGACATGCGCAAGATGCCGGCCCGGCGGCGCAACACGATCGACCCGCTCGAGCTGAAGATGGGCGACTTCGTCGTGCACGAGCAGCACGGCATCGGCCGCTACGTCGAGCTGGTCCAGCGCACGGTCAACGGCGCCGACCGGGAATACCTGGTGATCGAGTACGCCGCCTCCAAGCGCGGCCAGCCCGGTGACCGGCTCTACGTGCCCACCGACCAGCTCGACCAGCTCTCGCGGTACGTCGGCGGCGAGGCGCCCACGCTGCACAAGATGGGCGGCGCCGACTGGCAGAAGAGCAAGGCCCGCGCGAAGAAGGCGGTCCGGGAGATCGCCGCGCAGCTCATCCAGCTGTACGCGGCCCGGCAGGCCTCCAAGGGCCACTCCTTCGGGCCGGACACGCCCTGGCAGCGCGAGCTGGAGGACGCGTTCCCGTACACCGAGACGCCCGACCAGATGGCGGCGATCATCGAGGTCAAGCACGACATGGAGCTGCAGACGCCGATGGACAGGCTGATCTGCGGCGACGTCGGCTACGGCAAGACCGAGATCGCGGTGCGCGCCGCGTTCAAGGCGGTGCAGGACGGCAAGCAGGTCGCCGTGCTGGTGCCCACCACGCTGCTCGCCCAGCAGCACTTCAACACGTTCACCGAGCGGATGAGCCAGTTCCCGGTGCAGATCAAGCAGCTGTCCCGGTTCCAGACGCCGAAGGAGGCCACGCTCACCCTGGAGCACGCCGCCGACGGCACCGCGGACATCGTGATCGGCACCCACCGGCTGCTGGCGAAGTCGACCCGGTTCAAGAACCTCGGCCTGATCATCGTGGACGAGGAGCAGCGCTTCGGCGTCGAGCACAAGGAGCAGCTCAAGGCCCTGCGCGCCTCGGTGGACGTGCTGACCATGTCGGCCACCCCGATCCCGCGGACGCTGGAGATGGCGATCACCGGCATCCGGGAGATGTCCACCATTGCGACGCCGCCGGAGGAGCGGCACCCGGTCCTGACCTATGTCGGCGCCCAGGACGACAAGCAGGTGGCCGCCTCCATCCACCGCGAGCTGCTCCGCGACGGCCAGGTCTTCTACCTGCACAACCGGGTCGAGTCGATCGACCGGGCGGCCCGCCGGCTGCGCGAGCTGGTGCCCGAGGCGCGGGTCGCGGTGGCGCACGGCCAGATGAGCGAGGAGCAGCTCGAGAAGGTGATGGTCGGCTTCTGGGAGAAGGAGTTCGACGTCCTGGTCTGCACCACGATCGTCGAGTCCGGCATCGACATCCCGAACGCCAACACTTTGATCGTCGAGCGCGCCGACCTGCTCGGCCTGGCCCAGCTGCACCAGATTCGCGGCAGGGTCGGCCGGGGACGCGAGCGGGCGTACGCGTATTTCCTCTACCCCCGCGAGAAGCCGCTCACCGAGCACGCCCACGAGCGGTTGGCCACCATCGCCCAGCACACCGAGCTCGGCGCCGGCATGTACGTCGCGATGAAGGACCTGGAGATCCGCGGCGCCGGCAACCTGCTCGGCGGCGAGCAGTCCGGCCACATCGAGGGCGTCGGCTTCGACCTGTACGTGCGGATGGTCGGCGAGGCGGTCAGCGCGTTCAAGGGCGAGCGCCCGGAGGAGGAGCCCGAGGTCAAGATCGACCTCCCGATCGACGCGCACCTGCCCACCGAGTACATCGCCGTCGAGCGACTGCGCCTGGAGATGTACCGCAAGCTGGCCGAGGCTCGCGACGACGCCCGCCTGGAGGAGGTCATCGCCGAGATGACCGACCGCTACGGCGAGCCGCCGGCCCCGGTGGTCAACCTGATCGCGGTCGCCCGCTTCCGCCAGCTGGCCCGGGCCTACGGCCTCACCGACGTCTCCATGCAGGGCAAGCACCTCCGCTTCGCCCCGCTGAGCCTGCTGGACTCGAAGCAGATGCGGCTCAAGCGCTACCACCCGGACTCGGTCTACAAGCCGGTGAACGAACAGGTCAGCGTCCCCCGCCCGGCCTGTCTCTTATACACA
>KL571222.1:18493-22304 GCA_000715855.1 Actinoplanes liguriensis
AGATGTGTATAAGAGACAGCCTCAAGGACGTCCTCGGCGAGGTCCCGTCCCCTGCCAAGGTCTGACCCTCACGCCTGCGGTCCGGGGCGTCGCTGGTGCTTGCTCACCAGCGTCGTCCCGGGCGGCAACGGCTGGTGCGGGAGCCCCTTCTGCCGTCGCAGGGCGAGGTACTCCTCCTGCTTCTCCGCCGAGGCCTCATGTCCGTCGGGCAGGTGGCGCAGGTGATCGGTGACCGTCTGCTCGGCGTACGAACGTATCCGCGCCGCCTCGGCCCGCCGAATCTGATCGTGGCTCAGCTTCTCCCTCGGCGGGACGTACCGCAGCAGGTCGACGGCCCGTTCCCCAGCCCTTCGCGGCCAGTGCAACTCGCCGTCCCCATCGACGCTGCCGGTGACCCTCTGGATCCGGGCCGCCCTGATCAGGGCGGAGACGGCCGGCGCGACCTCGTCGGCGCGAGCGGCCGGCATGCCGAGCTCGCGGCAGTTCCGCCGGAGGGTGCTCTCGGAGAGCACCACGGTGCCGTTCTCGCTGATGTGGCCGAGCGCGCACAGCGTCCGCAGCACCCATTGGCGGGCGGAGAGATCGCGCGGATTCTCGCCCCGGCCGCCGCCGGGCAGCAGCTCACGGAGGAGGACGCCGGGGTCGTAGCGGTGCAACAGATCGACGCCGCCGATCCGCACCGGCTCCGGCAGCAGCGCGGTCCGCCCGGTGATCCGGTAGTCGCCGCCGGACCAGGTGAGGGTCATGACCGTGCCCGGTGGCAGCCCCTCCGGCCAGGCGATACCGGTCAGCTCCCAGTCGCCGGCCCGTCGCCGCAGCCCGGCCCAGTGGCGCTGCTCGCCGTCTGCGCCGGCGACTCCGTGGGAGGGGTGGACCAGGCCGAAGCCGATCTTGGTGACCTTCGGCAACATCGCCGCGAGATCGTCCGGGATCTCGCACCAGGATCCGTCGAGATGCACCTGGTGCAGCACCGTCTCCCAGGTCCGCGGCTGCGCTGGTGGAGTCGGCGGGTCGCCCAACTCGGACCGCATCCGTTCGATCGTCCAGTCGGCCGCCAGGTATCGAATCTTCGCCCGGGCGCAGCTCAGGCCATCCGCGCGCAGCCGTTCCGCCTCGCCGGCGCCCCACTGCATGCGGGGCTTGTTGCGCAATTTTTGCCGTCGCGCAGACAGGCTCACCGTGAGGTGCTGATGGACGATCCTGGCGTGTGGCGCCAGTCGCGCCGCCAGCGCCGGATGCACGAGGGTGTGGTTGTGCTCGGAAGACCTCGCGTCGGCGGCCACCATGGTGGCGAACTCGGTGTCATCCATCGCAAGCAGGTCGCGTACCTCCGGGGGAGGTGGCCCGGCGCCTTTCTTGACGAGCCGCTTGTAGAGGTCGCTGTTGGGGACGACGGCCGCGATCGGACGCGCGGGAGCGGCAATGCGCTGCTCGGCACTCCGGAACTGGTCCGCGAACCGCTTGCGGGCCGAGGTCCATGCTCTCTGTGCGGTTGGGTCGCCGGTCAGCCGGGCCGTGGTGCTGAGGCTCTCCGCCGCCAGCTCCGCGTACCGGAGAGCGAACACCGCGGCCGGATCGCCCGCCGCGGACTGTGGCAACCATCGGCCGCCGAGTTGGGCGATCAGCAGCGCGCCCAGCTCCACCGGATCTCTCTCCAGCACGTTCGCTGCCCTCCGCTCCGCGACCCGATCAAGATCGAATACTTCGGAACGTAGCCGGACGACTGCGAAGTGGGAAGCGCGCATTTCTGAGGCGGGGCGGGCGACGTAAGTCACACCGCACGTGAGAAGGTGTGGACCATGCAGCGTAGCCGTCGACTCGCATCCATGGCCGTCGTCGCGTCCCTCGCGGTGACCGGCCTTTCCGCCTGCCGGTCCGAGCCGGCCGTGGCCGCGTACATCGGTGACACCAAAATCACCGAGAAGCGCGTCCAGGAGGTGTGGGACGACGCCCGTGCCGCGCTGGGCGGCCAGGCCGCGATGCCGATCACCCGCGCCGATGTCGTCGGTGTGCTGGTCAGCCGTGAGCTGATCGACGTGGTGGCGCAGCGGCACAACGTGACGCCGCCGGCCGACCTGACGTATGACAAGATCGCCGGCCTGCTCCGGCTGCCCGCGAAGACGGAGTATGTGCGTCTCTTCGTGCAGTACAGCGCCTTGCAGTACGCGATCGAGCAGACGATCACCAACGTGCCCGCGCTCACCGAGGACGACCTGAAGGACATCTACCAGCGGCTGGTCAGGAACCAGGCGTTCGAGGAGAGCAGCAACCCCTTCGACGCCTTCAAGGGCACCCTGACGGAGGACGTCGCGAAGAACCTCGCGGCCGGGGTGGCGCTGCGTGAGGAGTTGGAGGAGGTCTCCGGCCCGCTGGACGTCACGGTCAACCCGCGCTACCAGCCGATCGAACTGGGCGTCTACGGCATCCAGAACGACGAGACCCAGCCGGTCTACCAGATCATCGCGGCGCAGGTCGGCGGCAACGCCTCGGTCCCGGTCTCCGACGTCTCTTGAGCACCCGGATCGTCCTGCTCGTCACCTCGCCGCGCCTGCCGGCGGGGCTGCTCACCGCGGAGGCGTGGGACACCGTGCGGTCCGGCCCGGTCTTCGCCGCCGCCGAGTCCGAGCAGGCCGTGGCGTTGCGCGCGGCCGGCGTGACGGTGACCGTGCTCGACACCGACGCGCAGGGCCTGCTCGACGCGATCGGTGACGCGCCGCTCGCGGTCTGGCTGGCCGGGGCGCACGGCGATCAGCCGTTCGCCCGCCAGCTCGGGCTGCGACTGGCCCGTGAGCCCGGTCTGGCCGAGCTCGAGCTGATGTACGGCAGCTGGGACCCGCCGGGCGCGCGCCTGCTGGACGCGGTCGCCGTCATGGATCGGCTGGTCTCGCCCGGGGGCGATCCGTGGAAGCGGGCGCAGAGCCACCGTACGCTCGCGCCCTATCTCCTGGAAGAAAGCTATGAGGCGTACGACGCCATCGAGCGCGACGACCTCGACGAGCTGCGCGAGGAGCTCGGCGACGTGCTCCTGCAGATCGTGCTGCACGCCCGCCTCGCCGAGGAGCTGCCGGACGGCCGGGCGTGGAACGTCGACGACGTCGCCGGGATCCTGGTGGAGAAGATGATCCGCCGGAACCCGCACGTCTTCGCCGGTGAGCACGTCGAGGACATCGAGGAGATCACCGCGAACTGGGAGCGGATCAAGCGCGAGGAGAAGTCGCGCGAGTCCGTTCTGGACGGCGTCGCGCTGAGCCAGCCGGCCCTCGCGCTGGCCGCGAAGATCCTGCAGCGCGCCACGCGGGGCGGGGTGGACGTTCCGCTGCCCGCCGGCGATGACCTCGGTCCGGCGCTGTTGCGGCTGGTCGCGGACGCGAAGGCGGCCGGCCTCGACCCCGAGGATCAACTGCGGAAAGCCACCCTGGCGTACGCCGAAGCAGTGCGAGCCGCGGAAAAAGTCGGACCTCGCGAGTAGTTTTCTCGGCATGCCGGAGTTCGTACCGCTCGCCGAGCGCATCGCCGACGCTCTGCTGGAGAGCGACCCCGTGACGGCCCTCTACGCGGGGGACCATCGCTTCGACGACCGCCTGCCCGACTTCTCCGCCACCGCGGTCGAGGGCCGGGTCGCCATGCTTCGTGACGCCGCTGACGCGCTCAGCGGCATCGACGCCGACGGGCTGGACGCGGAGGATCAGGCCGACCACGCCATCCTCAGTGCCCAGGTCGAGCGGCGGCTGTTCGAGTTGACCGACGTGCGCGAGCACGAGTGGAGCCCCCTGGAGCACAATCCCGGTCCTGTCTCTTATACACATCTCTG
>KL571223.1:0-12520 GCA_000715855.1 Actinoplanes liguriensis
GAAGAATTTGATCTTCGGGGTGGGTCAGGTGGGGTAGGGGCCAGTGGCGGGGACGGCGATGCTGACCGTGGTGCCCTCGCCGGGGTGGCTGGAGATCAGGACCTTGCCGTCGTGGCCCTCGCTGATCGCCTTGACGATGCTCAGGCCCAGGCCGAGGCCCTGCACCTCGTTGCGTTCGGCGTCGGCGGAACGGCGGAACGGGGCCAGCACGCGGGTCTGGTCGTCGGCGCTGATGCCGATGCCGGTGTCGCGGACCAGCAGCATCGCGTGGCCGTCGCGGGACTCGGCCCGGACGGTGATCGCGCCGGTCTCGGTGAACTTGACCGCGTTGAGGATGAGGCGTTCCAGGGCCTGGCTCATGCGGCGGACGTCGACGTCGGCGAAGACCGGGCCGTCGGTCTCGGCGGTGATGATCAGGCCTTTGGCCTCGACGAGGGGGCGGTTCGCGTCGACCGCGGTGCGGGCGAGGACGGCCAGGTCGGCCGGGGCGCGGGTGAACTCGCGGCTGTCGGCGCTCACCTGTGCGGCCAGCAGCATGTCGTTGACCAGGGCGAGCAGGCGGTCGGAGTTGCGCTGGACGCGCTGGAGGAAGCCGTCGCGGCTCTCCGAGGGGAGCTCCGGGTCGCCGAGCATCTCCAGGTAGCCGTTGATCGCGGTGAGCGGCGTGCGGAACTCGTGGTTGACCCGGGCGATGAACTCGTCCTTCATCTGCTCGGCGCTGCGCAGGCGCTGGTGGAGCGCGTGCATGTCGCGGGCGTACTTGCGCAGTTCGAGCTGGGTGACCACGTGGCGGGCGAGCGCGCGCAGGCCGTGCCGCTGGGCGTCGGTGAGCGAGCCGGGCTCGTGGTCGGCGACGCAGAGGGTGCCGAGCGCCTTGCCGTCCGGGGTGGTCAGCGGGGCGCCGGCGTAGAAGCGGATGTGCGGGTCGCCGACGACCGTGGGGCAGTTCACGAACCGCGGGTCGAGCAGCGCGTCCGGGATCTGCATGACGTCCCGGTCGAACATCGCGTGGGTGCACATCGAGGTGTCCCGCGGGCCCTCGCAGATGTCCGTGCCGAACCGCGCCTTGAACCACTGGCGGTTCTCGTCGACGAGGCTGATCAGGGCGATCGGCTTGTCGCAGACCTGGGCGGCGAGCGTCACGATGTCGTCGAAGTCGCGTTCGGCGGTCGTGTCGAGGATGTCGTAGCCGCGGAGGGCGGCAAGGCGTTCCTGTTCCAGCGTCGCGCCGGCGTACTGCGTGCCCGCCATCGAAGATCCCCCTTGAGCCGCGTTCCCTTACTGCTATTGGTCGGTCGGCGTCCGCCGGTGATGAGGGCTACCTGGGGTGCAGGGCGGTGGCTCCGGTGGCCTGCGGGCGCTGCTGCCACTGGTTCCCCAGGGTTCGCGCGTACGCCGACCGCCCAGCCGGCAGCGTGAACGTCATCCGGGTGCCGCTGCCGTACGGGCTGGCGGTCGCCTCGATCGTCCCGCCGTGCCGTTCCACGATGCGCTTGCAGACGGCCAGTTCGAGCCCGGACCCGCCGTTGCCCTCGCCGCGGTGGAAGTTGGTGAAGATCGCTTGGCGCATGCCGGTCGGGATGCCACGCCCGTTGTCCAGGATGTCGATCCGCAGCATGCCGTTCGGGGCGGGCTGCGCCGAGACGTTGATCTGCGGTGGGACGCCGGGCAGGGCCAGGTCCAGGGCGTTGTCGATCAGGCTCTCGAACAGTTGCCGGGCCAGGACCGGGTCGGCCTCGACCGCGTCGAGCGGGCCGAAGGTGAACTGCGGCGGGTGGGTGCGGTTGCTCTCGGCCTGGTCGTACCGGCTGTTGGCGATGTCGGTGAGCAGCAGTTGCAGGTTGATCGTGGTGGGCATCAGCTTGCCGTCGCGGGCCGCGGTGTACGCCAACAGACCGTTCAGGAAGGTCCGCATGCGCGCGGCGGCCCGCTGGATCCGGCTGACCCGTTCGGCCGGTTTGTACCCGGCGAGCTCGGCCTCGAGCACCTCGGCCCAGCCCTCGATCGTGGTGAGCGGGTTGAGCAGGTCGTGCGCGACCACGCCGGCGAACGACATCAGCTCGTCGCGGTGCCGCCGGTCCGCGGTCACGTCGTGGAAGACCACCACCACGTGCTGGAGGCCGCCGGGGCTGGCCAGCCGGGCGACGTTGAACCGGACGATCCGCCCTTCGGGCACCGCCGCGTTGCGGATCAGCACGTCCATCGGCTGCACGTCCTCGCCGGCCAGGGCCCGCTGGTAGGGCAGCTCGGCGTCGGTGAGCGGGGTGCCGTCCGGGTGGAAGAAGCCGTAGTCGCTGCCGAGCGCCGCGCCGCCGGCGACCTGGTTGGTGGTGCCGAGCAGCCGTCCGGCGGCGGGGTTGCGCAGCACCAGGCGGCCGTTCTGGTCGAGGATCGCGAGGCCCTCGGTCATCGAGTTGATGATCGTGGTCATCAGGCCGGCCTTCTCGGTGGCCTCGTGCTCGGAGGCGCGCAGCCGCTCGATCAGCCCGGTCCGCTCGTCGCGGCTGAACGCCAGCGCGAGGCCGACCAGCGCCAGGGTCCCGACGTAGAGCTGGACGATCAGGTTGCGGGGGCCGGCCGCCGCGAACGGGCCGTGGTCGTGCAGGGTGAACACGGCCGCGGTGGTGCCGAACACCACGACGTGCCCGATCACCAGCACGGAGGGCAGCCGCAGCGCCGCCAGGACCGTGATGGCGAGCAGCGCGAACGCGATCGGCAGGTGCTGGTTGATGAAGAACACGTAGAAATAGCCGGCCGCCGAGAAGAAGTAGACGATCACCGCCTCCATCAGGGCGGACCGTTCCGGCCGGTCCCCCAGGCGCCGGGCGGCCGCGCCGAAGACCAGCACGCTGACCATGTCGCGGAGCACCCAGACCGCGATCGCGGCGGGCGAGTGGTCACCGGTGATCAACTGTTCGCCGAGGCCGCCGAGGATCCCGCCGCCGAGCGCGGCGACGGTGGCCACCAGCAGCACCCGGAGCAGGTCGTCGAGCGTGGTGAGCGCGCGCCAGCCGATCCCCCAGAGGCCGGGCAGCCAGCGGGCCGCCGCCGTCGCGAAGACGACCGCCTCGAGCATCGCGGCTCCGGCGTGCACCAGGGCGAGGCGCAGCTCCATCCCGGTGGCCGCGAGGGCGGCCGCGGTGAGCGCTCCGAGCACGGCGACGTCGGCCCACCGCCAGCGCGAGTCGTTGCGGTTGACCAGCCAGATCGCGGCGACCGCGGTGGCCGGCCAGATCACCGGCAGAGCGTTCGCCTTGCCGAGGACGGTGAGCTGACCAGCGCCGATCGCGACGACGTAGAGCACCGCGAAACGCACGGTGCCGGGCAACATCCGAAGAGTCATAGGGGATCGCCTCGTGTCGGCTGGACTGCTCTATCCCCCACTTCGGCACGTACGGCGAATCGCTGAACATCCGGGACGGGAGGACTCTCCCGAGCAGGTACCTGAGCCGCGCGGCGGCCCCTCACGCTTAGGGATACGCCACCCGATCCGATTGTTCGAGTGTGAGGCGTGGTCGACCGTGGTCCCGGGCCGTCGCGGTCAGCGTGCTGGTCGCCGTGGCCGGCTGCGCCATGGCGCTCGGGGTGGGCGCGGTGCTGCGCCACGACGAGCGGTCCGCCGGCGACGTGCAGATGGACCGCCGGACCGCGATGGCCACCGCCGCGGTCCAGGCCGAGACCCGCCGGTACGTCGACACGCTGCGCACCACCGCGGCCGCCGTCGGTGCGCAGCAGACCCTGACCGCCTCCGAGTACCTCACGATCACCGCCCCGCTGGCCCTGATGAAGCTGGCCGGCAGCACCTCGATCGCCCTGATCGTGCCGGCCCACGACAGCGAGATCCCACGGGTCCAGCAGACCTGGCGCAACCGTGGCGCGCCGGATCTGACCCTGCGTCCGATGGGCTCCGGCCGGCACGCGTTCTCGGTGCTGGTCGCCCAGCTCGACGGCACGATGGGCACGGCCGGGCTGGACCTGACGGACCCGGGAGGTCGCCGTCTCGGACACGTACGAGCTGCTCGTCGACCAGCGGTTGCCGGCGGCCGAGCAGCAGCTGTCGTTCGTCCTGGTCGCCCCGGTCTACCAGGGGGTCGGCCAGAACTTCATGGGCTGGGTCATGCTCGGGGTGCGCGGCCAGGATTTCATGGGCGCGACCCTGCAGGCGGCCGGCCGGGACCTGACCGATCTGCGGCTGGTGGCGGACAACACGAACGGCCAGGCGGTCACCGTCGCGGCCATGCACAACCCGGCCAAGAGGCGTCCCGACCTGCACCGCGTGGTGAAGGTGCCGGTCGCCGACTCGACCTGGACCGTGCACCTGGCCGCCGCCCGTGACGATCTGCCCGGGGCGAGCACGGGCCTGCCCGTGGCCGCGACCGGCGGCGGGCTGCTGTTCGTGGCGCTGCTCACCGCGCTGGTCTGGGTGCTGGCCACCGGGCGGGACCGGGCGGAGACCCGGGTCCAGGCGAAGACCACCCAGCTCCTCGCCGAGCAGGCGGAGACCAAGCGGCAGGCGGTGCTGCTGCGCGCGGTGCTGGACAGCATCAGCGACGGGGTCGGCGTGGTCGGCCCGGAGGGCAGCTTCCTGCTGCACAACCCGGCGGCCCGGGAGATCCTGGGCCAGGAGGAGGACGTCGCGGGCGGGGCCGACGTCTGGCAGGAGCACTACGGGCTGTACCGGCCGGACGGCGCTACCCCGCTCCCCGCCGAGGAGATGCCGCTGGTCCGGGCGCTGGACGGGGAGAGCGTCGATCACGTGGAGGTGGTGGTCCGCAACGCCGGCCACCCGGACGGACGGGTGATCAGCGTGTCGGCGCGGCCGATCGACACCGCCCGCGGGCGGCGCGGGGCGGTCGCCGTGTTCCACGACATCACCGACCGCAAGCGGGTGGAGACCGAGTTGCGCGGCTTCGCCGGTGTGGTGGCGCACGACCTGAAGGCGCCGTTGACGCTGGTCAGCGCGTACGCCGAGCTGGTCACCGAGGCCCTCGACGACCTGGCCGCCGGCGACGGCGGTGAGCCGACCCTGGAGCAGGCCCGCCACGGCACCGCCAAGGTGCTGCACGGCGCGGCCCGGATGCAGCGCCTGATCAACGAGCTGCTGGACTACACCGCGGCCCGGGACGCGACGCTGCGCGTGGAGCGGCTGAGCATGCGCGCGCTGGTCGACGACGTGGTCACCACCCGGACCGACGCGCCGGACCTGGAAGCCGGCGCCCGGCCGGACGTGTTCGTCGGGCCGCTGCCGGACGTCTGGGCCGACCCGGTGCTGCTCCGGCAGGTGGTGGACAACCTGGTCGGAAACGCGATCAAGTACACGCCGCCCGGGCAGGCGCCGCGGATCGACATCACCGCACGCACCGACGAGGACGGTGGTGTCCGGGTGCGGATCGCGGACCGGGGCATCGGCATCCCGGACGGCGAGCACGCGGCGGTCTTCGACAGCTTCCACCGGGCCAGCAACGGGGCGGCGCATCCGGGCACCGGGCTGGGCCTGGCGATCTGCCGCCGGATCGTGGAGCGGCACGGCGGGCACATCGACGCGAGCCCGAACCCGGGCGGCGGCACGATCTTCGCCTTCACCCTGCCCGGCGCGGTAACGCATGGACCGGAGTCGATGAAGACGGTCCGGGACCCGGTCGCGGCCACCTGACCCCTGGGAACGTGCACATGCCGTAGATCACCTTGTTGATCTATAGGAGATCTGTAAATATCTCCGCCATGCCCTATTCCCGTCGCCACCTCCTCCAGCTCGCCGCCGGATCGGGGGCCGCCGCGTTCCTGGCCGCCTGCGCCGGGCCGGGCGGCTCGTCCTCCTCCACGTCCAACTCGGACGGACCGATCTCGTTCGCCCACTGGCGTGCCGAGGACAAAGAGGTCTTCGAGCAGATCATCAAAACCTCAGGATCGGCCGTACGACAGGACATCTCCCCGTCGAACGACTACCAGAGCACCGCCCTGCAGAAACTCCGGGGCGGCACGGTCGGCGACGCGTTCACCGCGTTCCGCGGCGCGCAGTTCCTGGAGATCGCGAAGGCCGGCGTCTGGACGGACCTGACCGGCAAACCCCTCGTGGCGAAGTACGAGCCGAACCTGATCACCGCGGGCGCCCAGGACGGCAAGCAGCTCGGACTTCCGTACCAGCTGGTCTTCAACACCCCGCTCGTCAACCGCGACCTGGTCACCGAGACGCCCAAGGACTGGGACAGCTTCCTCGCCCTGCTCGAGACACTCAAGGGCAAGGGCGTCACGCCGATCGCGTGGCCCGGTGGCGACGCCGCCAACGCCGGCCAGCTCCTCAACGTGATGGTGGTCAACAACGCCCCGGCCGACGACGCGCTCGGCAAGATCGAGACCGGCGAGACCAAGGTGACCGACGACTGGTTCCTCACCGTCCTCAAGCAGTATCAGCAGCTCACGCCGTACTTCCAGAAGGGTTCGACCGGGACCAGCAGCGACGCCGCGCTGGCCCTGTTCGCGCAGGGTAAAGCGGGCCTGCTCGCGACCGGCTCGTTCCAGGTCTCCGGCGTGCGCAAACTCGGCGCGACGTTCCCGATCGACCTGCTCGCGCCGATCACGACGACCGCGGACAAGGCGAAGTACGAGGGCGTCTTCAACGCGACGTTCATCCTCGGCGTCAACGCCAAGTCGTCCAAGAAGGACGCCGCGCAGGCCTGGCTCGACAAGCTCTCCGACCCGGCGGTGGCCGGCGTCTACGCCAACGGCACCGCGCAGCACGTCACGGTCAAGGGCGTCGAATACACCAACGCCGACCTCAAGGCGCTCGCCCCGTGGCTGACGAAGAAGACCGCGCTCGCGCCACGCTTCCAGTTCAGCAACCTCGACGTACGCGGCGCGGTGGAGAACGCCGCCGTCGCGGTGGTCGGCGGCAAGAGCCCCGAGGAGGCCGCCGAGGCCGCCCAGAAGGTCGTCGACCAGAAGAAATGAGGAGCAGCCGCACCCTCTACCTCTTCGCGGCGCCGGCCCTGGTCCTGTACGGCGGGTTCTTCCTGCTCCCCGCCGTGCAGGGCCTGCGCTACGCCACCACCGACTGGGACGGCTACAGCTCCACGTTCCACGACGTCGGCGCGGCGAACCTGACCGACGTGGTGACCGACGACGACCTGTTCCGGCACGCGCTCACCAACAACCTCAAGTTCCTGCTGGTCGTGGTGCTCGGGCAGACCGCGCTGGCCCTGCTGCTGGCCGTCCTGCTGGCCGCCCGGAGCCGCGGGTCGACGTGGTTGCGCGCGCTGTTCTTCCTGCCGACGATCCTGTCGTCGGTGTCGGTCGCGTTCATCTGGAAGTTCGTCTACGACCCGAACTTCGGGCTCGCCAACGCGCTGCTGCGGGCCGTCGGGCTGGGCCGCTTCGAATCGTCCTACCTGGGGAACGAGAGCACCGCGATCCTGTGGGTGGCGGTGGCCCAAATCTGGTTCCACGCCGGGCAGATGATGGTCGTCTACATCGCCGGGATCAACCAGATCCCCGACGAGCTGTACGACGCGGCGAGGACCGACGGGGCCGGGCGCTGGCAACAGTTCCGGCACGTCACCTGGCCGATGGTCGCTCCGGCGACGGCCCTCGTCGTCGCGTACACCACGCTGCAGTCGTTCAAGGCGTTCGACCTGATCCTCGGGCTCGCCGGGAACCCGCCGCGGTCCGGTCTGGACGTGCTGGCCACCCGGATCTACTCGACGTTCGCGAACTCGCAACTCGGGTACGCGGCCGCCGAGTCGATCGTGTTCATGGTCGCCATCGCCCTCGTCACGTTCCTGCAGAACCGAGCCGCCAGGATGGTGCACGGATGAGGCGCTTCCTCCTCGCGATCTATGCGCTGCTGATCGTCGTACCCCTGATCGTGATCGTGGGTGGCAGTTTCAAGACCACCGCCGATCTCTTCGCGTCACCGTTCGGTCTGCCCACCCGGCCCACGCTGGACAACTACACGAACGTGCTGGAGAAGCAGGACCTGCTCCGGGTGCTCGGCAACAGCATCCTGGTCGTCGCCGTGTCGGTGCCGGTCACGCTGCTGCTCGGCAGCCTCGTCGCGTTCGCGGTGGCCCGGCTGCCGCGGTGGCCGTCCCGGATCCTGTTCGGGACCTTCGCGCTCGGGCTGGCCGTTCCCGCGCAGGCCGTGATGATCCCGCAGTACGTGCAGTTCGACCGGCTCGGCCTGCGCAACAGCCTGACCGGGCTGATGCTGATCAACGTGGTGGTGACGCTGCCGGTGGCGGTGTTCATCCTCAGCGGCTTCATGCGGACGCTGCCGGGCGAGCTCTTCGAGGCGGCCGAGATCGACGGCGCCGGGGCGTGGGCGGCGTACCGGCGGATCGCGGTGCCGGTGTCCGCGCCGTCGCTGGCCGCCACCGCGATCTTCCTGGTCGTCATGCACTGGAACGACCTGCTCTATCCGCTGCTGTTCATCGACGACCCGGGCAAGCGGACACTGCCCCTGGCTCTGCTGGACTTCCAGGGCGAGTACCTCACCGAGTACCCGCTGCTGTTCACCGGAGTGGTGGTGGCCTCCCTGCCGATGGTGCTCGCCTACGCGTTCCTGCAGCGCCACTTCGTCGCCGGGATCACCGCCGGAGCCGTGAAGGGCTGACCCCGGCGGCGGTCAGACGGGCGGCCACGGCGCCGCTGCGGCTGCACACGAAGACGGACACGTGGTGGTCGTCGCCGAGATCGCAGGCGGCGGCCACCGAGCCGAGCTCGAACGGATCCAGCTCGGACACGTCGTTCAAATCGATGATCAGTTTCAGCGGGCGCACCCGGCGCAGCGCATGCACCAGCGCGTGACGCAACTCGTCGGCGCGTCCCGGATCACCGGCCCCGTGCGGGCAGATGACCACGCTGCCGTCCTCAGCGGTACGAATCTCCAGGACAGAACCGAGCATCGGAGCACCCTCCGTTACCTTCGACCTCTTTGTCCTGGCCCGATTGTGCCCGCCCCGGCCACCGGGCGCATCACTCACACGGGTTGGCACTTCTCCGGGTTCGACAATTCGGGGCACGGACGCAACCCGTGCGAGCGCAGGATGTCGGCACCCGTCTGGGTGGTCAGAAAACGCAGGAAGCTCGCTCCCAGCGACCGGGCCGGGGGCTCACCGATCGTGTAGGCGTACTCCGTCTCCCAGAACGGGTAGAGATGCGCGTCGGCCTCCTCGACCGTCGGTGGGTGGTCGTCGAGACGTACCGTGATGACGCCCTTCTGATCGGCCGCGGCGCCGGCCTCGCTGTAACCGAGCGCTCCGGCCGTGCCCGCCACCGTCTCCAGCAGTTTCTCGGTGTCGCCCACCTCGCAGATGAAGCTCTTCGCGTCCGAGCCACGCGGGCAGACGTCCACGGTCGGCGGCGCCTCGGTGACGTCACCGAGCACCCGCGCCTTGAACGCGGCCCGGGTGCCGGACCCGCGATGCCGGGTGATCAGGCGGATCGGCAGGTCCTTCCCGCCGACCTCCTTCCAGTTCGTGACCTTGCCCGCGTAGATGTCCTTGACCTGGGCCAGTGACAGGTCGCGCACCCCGGCATCCGGGTTGGCGACCATCGCGAACAGGAAGAAGCTGATCGGGCGGCCGATCAGCGCGGGCATCCCGTCCGCCTTGCGCCCGTCCGAGAAGGCGACGAACTCGCCGTCCGCGTTCGACCGGCCGCGATCGTCCAAGGCGGACACACCCTCGCCGCTGCCCTCCATGGTGAAGTCGAACGTGGCGCCCGGGCAGAGATCGCCGTACGCGTCGGCGGCCTCCTCCACGATCGGCTTGAACGCGGTCGAACCGTAGACCGTGACATGCCCGGTCGTGCAGTCCAGCGGGGCGCCGCTGTTGCTGCGCAAGAACACCACGAGCTGCGCGACGATGAGCACCGACAGGAAGCCGACCAGGGCGATGATGCGCTTCGGGGTGCCGATCCGGCTCTGCGTCTCGGCGATCCGGCCGTCCTTGACGTCACCTTCCAGGATCGGCGGCCCGGGCTCGCCGGTGACGCCCGGAACCCGCTCCAGCGCGGCGAGGATCTTGTAGTGCGCGGAGCGGTTCATCGGCACCTTGGGCACCTCGATGACACCGCCGGCCGGGTGCTTGTCCGTCTCCTGCCGGAAGCTGGTCCGCAGGTCACGGAAGTTGGCGCGCAGCGAGTCGTTGCTCAACTCGGTGATCACCGTGCCGACGATCTTGCGGTTCGGGAAGAAGAACCGGATGCCCACCCGGTCGTCCTCCAGCGCCACGTAGTCGTGCGTGTCGATGTAGGTGAACCCGTTGTTCTCCACCCGCAGCAACACCAGCGAGGCGTGCTTCAGCGGAACACCGTGGTTCTGCAACTCCAGCAGCGCGCCGGGCAGCTCGGCGTCGGTCTCCGCGACGTTGGTCGTGGTGGTGTCCATCTGGACGCGGTAACCGAGGCGTTTCCGGCCTTTGAGGACGAACTCGTAGAAGGCCGCGACGCTGGGAACAATCAGACCAAGCGCCGCGAGTGCGACGCTCCACCAGAATTCGATGACCGCCTCCGCACCGACGTGAAGACCCTCGATGCTATGCCGCTCGATCCATCGGCTCCGCAGGTCACGCCCAGTCTTCAGCCAACGTTCACGGTCCTTTCGCGCCCGGACGCTGTCGGCGGTGCGACAGACATCGGCTGAACCTCACGACATGGATGCGGGTTGATACGAGTGGCAGGCTTTGCGACGGGGACGAAGGAGGCGCGGCATGGACGGTGTCGACGAGGCGAAGCTGACCCTCCGGCGGGTGGTGGGCAAGGTCGCGCTGCTCTTCGCCTTCATCTATGTGCTGACGCTCTTCGCGGGCTTCGTCACGCTCTACTCGGGCGGCGAGGTGCCGGTGACCACCTGGCTCCTGCTGATTCCGGCCGGGATCGCCTTCGTGCCCGCGGTGGCGGATGCCGTGAGACTCCACCGGACCCGGGACCCGGAGAGGCTCAGCAGGCTCTGGAAGAGGTGCGGCGTACTGGCCGTGACCGGGATGGCCCTGCTGGTGGCAGCCTCCATCGCCGTGGGGGCGATCAACTCATGATGTTTCGAGTCGTACCCGAGTCCCTGAGGCTGTACGCGACCGCGCTGACGAACTTTTCCGGCGTCACGGAGGAGGCCAGGAACTACGCCAACCGGTGGGGATCGTTCACCTCGCACGAGACCGGCATCCTGGGGGAGATGTCTCGCAGGCACGCGAACTTCATGCAGGACCTCAACGAGACCCTGAGCAAGCTGACCAGAGTTCTCGACCTGTCAGCGTCGAACCTGAGCAGTTTCGCCAGGACCTACGAGCACACCGATGCCGCCGCCGCGGCCGAGATCGATTCCGGCTATCCGCTCGCCCAGCGGCCCATCACCTCCGCCGGGAGCTGAGATGTCCGATCCGACCGCCGCTCTGGTTGCCCCGGAAGAGCCCGACGTCTCCTCCACCAACGGCTTCCCCGACCCCGGTGCGCTCTTCAACTGGGTCTCACCGACCGCATGGGTCAACGCGATCATCGAGAGCCTGACCGGTTTCAACGCCATCGGCTATTGCACGGAGTGGGTGGGCGGAGACTGGGGAGCCATCTACAAGTTCGGGGAGGCGCTGATCAACATGGGCCGGTGCACGGACCAACTGGCCGTGGACCTTCAACAGGGAATGGCGCGACTCGACTCGGACTGGGACGGCAACGCCGATGATGCGGCGTACAACTACTTCACGTCGCTGTCCTCGTCGGTCAGCCGACTCCGATTCTCGCTGACCGACATCGGGGAGGCCTACCACAAGGCTGCGAACGGGGCATGGGGTCTGGCCAATCAGCTGGGCAACCTGATCCAGAGCTTGGCGGACAGCGCGATCCTCGCGGGTGTGATCGCGGGCGGCAGCACGGCCCTGATGTCGACGGGTGTCGGTGCTGTCGCGGCGGGTCCCGGTTACCTGGCTCTGACACTGATAATCGCCGACATGCTGGTCCTGGCTAACAAGATCTCGACGATCATCAACACCGGCATGATGGCGATCTTCGGATTTTTCGGTACGGCCATGGACATCGCCTACCAGGGTGGAGATCTCGACGACATCTTGTTGCCCATTACGGCGTACGCCCCGCCGGGAGGCTGATGTGACAGTCCGCGATGAGCAGCCCATCGACCGCGAGCTGACGGCGATGACGAGTCGTCCGCGGATCGTGCGGGCGGTCAAGGAAAGCCTCCGGCGGATGGCGAACGGCGATGCCGGCCCCGCGATGGCAGAGATGGCGAGAGACCTTCTGACCGGACGAATCCGTCTGCATGATCTCGCCGCCACCTCCGTGTACTCCGGCCCGATGCTGGACGGCATCGAGAGGTATCAGCGGTGGGAGTCGGAGTTGACCCCGGAGCATCGCCAGGCCCTGCGCGAAGCGGCCCTGTCGTCAGGAGAGCAGGGTGGCGACTGAAGTGGCGGGATGGCCGGTGAGGTCGGCGATGTGGGTGGTCACCCCGGCGAGCTCGCCCGCGGCGATCGCGGTGTACGTCGACACCCACGCGTCGAGCTGCCACTGCGGCGCG
>KL571223.1:12733-13511 GCA_000715855.1 Actinoplanes liguriensis
GCCACTGCGGCGCGCCGTAGGACTGGCGGGACGCGTACGCCTCCTCGATCGTCTCCGCGTGATAGCGGGCGCCGACGATCTCCGCGATCTCCGTCAGGGACAGGGCTTCCGGGCCGGTCAGGTCGTAGGTGCGGCCGGCGTGCACGGCCGGGTCCCGCAGCACCGCCACGGCCGCGTCGGCGATGTCGTCCTGGGCGACCGCCGCGACCCGCCCGTCGCCGGCCGGGCCGCGGATCACCCGGTCCTCCCCGGCGAGCATCGGCAGGAAGTCCGCGTACAGGTTGTCGCGCAGGAACGTCGCCGCCAGACCGGTGGAGCGGATGTGCTGCTCGGTCGCGAAATGGTCGCGGGCCAGCGTGAACGTCGCGTCCGGCGCCGCGCCGTAGAAGGAGATGTAGACCAGGTGCCGCACTCCCGCGGCGGCCGCGGCGTCGATGAACGTGCGGTGCTGCCCGACCCGGTCCGGCGTCTCCGACGCCGACACCATCAGGACCGTGTCCAGGCCGGCGAGGGCCGCCCGGCACGCCTCGCCGTCGTGGAAGGGCGCGACGGCCGCTTCGGCGCCGGGCAGGCGGGGCGCTCGCGCCACATCCCGCACGAGCAATTTCTGCCGTACGCCGAGAGCCGCCAGCCGAGCCGCCACCCGCCCGCCGAGCTGGCCGGTCGCCCCGCTCACCCCGATCAGTTGATCACTCATGCCCCTATCGTGCACCAGGGCCGGGGGTGCCCCGGGCCGAGTCCCTGCATCGGGCGGGTCAGCGGGTGCCGGTCGCCAGCG
>KL571223.1:13775-14988 GCA_000715855.1 Actinoplanes liguriensis
GGCCGACCGGCACCTCCGCCGCGATCCGGCCGCCGTCCAGGATCAGCGCTCGATCGGCCAGCAGCAGCGCCTCGTCGACGTCGTGAGTGACCAGCAACGCGGCGAATCCGTGCCGGGCGCGCAACCGCCCGAACAGCTCCTGCATCCGAAGCCGGGTGAGCGCGTCCAGCGCCCCGAACGGCTCGTCGAGCAGCAGCACCTCCGGCTCCCGGGCGAGCGCACGGGCGAACGCCACCCGCTGCGCCTGGCCGCCGGAGAGCTCCCCGGGCCAGGCCCGGGCACGGTCGGCGAGTCCCACCTCGGCGAGCGCCGCGGCGCTGCGGGCCCGGGCGTCGGGTATGCCCAGACCGACGTTGTCGATCACCCGTTTCCACGGGAGCAGGCGGTGCTCCTGGAAGACGACCGCACGGCGCTCCGGGACGCTGAACTCGCCGCTCGCCTCCGCGTCGAGGCCGGCGAGGACGCGCAGCAACGTGCTCTTGCCGGAGCCGCTGCCGCCGAGCAGGGCGACCACCTCGCCGGACGCGATGGTGAGGTCGACCCCGGTGAGCACGCGTGTGGTCCCGAAGGATCGGCTGATCGCCGAGGCCGCGACGACGCTCATGACGCCCGCAGCCCGCGGCGCCAGACCAGCGCACGCCGTTCGGCGACGCGCAGCAGCACGTCGGAGAGGAGGCCCAGGGCCGCGTACACGAAAAGCCCCAGAACCACGATGTCGGTCTGGCTGAACTCGCGGGCCTCCATCATCAGGAAGCCGATCCCGCTCTGCGTGTTGGTCTGCTCGCCGACCACCAGGCTCAGCCAGGCCGCGCCGATCGCCAGGCGCAGGCCGAGGAAGAGGGCGGGCAGCGCCCCGGGGAGAACCACGTGCCGGATCCGCGCCCAGGTGCCGAGCCCGCAGGTCCGGGCCGCCTCGACGAGTCGCTCGTCGATGTCGCGGATCCCGGCGTACACGTTGAAGTAGAGCGGGAAGAAAGCGCCCAGCGACACCAGGGTGATCTTCATCGACTCGCCGATGCCGACCCAGATGATCAGCAGCGGGACCAGGGCGAGGTGCGGCAGCATCCGGGCCATCTGGACGGGCGGGTCGACGATCTCGTCGCCGAGCCGCAACAACCCGGCGATCGACCCGAGCACCAGCGCGAGCGTCCCGCCGATCAGCAGCCCGATCGCGGCCCGGCTGAGCGAGCTGAGCAGGTGGTGCCCGAGCGTG
>KL571223.1:15167-18179 GCA_000715855.1 Actinoplanes liguriensis
GGTCGGCGCGGGCAGCTTGTCCTCGGGGATCAGGGCGGCACGGCTCCCGGCCTCCCAGAGCACCAGGATCGCGACCGGGCTGATCGCCCGCTGCCAGCGCACCCGTCGCCGCCGGGGTGCCGGGCCGCGGGCCGACTCCTCGGCGACCGTGGCGTCCGGCGACGCGATCACGGTCATGGCGCGGATCCGGCGAATCGCGTGTCGACCAGGGACTTGATGTCGACGCTGCCGGGAATCAGCTGCAGCTTGGTGAACCCGTCCGCGATGCCCTGAAGCTCGTCACCGATCTCCGGCGTCAGCGGCGCGACCGGCTGGGCGGCGCGGGCGAGGGCCCGTGTGGTGGTCGCCTCGTCGATCTTCAGCTCCGGCGCGAGGACCCTGGCTCGTTCGGCCGGGTTGGCGATGCCCCAGGCGGTCGTCCGTTCGTACGTCGCAATGAAGTCTTTGATCTTGTCGGTTTTCTTCTCCGCCGCGTCCTTGGCGACCAGCAGGTATTCACGGTTGTTCACCAGCCCGCTCGCGTCGGCGAGGATCTGCACGCCGGGCTGCTCGGCGAGGGCGAAGTAGGGATCCCAGATCACCCACGCGTCCACCTGGTCGTTGTCGAACGCGGGACGGCCCTCGGCGGGCTTGAGGTACTTCACATTGACGTCCTCGAGCGTCATCCCGTTCGCCTCCAGCAGCTTGACCAGCAGCCAGTGCACGTTCGAGCCCTTGTTCAGCGCGATCGTCCGCCCGCGCAGGTCGGCGAAGGTCTTGTAGCCCTTGCTCGCCTTGACCAGCACGGCCTCGCTCTTCGGGGAGGGCGCGCCGGTCGCCGCGATGACGAACGGCGTCTTCGCGGCGGCCGCGAAGATCGGCGGCGCCTCCCCGGTCTGCCCGACGTCTATCGCGCCGGCCTTGATCGCCTCGGTGAGCGCGGGCCCGCTCTCGAACAGCGACCACTGGACACCGGGCGCGTCGCCGCGCGCCTTGACCAGGCTCAGGCCACCGAAGCGCTGGTAGCCGACCCGCAGCACGCCACTGTCCGCGGCCGCCCCATCGTCGTTGCCGCCGCAGCCGGCCAGCACGCCGGCCGCGGCCAGGATCATCGCCACACACAGCGCAAGAGATCGACGCATGGAGATGAGCCTATCAAGCCGATAGGAGATATCGACAGGGGCGGAATTAATCGGAGAACCGGTGCGCCGCCGCCGGATGGTCGTCCCGGACCCGGGTCACGCCCGGACCGTAGAAGCGCTCGCGCAGCGTGCCGCCCTCGTACTCGGTCCGGACCAGGCCACGCCGCTGCAACTCCGGGACGGCCAGGTCGACGAAGTCGCGGAAGGTGACCGGCGGAACCGGGTCGGCGATGTTGAAACCGTCCACACCCGACTCGTCCGCCCACCGCTCCAGCTCGTCCGCGACCGTCGCCGGGCTGCCGACGATCACCGGGCCGCCACCGCCGACACCGACGAACTCGGCGATCGCGCGCGGCGTCCACGTCCGGGACGGGTCGAGCGTGGTGAACAGCTCGACCATGCCGCGGATGCCGTCCGTCTCGACGTACTCCAGCGGTTTGTCCAGGTCGAGCGTGGAGAGGTCGAGGTGCATCAGGGCGCTCCAGCGGGCCAGGGCGCCCTCGACGCTGGCGTAACGCTGATAGTCGGCGAGCTTCGCCCGCGCCTCGGCGTCGGTCTCCGCGACGATGACCGTGGCGATCGCGAAGAACTTCACCGCGTCGCCGCTCCGGCCGGCCTTCGCGGCCTCGGCGCGGACACCCTCGACCAGGGTACGGGCCATCGACGGCAGATAGGCGGAGAGGAACACGCCCTCCGCGTGGCGGCCGGCGAACGCGCGGCCGACCGGGGACGTGCCCGCCTGGTAGAGCACCGGGGTACGCAGGATGCCCGGCTCGAAGAGGGCCATGCCGGGAACCTGGTAGTGCTCGCCGTGGTGTCCGATCGGTCGTACCCGCGCAGGGTCGACGAAGACGTGACCGTTCCTGACCACCGCATCATCCGCCCAGCTGCCCTCCCACAGCTGGTAGACGACCTCCATGAACTCCTCCGCCTTCGCATATCTCGCGTCGTGCGGAAGTTGCCGGTCGAGGCCGAGATTGCGGGCGGCGCTGTCCAGCGCGGACGTGACGATGTTCCACCCGATGCGCCCCTTCGTCAGGTGATCCAGGGTGGCCATTTTCCGCGCGAAGGCGTACGGAAGCTCGTACGTCGAAGAAACCGTGACCGAAAAACCCAGATGCTCGGTCACCGATGCCATCGCAGAGATCGGCAACAGCGGATCGTCGGTCGGCGTCTGGATCCCGTCCCGCAGGGCGGCGTCGACACTGCCCTGGTAAACGTCGAGCGGCCCGAGCGCGTCGGCCACGAACAGCGCATCGAACTTCCCGCGTTCGAGAATGCGGGCGGTCTCCATCCAGTAGTCCAGGTCGCGATATCGATGCGCCTGACTGTCCGGGTGCCGCCACAGGCCGATCGCGGTGTGCCCGACCGTGGATTGCCGCAGGCCGTTGAGGTGCAGGCGCATTCAGCGCTCCTCGTTCTCGATGATCAGATCCGCGGTGGCGGCCTCGGTCGCGTAGAACGCGTCCTCGTGCGCGGCCCACCGTTGCCAGTGCGGGGCATAGGTCTCGCCGTCCCTGGCCAGGGCGCGCCGCTTACGCAATGCGGTCGAGCTGTTCAAGAAGACAATCCCGACTAGGTACGGCGTGAGCACCCGAGCCCCGGCGCCGACCCCCTCGATCACGAGCCAGTCGGCGTCCGGCACCGGGTGCTCCTCGGCGTACTCGCCGGCGGCCCAGTCCCAGCGCCGCCAGCTCGCCGGACCGCCCCGCGCGAGCGGCTCCAGAACCCACTCCCGCAGGTTACGGACGCCCTCGCCGAGGCCGTCCCATCCGGCGTACAGGTCGTCCATGTGGATCAGCGGCGCGTCGAGCCGGGCCGCGACCGCGCGCGCCAGCGTGGTCTTCCCCGAACCGGAACGGCCCTCGATCGCTGTCTCTTATACACATCT
>KL571223.1:18367-20751 GCA_000715855.1 Actinoplanes liguriensis
CCCCCCGCCGACGGCGGCCGCCCCCGCGCCCAGGTGACGACACGGTCGGCCGCGGCCGTCATCACGCGAAGTGCCTGATCCGGGACGGGGTGATCCGCAGGACCACACGGCCGGCCTCCCGCGCCGGGCCGGCGACCACGTGCGCGGCGCCGGTGTAGCGGCGGGCCAGCTCGTCGACCAGGGCGTACGCGTCCTCGTCGGTGATGCGGGCGGTGCCGCGGATCTCGGCGTACCGGGCCGGGCGGACGCGATCGTGCAGCAGGACGGTGACCCGGGGGTCGCGCCGGATGTTGCGGACCTTACGGCGGCCGGCCTTCGTGGCCATCAGCAGATCGTCGCCGTCCCGGGCCACCCACATGACCGAGAGGTGCGCGCTGCCGTCCGGCTCGGCGGTGGACAGAACCGCGAACTCCGGGCGTTCGAGCAGCTCGAGCACCTCACCGGGTTGTCCACAATCCACGGTTGTCCACAGGCCCGCAGCATGATCTTGCGATTTCTCGCCATACTGGTCAGCGGTACCTCCCCCAGGGTGGGTGGGCCGTACGGTTGGGGTGGTGATCTTCACCGGCCCAGCTCCAGGGGCAGTTCGGGGTCGGCGGACCATTCCTCCAGCGAGCCGTCGTAGAGGGCCACGTCCGGGCGGCCGGCCGCGGTGAGTGCCAGGGCCACGACCGTGGCGGAGATGCCCCCGCCGCAGTAGAGCCAGACCGGCGACGGGTCGTCGACCAGGTCGCCGAGGGCCGCGCGCAGCTCCGGTTCGGGGAGGAGCCGGCCGTCGGCGCCGGTCAGTGAGCGGGCCGGGAGGTTGCCGCTGCCCGGGATGTGCCCGCGGCGGGAGTACCGGGTGGGCACCTCACCGGCGTAGGCCTCCGGGTTCAGCGCGCACAGCACTGTCGCCTCGACGTCGCCGGCGAGCCAGGCTTGCAGGTCGCGCTTCCCGACCCACCGCCCGTCCCGCACCCGAACCGTCAACCCCCCACCAGCCTCACGCTCGCCGCCCCCCGCCTGCTCCGGGCTGGCCCCCACCGTGGTTATCGAGGACTCATAACCACGGCCAGCACCAGCCGCTCGCTCTCGGCTGGGGGTCACGGCGCCAACCGACGCTCCCGGACCGGCCGCCTGCTCCGGGCTGGCGCCCACCGTGGTTATCGAGGGCTCATAACCACGGCCAGGACCAGCTGACTGCTCCTGGGCGATCGGGAGGTTGGCGGACTTCCAGGCTTGGAGGCCGCCGTCCAGGACGTAGGACTCGATGCCCAGCCAGTCGAGGAGGTACCAGAGGCGGGCAGCCCACAGCCCACCGGCGCGGTCGTAGGTGACGACCGGGACGCCGTCGCGGACGCCGAGCGCGGTGAGAGCGGCGGCCAGCGCATCCGGGGCGGGGACCGCGAAGTGGTACGGGGCGGCGGGGTCGCTCAAGGTGTGCAGCAGATCCGCGTAGCGGGAGCCCGGGATGTGAGCGTCGCGCCAGCCGGCGAGGCCCGAGCCGGAGCGGTGGTCGCCGTCGTGGGCGGCCGACGGGAGGTCGACCGTGGCGTCCAGGATCAGGATTTCGGCGCGCTGACGACGTACCTCCACGTCGGCAGCGGCCAGAAGCGGACCGGTCATCGCGGCACCTCCGTGAGCACGGCGAAGGCCGCGGGAAACAATCGCGGCACCTCCGTAAGCACAGCGAAGGCCGCGCGGGAAGGCAAGCCCGTCATCGCGGCAGCTCCGTGAGCACGGCGGAGGCCGCGGGGTTGATCGCCTGCCGCCAGTCGAACGTGGGCGGGAGGATGGCGTTGGCCGCGAGCCAGTCCGTGTACGGCGTCATCAGCGACGGACGGATCGCGCCCCACCGGCCCTCGTGCCACCAGGTCGGGGCGATGAGCTCCAGTGAGCGGGCCAGGATCGCGCGCGGGAAGTACGGGATGACGCGGTCCAGGACGTCGAGCGTGCCGGCCGGGTCGTCGGTGGCGGCGCGGTAGCCGCGGGCGGTCACGTCGAGGAACGTCGCCAGCAGGGACGGGTCGGTGAGCGCGGGACCGGTGCCGAGCAGGTAGCTGTGGTACGGCGGGGCGCCGATCTCGTCGACCGGCCAGACCACCCGTTCGGAGCCGGGGAGCTGGGCGAAGAGCGCGTCCCAGGCCCAGTATCCGCCGAAGGTCGCGTCGACCGTGCCGGCCGCGATGTCGTCGACGCTCAGCTCGCGGTAGCCGCTGTCGACCAGCTCGACCCTGTCCGGGTCGCCGCCGTCGGCCGCGATCAGGTGGCGGACCATGGCGACGCCGCGCGGGGTCGGGTTCAGCGCGAGGCGTTTGCCTTCGAGTTCGCGGGGCCGGGTGATGCCCCGCCCGGCCACGGTCTGGATGGTCTCCATGCCACGGTGGTTGATCGCCGCCACG
>KL571223.1:20940-23288 GCA_000715855.1 Actinoplanes liguriensis
CTACACGCCTCCCTCGCGCCATCAGAGATGTGTATAAGAGACAGGGCCAGGTGTTCGAGGGTGTCGCCGCGCAGCGGGTCGAAGACGGTGATCTCGACGTCCAGGCCGGCGTCGCGGTACCAGCCGTGGTGGCTGGCCGTGTAGAGCCCGGCCGCGTTCGTCCACGGGTGAAAATATTCGAGCATCACGCGTACGTGGGTGAGGGTCATGACGGGCTACCTGTCAGCAGATCGGTGAGGCGGCGGCGCAGTTTGACGAAGTCGGGGTCGTCGACGACGTCGGCGCGGCGGGGACGGTCGAACGGCACGGTGATCTTCTCGAGGACCGTGGCGGGGCGGTGCGAGAACGCGTAGACGGTGTCGGAGAGCAGCAGTGCCTCTTCGATGTTGTGCGTGACGAAGAGGACCGAGCGGCGGTTCGCCTCCCAGATGTCCAGCAGCCAGCGGTGCATCTCGGAGCGGGTCATCGCGTCCAGGGCGCTGAACGGCTCGTCCAGGCAGAGCAGTTCCTGGTCGGAGATGAGCGCGCGGAGGAAGGCGACGCGCTGCTGCATGCCGCCGGAGAGCTGATGGGGGTACGAGCGGGCGAAGCCGTCCAGGCCGACGCGGGCGAGCCACTCGCGTGCCAGCGCTTTGTCCCGTTTACCGGCGATCTCGCGCGCGAGGATCACGTTGGACTCGATGGTGCGCCACGGCATCAGGGCCGGCTGCTGCGGCATGTACCCGATCAGTCCCCGGCGGCCGATCGCGTCGACGCCGTTGATCTCGATGGTTCCGCCGCTCGGCGTCAGCAGGCCGCCGATAAGATGAAATAACGTACTTTTTCCGCTGCCGGACGGGCCGACGATAGAGACGAACTCGCCGCTCTCGACCGAGATGTCCAGGTTTTTCAGGACATGGAGATCACCGAAGTGATGCTCCAAGCCCGCGACCCGCAAAGTCTCAGGCATGCCGACGCCCCTTCACAAGCAGCCTTTCGAGGAGCGCGACAACCCCGAAGATCACCAGCGCCAGCACCACCACGATGGCAATCGCCACGAACATCCGATCCGCCCGGAAGGCGGACTTCTGGACGATCATGTACCGCCCGATCCCCTTGTCACTGCCGAGCCACTCCGAGATGATCGCCCCGAAGACGCTGTACGTCGCGGCGATCTTCAACCCGGAGAACATCGTCGGCAGCGCGTTCGGCCACTGCAGCTTGGTGAAGAGCTGCCGCCGGCTCGCCCCGCTCATCAGCAGGTAGTCGGCGATCAGCGCGTCGCTGCGCCCCAGCCCGTCCAGCGTCGCGACCGCCACCGGGAAGAAGCAGACCAGCACGATCACCACGATCTTCGGCGCGATCCCGAAGCCGAGCCAGATGACCAGCAGCGGGGCGAGCGCGATGATCGGCACGTTCTGGCTGATCACCAGCAGCGGGTAGACCGCCGCACGCAGGATCGGCACCAGGTGCAGCACGATCGCGATGAGCAGGCCCGCCGCGACTCCGGCGGCCAGGCCGTACAGGGTCAGCTCGGTCGTCGCCAGGGTGTGCGTGGTCAGCGCGTCCCGCTGGTCGACGGCCGCGTCCCAGATGTCGGCCGGGCTGGGCAGCAGCCACTTGTCGATCCCGGACACGCTGGTGTAGATCTGCCAGCCGGCGATCAGCAGGACCAGGGTGATCGCCGGCGGCAACCACTTACGCCAGGTCACGACACTCCATCCATGGGCATGCCCTTCTGGCCCTCGCCTGCGGCGTTGTCGGCCGGCGCGGCCAGGTGCCGCTCGGTGCAGGCGGTCATGCCGGAGGCAGGAAGTCGTTGGTGTAAGCCTTCGACGCGTCGACCTTCGTGCTCAGCACCTTCTGGTCGTAGAGCCACGCCGAGAAGTCCGTCCACACGGCGTCCTTCTGCTCACCCCAGCGCGCGGCATCGTCCTGGTACTTCGGGCTCAGCCAGTCCTGGCTCTTCCGGACCAGCTCGGCGTCCAGGTCGGGCGCGGCCTTGAGCAGGATGTCCGCGCTTTCCGAGGCATTCTTTGCGGCGTACGCGTAACCCTCCGACACCGCCGCGACGAAGTCCTTCACGAGCTGCGGGTCGCTGCTGATCCGCTTCTCGTTGGTGATCAGGATCGGGGTGTAGAAGTCCAGCGCCTTGTCGTAGTCCTTGACGTACTGGATGTTGACGGGCGCCCCCTTGAGCTCGGCGTTCACCCCGTCCCAGCCGTAGAAGATCCACTCGAAGTCGATGCCCTTCTTGGTGGCGGTGAGGAAGTCGGCCTCACCGACGTTCACCACCTTGACCTTGTCCGGGTCGCCACCGTCCGCCTTGACCAGAGTCTTGAGCAGCTGTCTCTTATACACATCTCTGA
>KL571223.1:23515-24448 GCA_000715855.1 Actinoplanes liguriensis
CCGTAGGTCTTGCCGGCGTACTGCGCGGGACGGGTCAGGTTCCGGTCCTTCGGGGACGCGAAGCCGGACGTGTTGTGCTGCAGGATCGCGGCGATCGAGACCAGCGGCGCGCCCTCGGCCCGGGCCTGGGTGAGCGCCTCCTGCGCGCTGATCGCGAACGGGATCTTGTCGGCGGCGACCAGGGACGCCGGGTCCGCGTCACCCGGCTGAACGATCTCGACGTCCAGGTTGTGCGCCGCGAAGTAGCCCTTGGCCGCGGCGACGTACAGCCCGGTGTGGTTGGTGTTCGGCGTCCAGTCGAGCGAGACCTGGATCTTCCGGACGGCGCCGCTCGCGCCGGCAGCGGGCTTGTCGCCGGAGTCCCCGCAGGCGGCCAGGGCGACGGTAAGGGTGGTGCCCGCAAATGCGGCGAGAAGGTTACGGCGGTTGATCATGGAGGCAACGTACGGACCCGAGGCCCCGTTCACCAGCCAGAAGTGGCCTGCATTACAGACCCTTCCCACATATCAGACTGGATTACTAGGAGTTAGCCGCACGATAACCCACTTCGACGTGGGTGTGCCGCTCTCCTCGGCCTGCGAATCGAGCGGGACGAGCGGGTTCGTCTCCGGGTAGTACGCCGCCACACAGCCCTTGGGCGTGTCGTACTCCACCAGGCGGAAACGGTCGGCGTGGCGCTCCTCCCCCTGCCACTCCGAGGTCAGGTCGACCAGGTCACCGTCGGCGAAGCCGAGCTCGGCGAGGTCGGCCGCGCTGATGAAGACCACCCGGCGGCCCGAGTAGATCCCGCGATAGCGGTCGTCCAGCCCGTAGATCGTGGTGTTGAACTGGTCGTGGCTGCGCAGCGTCTGCAGGACGAGACGCCCCTCCGGCACGGTCATCACCTCCAGCGGGCTGACCGCTGTCTCTTATACACATCTCCGATGGCGCGAG
>KL571223.1:24710-27525 GCA_000715855.1 Actinoplanes liguriensis
CGTTGTCGACCTTGTTCGCGTAGTCGTCGCAGCCCGGCACCACCCGGCCGATCCGCTCCCGGATGCGCGTGTAATCCGTCCTGAACTCGGCCCACGGGATGTCGTGCCGATCCCCGAGGGTGGCCGCGGCGATCCCGCAGATGATGTCCACCTCGGAGCGGAGCAGCGGCCCGGCCGGCTCGGAGCGGCCCCGGGAGGCGTGCACCGCGGACATCGAGTCCTCCACGGTGATCCGCTGCACCCGGCCACCGGTGCGATCCTGCTCGGTGCGGCCCAGGGTGGGCAGGATCAGCGCGGTGTGCCCGGCGTCGAGGTGGCTGCGGTTGAGCTTGGTGGAGATCTGCACGGTCAGCTCGGCGCTGCGCATCGCGGCCGCGGTCACCTCGGTGTCCGACATCGCGGCCACGAAGTTGCCGCCCAGCGCGAGGAACACCTTGGCCCGGCCGTCGCGGAACACCCGGACCGCGTCGGCGGCGTCCACCCCGTGCTCGCGGGGCGGCTCGAAGCCGAACTCGTCGCGCAGCCGGTCGAGGAAGACGGCCGGCGGCTTCTCCCAGATCCCCATGCTCCGGTCGCCCTGCACGTTCGAGTGCCCGCGGACCGGGCAGAGGCCGGCGCCCGGCTTGCCGATCATGCCCTGGAGCAGGGCGATGTTGACGAACTCCTTGATCGTGGCGACCGCGTTGCGGTGCTGGGTGATGCCCATCGCCCAGCAGTGGACGATCCGTGAGCTTCCCGCCAGCATGTCGGCGGCGGCCTCGATCTCGGCCCACTCCAGCCCGGTCGCGGCGATCACCGCGTCGCGGTCGACCTCCGCCACATGCTTCGCCCAGGCCTCGAAACCGACCGTGGACGACTCGATGAACTCCCGGTCGGCGACGCCCCGGGCCAGCAGCAGGCTGCCGATCGCCTGCCAGAGGGCCAGGTCGCCGTTCGAGCGGATGCGCAGCAGCCGGTCGGCCAGCCCGGTGCCGCCGCCGACGAGGCCACGCGCCTTCTGCGGGTTGTCGAAGCGCAGCAGGCCGGCCTCGGGCAGCGGGTTGATCGCCAGGATCTTCGCCCCGTCGCGCTTCGCGATCTCCAGCGCGGTCAGCATCCGCGGGTGGTTGGTGCCGGGATTCTGGCCCGAGACGATGATCAGGTCGGCCTGGTGCAGATCCTCCAGGGTGACCGAGCCCTTGCCGACACCGATCGTGCGCATCAGCGCGGAGCCGGTGGACTCGTGGCACATGTTCGAACAGTCCGGCAGGTTGTTGGTGCCGAGCGCGCGGGCGAAGAGCTGATAGAGGAACGCGGCCTCGTTGCTGGCCCGCCCGGAGGTGTAGAAGACCGCCTCGTCCGGGCTCGCCAGACCACGCAGGCGCTCGCCGATCAGGGCGAACGCGTCGGCCCAGGAGAGCGGCTCGTAGTGCGTGCCGCCGTCGCGCCGGACCATCGGGTGGGTGAGGCGGCCCTGCTTCTCCAGCCAGTGGTCGGTCTGCCCGGCCAGCTCGGCGATCGAGTGCTCGGCGAAGAACGCCGGGCCGACCGTGTCGCGGGTGCCCTCCCAGGCGACCGCCTTCGCGCCGTTCTCACAGAACTCGGCGGCGTGCCGGTGACCCTGCGGGTCGGGCCAGGCGCAGCTCATGCAGTCGAAGCCGTCGTGCTGGTTGAGGGTGCGCAGGTTGCGAACGGTCTTGCGGACGCCCATCTGCTGCACCGCGTTCGCCAGGCTCAGCCGCACGGCCTTGAGCCCCGCCGCGTGGTCGGCGGGTGCTCCGACCCGGAGCCGGGCCTCTTCCTCATCGATCGGCGCCATGCCGCAAGCATGCCCCCTGGCCCGGGGGCCGAGTCCAGTGGGATCGGCAACCTATGCGTTCACGCGATCTCCTGGCGCAGGTCGGCCAGTACCTCCGGGGACGGCCAGTCCTCGACGCGGTAGCGGGCCGGCGCGAGCAGCGGCTCCGACTCCAGGCCGACCCGCTCGGCGACCGCGTCCCACGGCGCGCGGAACTGCGGGCCGGCGTCCGGGTGCACGAACGCGATGGTGTCCGCTTTCGGCAGCAGCGTGGTGACACCGGCGGTCCACACCGCGATCGTCTCCGGGGCGCCGCCCACCGGCTCGGCCGCGAGCAGGCCACCGACGTGCACCTCGACGCCGGCCTGCGCGTACTGCTCGGAGAGCCAGTTGGTCTGCCCGTGGTACTCGGTGAGCGCGAGCAGGGTCTCGGCACGGCGGGCGGAGAGGTGGTGCGGGTGACCCGGCGGCGGGGAGTACGCGGCCGCGCGCCCCTGCGGCCCGGCCACGTAGCCGACCGGCGACAGGCTCCGCGGCGCCTCCTTGAAGTGCTGGTCGACCAGGGCGTAGAACGGCTCGGCGGTGCTCTCCGGCAGCGGGCAGAGCAGCAGCGTGTTGTTGTCCGGCGCGAACGCCAGCACCGGGCCGCCGAGCCGCTCACCGACCTCGGCCAGCCAGCCCGGGGCGAGCAGCAGGGACGTGAAGTACGCGTCGCCGTCGTCGAGCATGCTGATCAGCGGCTGCCCGCTGGGCCAGGGCTGGTCGAGGGAGATCCGGGCCATCTCGGCGAGGTTGGCGCGGGCCGCGGCGAAGACCTCCTCGGCGGAGACGCCCCACTCGTCGACCCGGTCCGGCACGACGTAGGCCATCGCGTCCGGCTGATCGACGACGACCAGCTCCTTCAGGTACGGCAGCGCCGCCCGGGAGATCGGCGGCCGCATGCCGGGCGGACCGGCCGACCCGAACGTGACCGGGCGCAGCACGGGACGCAGCTTCGGCCGTACCGAATCCCAATCGTCCTGTGGCGGCGGAGCCGCC
>KL571223.1:27749-29262 GCA_000715855.1 Actinoplanes liguriensis
ACCATGATGCGGACCAGCTTGGCGAGCCGTTCGCGCCGCTCAGCGGGGGTGGCCCCCTCGGTCTCCCGGAAGATGTTCGCCAGGTAGAGGTGCGCCGGACCGTTCGACCCGGTGCGGTAGATCGCGATGGCGAAATCCTCCGGCCGCTCGATCGCGCGCTCCACCCCCGGCGTCCGGCGGGCGACGCGGAGGGCCAGCGCCGCGAATCGGCGCCGGGGAGAGACGAACCGGTCCAGCAATCCCACGGCGGAACCCTAGCCGACCCGGAGCACCGGAATCAGGCTCGGCCGGGGGAACCGGCCGGCGTGGGCTCGTCGACCAGCCGCGTGGCGATGTTGGTGAGCGCCTGGTCCAGCAGGGCCCGGTCACCGGGGTCGGTCATCGTGAAGTCCTCCAGCCGCGAGTCCAGCCACTCCCGCCAGGCGTGCCGTACCCGGTCGAACTGCTCCTGCCCGGCTTCGGTCAGACGCACCGTCTCCCCGTCGAGTCTGGCGTATCCGGCCTGGCAGAGGTCGGTGAACGCGGGTTGCAGCACCTCCGGCGGCATCCGGTGGATCCGCGCGATGGCGTCCACGTCGGCGTGCCCGCGCGCCCGCGTGTGCAGATGCGTCTGGCCCATCGCCCACGCCTGCGACCGGCTCAACCGGCCACCGGAGTCGGCGAGGATCTCGTCCAGCACCGTCCGGTCATGTCCGGCTTTGCGCATGGTGTCACTGATCGCCCGCTCGAGCTGCATGACCCGGTCGGCCGGCGCCGGCGCCTGGAAGCCCTCGCCGACGTCGGTGGCGTGCGAGCGCGCGCCGTCCCGCAGCGGCAGCTCCTTGAGGAACCAGGCGACCAGGAAGCCGAGGGCGGCTACCGGGACGACCCAGCGGAAGACGTAGGCGATCGTGTCGGCGTACGCCTGGATGATCGGATCCGCCACGCTCTTCTCCAGACGGTGCAGAGCGCCGGGACTGGCCGCGGCGGGATTCCCGACCACCGGGTAGGAGCTGAGCTTGCTGCTGAACAGCGTCCCGAAGATCGCGGTGCCGAACGAGCTGCCCAGGGTCCGGAAGAACGTGACGCCCGAGGTGGCGGTGCCCAGATCCGCGTACGGGACGGTGTTCTGCACGACGATCGTCAGCACCTGCATGCTCAGGCCGATCCCCATGCCGAGCACGACCATGTAGAGCGACATCACCCAGGCGCTCGTGGCCGGGCTCATCGTGGACATCAGCCACAGCCCGAGGCCCAGCACCGCGGTGCCGACGATCGGGAAGACACGATATTTTCCCGTACGGGACACCAGGTTGCCCGAGATGATCGACGTCACGAAGAGCCCGGCGACCATGGGCAGCGTCCGCACCCCGGAAGCCGTCGCCGAGACGCCGTCCACGTACTGCAGGTACGTCGGCAGGAACGTCATCGCGCCGAGCATCGCGAACCCGACGATGAAACTGAGCGTGGAGCAGACCACGAACACCGAGTTACGGAACAGCCGCATCGGCAGCATCGGCTCCGGGACCCGCAG
>KL571223.1:29463-31406 GCA_000715855.1 Actinoplanes liguriensis
ATGTGTATAAGAGACAGGCATCGGCTCCGGGACCCGCAGCTCCACCAGGACGAACGCGGTGAGCAGCGCGACCGAGGCGACGAACAGCCCGATGATGGTCACGGAGCCCCACGCGTACTCGTTGCCGCCCCAGGAGAGCGCCAGGATCATGCTGGACGCGCCGAGGGCGACCAGGGCGATGCCGCCGTAGTCGACGAGCGGGCGGGTGTCCGACCGTACCGAGGGAATGGCTCTCGCCGCGATGACGAGGACGACGACCGCGACCGGAACATTGATGTAGAACGCCCAGCGCCAGCTCAGGTGGTCGGTGAACAGGCCGCCCAGCGTGGGCCCGACGACCGTGGTGACGCCGAAGACGGCGCCCAGCGCACCCTGGTAGCGCCCGCGATCCCGCAGCGGGATGACGTCGGCGATCAGCGCCATCGCGGTCACCATCAACCCGCCGCCGCCGATCCCCTGGATCGCCCGCGCGCCGATCAGCATCACCATGTCCTGCGCGATGCCGCAGAGCACCGAGCCGCCGACGAAGACGAGCACGCAGATCTGGAAGACCGTCTTGCGGCCGAACAGGTCGCCGAACTTGCCGGCCAGCACCGTGGAGATCGTCTCGGCCAGCAGGTAGGACGTGACGACCCAGGTCATGTGCCCGGCGCCGCCGAGATCCGCGACGATGGTCGGCAGTGCCGTCGAGACGATCGTCTGGTCCAGAGCGGCGAGCAGCAGGCCGAGCAGGATCGCCGTGAAGACGACGTTCGTCTGGCGCCGACTCGCCACCGCGGCCGTGTCACCGCTGGTCATGCCGCCAGTCTTCCGGTTTTCCGGGCGGGGCTTCCGCTCTTCCCGCGAAGTAAACTAAGTTGACTTCGGCACGCCCCTCCCCCCGGAAGGAACCACCATGGCGAACACCCTGACCGCGGCCAGCACCATCGGCGACTGGCTGGCGCATCCGGAGGGCGGTCCCGCGCTGCGCGACCTGCTCGGCCAGGGTGGCGGGTTCGACGAGAGCCGGCTCGCGCCGGTCCGCGGGCTCCCCCTGCAGCAGCTCGTCGCGCTCAGCCAGGGCCAGCTCCCGCAGGCCGCCGTCGACGCCCTGGTGCTGCAGGTCAACGGAGGGGTCGCCCCGGCCGAGGACGCCGACTCCGGCGCCTGGCGCGAGCAGGTCACCGCGGGCCGGTTCACCGGCAAGACCGTGATCGTCACCGGCGCCGCGTCCGGGATCGGCCGCGCCACCGCCTCACGCATCGCCCGCGAAGGCGGCCGGGTCATCGCCGTGGACATCACCGCCGACGGCCTCAAGACCCTCGCCGAGGACCTCGGCGACGCGATCGTCCCGGTCACCGCGGACATCACCAGCGACACCGGGATCGCCGAGATCGTCAGCGCGGCCGGCGACCGGATCGACGGCCTGGCCAACATCGCCGGCGTGGTGGACGACTTCACCCCGGTCCACGAGACCTCCGACCAGGTGTGGCAGCGGGTCTTCGCGGTCAACGTCGACGGCGTCTTCAAACTCACCCGCGCGGTCGTCCCGGCCATGCTGAACGCCCGCCGCGGCGCCATCGTCAACGTCGCGTCCGAGGCCGCGCTCCGCGGGAACGCCGCCGGTGTCGCTTACACCGCCTCCAAGCACGCGGTCGTCGGCATCACGAAGAACACCGCTTTCATGTACGGCCATGAAGGCATCCGGGTCAACGCGGTCGCCCCCGGCGGTGTCGCGACCGGCATGCGGCCGACGAACCAGTCGCCCTACGGTCTGGGGCGCACCGGGCCGTTCCTCAAGCTCATCCCCGGGGTCGCGGCCGCCGAGCACCTGGCCGCGTCGATCACGTTCCTGCTCAGCGACGACGGCGTGAACCTCAACGGCGTCATCCTCCCCTCCGACGGCGGCTGGTCCATCCAGTAACCCAAGGTTCGAGCTGGGCCTCACCGTGGTTATGAGGCAC
>KL571223.1:31690-31803 GCA_000715855.1 Actinoplanes liguriensis
CCCGGCACCCAGCGCGCGCCCGGGGTTCGAGCTGGGCCTCACCGTGGTTATGAGGCACGAATAACCACCGTGAGCGCCAGCCGCGCAGCGCGACGCCCGCCACCGCCCGGCAC
>KL571223.1:32059-33180 GCA_000715855.1 Actinoplanes liguriensis
CCTCCGCCCGGCGCGCAGCCGCGCGGCTAGGAGGGTGGGGTGATCACCTGCTGGAGCAGGGCTCCGTAGCGGTTGACCAGGTCCTGCGGATCGGCGGCGACCAGGTGGGCGTCGCCGACCACCCACAGCGCGTAGAGCAGGCCGCCGACCACCGCGGCCGCGAGCCGGGCGCGCAGGTCCGCATCCGGGCCGGTCAGCCGCGAGCGCAGCGGGCCGACGAACGTGTGCTCGTGAATCGCCTGGAGACGTTCCTTGATCTGCGGCTCATTGGACCCCCGGACCAGGGCCAGGTAGACGCCGCGGATGTCGTCGTCGGCCAGCAGCCGGGCGACGAAACGCTCGCCGAACTCGGCCGGCGGCACGTCCAGCAGCGGCTCGTCGTCGATGGTGAGCTGCATGGTGTCCAGGAAGAGCAGCTCCTTGCTGCCGAAATGCCGGATCACCAGCGCGGGGTTGATCTCCGCTAGGGCCGCGATGTCGCGCACCGAGGTGCGGGAGTAACCCCGCTCACGGAACAGCCGGGTCGCCGCCGAGCGGATCTCCTCGCGGGTCGCCGCGCCCGTACGCCTCACCATGCCCCTGATGCTATGCCGCCGCATCGGAGCCCCCGCCCCGCCGCTTTTCCCAATCCGGGCGAGCGGCCGCGTTCCCCGTGGTCAGCTTGGTCCAAAAGGCGTACCGGAAGAAGGGATTGGTGACATGCGAACCGCGACCAGACTGGCGGCAGTGAGCGGCGGGATCCTCGCCGTGCTCGCGATGACCGCCGGGCCGGCCCAGGCCGGTCCGAAGGGTGACCCGGACGTCCGGGCCGCGTGCGACACGTTCAACCGGATCGGCGCCCAGACCGGTCTCTGGACCCACCACAACTGCGCGAACTGGCACGCGAACCGTGGCAGCTCGATCGTCATCATCCGCAACGGCCGCATTCGGGCCGGCGCGTGGAACCAGGGTGACTGGCCGTTCGACTTCGGCGGCCTGCCCCAGGTGATCAACATCAACGGCGTGGGCGGCCCGCGCACGATCCCGATCGCCCCGCACAAACCACCAAGGGGTTGACCGCGCCCCAAGCGCATTTCGCCCGTCGGTGACGAGAGCGCCGAAAAACAACCAGCGAAGCGCAG
>KL571223.1:33416-35331 GCA_000715855.1 Actinoplanes liguriensis
CGAAGCGCAGTTGTTTTTCGGTGCTCTCGTCACCGACTTCCCGGGGCGAAATGCCCGCCGAGCGAAGCGAGGCCATCAGGCCCAGTCCAACTCAACCGCCGGCCATCGCGCCGACCACCATGAACGGCTCCTCGCCCTTGGCCACCCGATCCGGCAGCGGGGTGTCGGGCGGATCGTTCGACAGGTCCTCCTCGCAGGCGAAGAACCGCACGAGCGGCCGCCGCTGCCCGGTCCGCCGGTCCCGGATGGTGCCGGCGAGCATCGGGGAGTCCCGCTCCACCGCGTCGAGGACGGCCCGCTGCGTGACCGGCCCGGTCACTTCGACGCGCACCTCCTTGCCGCTGCGCGCGAGCGTCCGCAGATGCACCGGGAGCACCACCCGGATCACGGCAGCACCTGGACTTCCACCGAGAGCACGGCCGGCAGGTCGCGCACGATCGCGGTCCAGGTGTCGCCGCCGTCGGCGGACCCGTAGACCTGTCCGCCGCTGGTGCCGAAGTAGATGCCGCACTCGTCGAGGGTGTCCACGGCCATCGCGTCCCGCAGCACGTTGACGTAGCAGTGCGACTGCGGCAGTCCCACGGTCAGCGGCTCCCACTCCTCGCCGCCGGTCCGGCTGCGGTAGACGCGAAGCTTGCCGTCCATCACGTAGTGCAGGGAGTCGCTGGTGATCGGGACGACGTAGATCGTCTCCGGCTCGTGCGCGTGCACCGCGATCGGGAAGCCGAAGTCGGTCGGCAGGTTGCCACTGACCTCCCGCCACCGCCCGCCCGCGTCGTCGGTGCGCAGCACGTCCCAGTGTTTCTGCATGAACAGCGTGTCCGGCCGGGACGGGTGCATGGCGAGCCGGTGCACGCAGTGCCCCACCTCGGCGTCCTCGTCCGGGAGGCCCTCCGAGCGCAGGCCCGCGTTGATCGGCAGCCAGGTGGCGCCGCCGTCGTCGGTCCGGAACGCGCCGGCCGCGGAGATCGCCACGTACATGCGTTCCGGGTCGGTGGGGTGCAGCAGGATCGTGTGCAGGCACATCCCGCCCGCGCCGGGCTGCCACCCGGGGCCGGTGGGGTGCTGGCGCAGCGCGTTCAACTCCTCCCACTTCTGGCCGCCGTCGGTGGACTTGTAGAGCGCCGCGTCCTCGGCGCCGGCCCAGACCGTGTCCGGGTCGGTGCGCGACGGCTCGATGTGCCAGATGCGCTTGAACTCCCAGGGGCGGGGCGTGCCGTCGTACCAGAGGTGGTCGCCGACCGGGGCGGTGTAGGTGAAGTCGTTGCCGACCGCCTGCCAGTTCTTCCCGCCGTCGTCGGAGCGTTGCATGATCTGGCCGAACCAGCCCGAGGTCTGTGATGCCCAGAGGCGGTCAGGTTCGACCGGGGAGCCGTTGAGGTGGTAGATCTCCCAGCCCGCGAAGTGCGGCCCGTCGATCGTCCAGTCCTTGCGCGTCCCGTCCGAGGTAAGGATGAACGCGCCCTTACGTGTGCCTACCAGTACTCGAACTGTGTTTGATTGCCTCGCTCCGCTCGGCGGCATCTCGCCCCTCAAGTCGTTGTCGGGAGTGTCGAAACGACTGCGCTTCGCTGGCCGTTTTTCGGCACTCCCGACAACGACGGGCGAAATGCAGGCGATTGAGGTTAACCCCGATCAACCACTCAACCCTCCAGGGCGCGTGCCATTTCAGCCTGTTCAGCGAGCACCTCGTTCATCCGCACCTGGACCGCGTCCATCTTGCCGATGGTCTCGCTGGTGGTATGGATGCCGGACGCGACGGTCTCCGCGCTGGCCTGGATCCCGGCGATCTGCTCGGCCACCTTCTGGGTCGCCTCGGCGGTCTCCCGGGCCAGTTCCTTGACCTCGCCGGCGACGACCGCGAAGCCTTTGCCGGACTCCCCGGCCCGGGCCGCCTCGATGGTGGCGTTCAGCG
>KL571223.1:35625-37849 GCA_000715855.1 Actinoplanes liguriensis
CGACTCGATGATCTTGATGACGTCGCCGATCGCGGTGGACGCCTGGCCCAGCGCGGCCACCTCGGCGGTCATCGCCGACGCCCGGGTGACCGCCTGCTCGGCCACCTGGGTGGCGTCGTCGCTGGCACTGCGCAGCCGTTCGACGGTGTCCAGCAGGGCGCGCGCGTTGGTGGCCGACCGCTCCCCCGCACGTAGCACCTCAAGTCGCTGGCTGACCAGCTGCTGCACGTTGCGCAGGGCAGCCGCGCGGGACTCGGACAGGTCGATGAACTCGGTGGTGAAGAAGTCCATGGTGCCGACGATCTGATCGTGGCTCATGATCGGGAAGCAGACACCGGAGCGCACCCCGGCCCGGCCGGCCGCCGGCGCCCGGACACAGTCGGTGAGCTCGGACAGGTCACGGACGAAGACCAGGTCCCGGGACCGCCAGGCACGCCCGGAGAGGCCGACACCCTCGGCGAAGGTGGCGGCGAGCGTGACCTTGCGGAATTCGTCACCGGCGGAGCCGGACTCGACCTGGAACTTCAGCACGTTGTCGACCGGGTCGATCTCCCAGTACGACCCGTAAGCCCAGTGGAACGACGAACGCACCGCGTCCAGGGCCGCACGAAGTGCTCCCTGCGAGTCCTGCGCCGCGCCGACCTTGGAGACGACCGTGGTGACCGCCATCCGGTCGTCGGCGACCTGGCGAAGCTCGGCGGCGGCGACCGCGCCGCTGCGGGCGCGCTCGGCGATCCGGGCGATCGTCGCGAACTTCTCCTTGCGCGCGTCGTCCAGGTAGAGCGGGGAGGGCGAGTAGTACTCCAGCACCCCCACCACCTCGGCGCCCTTGATCACCGGCAGCACCAGGCCGGCTGTCATCCCCGCTTCCAGCGCGGCCTGACACCGCCGGCAGTCGCCGCACTCGGCCATCGACTCGGCGTGGGTGAGCTGACGGGACCGGTACGCCTTGCCGATCAGTCCGGCGTCGGCCGGCAGCGTCCTACCCGGCATGACCGCCTTGATCTGGGGGACCAGCCGACCGGTCTCGTGCACCAGGGACAACTCCCGGCCGGCCGGGACCCAGACCGCGCCGTAGCCGAAGCCGTACGACTCGACCGTGCTGGCGACCGTGATCCGCCACGCGTTCGACTCGTCGACCGCGGTATCCAGGGCGAGCACCAATTCCTCGAGCGCTTCCACATCGCGCGGGATGGGCCGCGCGAACGCGGGCCTGTCCTCCCGGGAACCGAACCACCGCACGCTGCCACCCCTTCGCCGGACAGAACCGTCACGATCCCGATCGGCACGTTCGCGAAGAGATGTAGCGGAAAGCTCAGGGCCGGAAGCGATATCCCATTCCGGGCTCGGTGAGCAGATGTTGCGGCCGGGCCGGATCCTCCTCCAGCTTGCGGCGCAGCCTGGCCATGTACTGCCGCAGGTAGTTCGTCTCGGTCCGGTACTGCGGCCCCCACACGTCCTGCAGCAGCTCCCGCTGGGTGATCAGCTTGCCCGGGTGCCGGACGAGGTGTTCGAGCAGCTGCCACTCGGTCGGCGTGAGCTTGACGTCGCCGCTGATCGACCGGTCGGCCAGGTTGACCTCGACAACGCCGATCTTGACGATGGGCGACTCGGTCTCGGGCGGCTGCACCCGGCGGGTCACCGCGCGGATCCGGGCGAGCAGCTCGTCGAGGCCGAACGGCTTGGTCACGTAGTCGTCGGCCCCGGCGTCCAGGGCCTCGACCTTGTCGGCGCTGCCGGCCCGCCCGGAGAGCACGATGATCGGCACGGCGGTCCAGCCGCGCAGGCCGGCGATCACCTCGGCGCCCTCCATGTCCGGCAGGCCCAGATCGAGCACGACCAGGTCGGGGTGGAAGTGCGCGGCGACGTGCAGGGCGGAGGCGCCGTCGCGGGCGGTCTCCACCTCGTACCCCCGAGCCTTGAGGTTGATCCGGAGAGCCCGGATGATCTGCGGCTCGTCGTCGACGACGAGAACCTTCGTGCTCATGCGGAAGCCGGCAGCGCGAGGATCATGGTGAGGCCGCCTCCGGGGGTCTCTTCGGGGGTCAGCGTGCCGCCCATCGCCTCGGCCAGACCCCGCGACAGGGCCAGGCCCAGGCCGACGCCGTTGTGGTTGTCCCGGTCGCCGAGGCGCTGGAACGGCAGGAACACATCGTCCCACCGGTCCTCCGGGATGCCCGGGCCGTGGTCGATGACCCGCAGCTCGACGGTGTCGCCGTGGCTG
>KL571223.1:38099-38807 GCA_000715855.1 Actinoplanes liguriensis
ACGTTGACCAGGACACGTTCCAGAAGACCGGGATCCGTGTCGAGGAGCGGGAGGTCGTCCGGCACGCGCACCGCGATCACACGGCCCTCCGGGCCGAGATCATCGAGCGCCCGCGGTACGACCTCCTCGGCGCCCACCGAGATCCGCGTCACGCCCAGCGCCCCGGACTGCAGCCGGCTCATGTCGAGCAGGTTCGCGACGAGCCGGTCCAGCCGGTCGAGTGATTCGTCGGCGGTCGCCAGCAGCTCCTCGCGATCCTCCTCGTCGAACTCCACCTCGGCGCTGCGGAGTCCGGCGAGGGACGCCTTCGCGCTGGCCAGCGGCGTACGCAGATCGTGGCTGACGGCGGCGAGCAGGGCGGTGCGCAGTTTGTTCGCCTCGGCGAGCGGCCGTGCCGTGGCGGCCTCGGCGGCGAGCCGTTCCTGACGCAGCGCGACCGCCGCCTGGGCCGCGAACGCCTCCACGATCCGCCGGTCGGCGGCCTCCAGGGTGTGCCCCTTGAGCAGCAGCAACAGCCCGTCGTCGGCGGTGACCACGACGTCCGCCGCACCCGGGTCGGCGCAGACCGGACCGCCCACGTCGGCGACGGTCGTCCCGTCCTCCAGCAGCGCCACCGACTGCAGCGCGAACGTCTCGCGCAGCCGGTCGAGCAGCGCGACCAGCGGCCGCTGCCCGCGCAGCACCCCACCGGCGACTGTCTCTTATACA
>KL571223.1:39038-39370 GCA_000715855.1 Actinoplanes liguriensis
ATGTGTATAAGAGACAGGTGTCCACCACCCAGCTGACCGCGACCGCGACCACCACGAAGATGGCCAGGGCCACCAGGTTCTGCCCCTCGGCGATGGTGAACCGGCCGTAGGGCGGCGTGAAGAACCAGTTCAGCAGCAGCGACCCGGCGACGGCCGCGATCAGCGCCGGCCAGAGCCCGCCGAGCAGCGCGACGCCGACCACCCCGGCCAGGAACAGCAGGATGTCGTTGACCAGCGGCGGGTCCGGCACGGCGGAGAGCACCGCGGTGAGCAGCGGCAGGCCGAGCAGCGCCGTGAGGGACCCGGCGATCCGGCTGTCTCTTATACACATC
>KL571223.1:39547-39787 GCA_000715855.1 Actinoplanes liguriensis
CCCTGACCGGCCCGCTCGTGGGTGACCAGGTGCACGTCGATCGAGCCGGACAGCGCGGTCGTCGTCACGCCCACCCCGGCCGTGAAGAGCTGGGCGAACCGGCCGCGGCTGGAGGCGCCGAGCACGATCTGGGTGGCGTTCACGCCCCGCGCGAACTCCAGCAGCGCCCGGGACACGCCCGTGCCGGAGACCTGGTGATACGTCCCGCCGAGGCTCTCCACGAGCTGTCTCTTATACACA
>KL571223.1:40034-45980 GCA_000715855.1 Actinoplanes liguriensis
ATGTGTATAAGAGACAGCCGCCGGGTCGGCGCCGGCCAGCCCGTCGTTGCGGGTCACGTGCACCGCCATCAGGTCGGCGCCCTTGGTCCGGGCGGCGATCCGCGCCGCGCGCCGGATCAGCGTGTCGCCCTCCGGCCCGCCGGCCAGTGCCACCACGACCCGTTCCCGGGTCTCCCAGGTGGCGTCGATGTCGTGGTCGGCCCGGTACCGGTCGAGCTGGTCCTCGACCTTGTCGGCGAGCCAGAGCAGGGCCAGTTCCCGCAGGGCGGTGAGATTGCCGGTACGGAAGTAGTTGCCCAGCGCCGCGTCGATCTTCTCGGGCTGGTAGATGTTGCCGTGCGCCATCCGGCGGCGCAGCGCCTCCGGGGTCATGTCGACCAGCTCGACCTGCTCGGCCGCGCGGACCACCGCGTCCGGGACGGTCTCCCGCTGCTCGACGCCGGTGATCCGGGCGACCACGTCGTTGAGCGACTCCAGGTGCTGCACGTTCACCGTGGTCAGCACGCTGATCCCGGCGTCGAGCAGCACCTGGACGTCCTGCCAGCGCTTGTCGTTCCCGGCGCCCGGCACGTTGGTGTGCGCGAGCTCGTCGACCACCGCGATCTCCGGCCGCCGGGCCAGGACGGCGTCGAGGTCCGTCTCGGTGAAGGCCACGCCGCGGTAGGTGAGCTCGCGGCGCGGCAGCACCTCCAGGTCGCCGATCATCGCGGTGGTGTGCTTGCGGCCGTGCGTCTCGACCAGGGCGACGACCACGTCGGCGCCGCGCTCGGCCCGCCGGTGCGCCTCTTCGAGCATGGCGTAGGTCTTGCCGACGCCGGGCGCCGCGCCCAGATAGATCCGCAACTCACCGCGAGCCATCGCTACCACCGCCCTCCGGCATGAACCCGGGCCGTCGTCCTTTGCCGCTCTCCGGCGCGAACCCTGGCCATCGTCACTTGCCGCCGTCCAGCGCGATGTTGAGCTCGAGCACGTTCACCACGCCACCCTCGGTGTTCTTCTTGATCAACTCGCGGACGTGGTCCAGTGTGACGCCACGCTCGCGGGCGACCCGAGCCGCCTGAAGCCGGGCATATTGTCGGGAAATATCGGGATCAAGGCCGGAGCCGCTCGCCGTCACCGCGTCCGCCGGCACCACCGGGTCCGCCGGGGCCTCGCCGCGGATCGGCGTGATCACCCCGCCGAGCGCCACATAATCCTCGCCGGCCTGGGCGGACTCCACGGTGACCCCCTGGTAGGTGCTGACGAACGGGGTTCCGGTCTGGTTGACCGACACCACCCTGGTGACCGGCCCGGTGAACCCGTCGCGGTAGAAGACGGCCAGGACCGCGCCGACCCCGTCGGCGGTGCAGTAGGGGCGGCTGCCGTCCACGCCCTCCAGCTTGCCGACCGCCAGGCTGCGCGCGCAGACCTGAGTGAGGAGACTCTGCCGATCCGGGGTGTCGATCACATCCTCCGGGCCGAGGTTGCCGGCACCTGTCGCGGTCGGGTCGTAGTCGCCGGCCGACGGGCGGCTCTGGAAGTACTTCGGGACGGGGTTGCCGTCGGCGTCGGTGAAGGACTGGCCGATAAGACTGCTTCCGACGGTTTGCTGACCGACGCTGATCAGCGACCCGCCCGCCTTGCCGGACAGTCCGGGAATCTTCCCGACACCGACGAAGAGCAGCGGGTAGGCGAACCCGAGGATGACGGTCATGACGAGCAGCGCGCGCAGCGCCGCGAGGTGGTGAGCGAGCCAGGAGGGTAGACGCATCTGGATCAGATCCCGGGGATGAGCTGGATGAACAGGTCGATGAGCTTGATGCCGAGGAACGGCGCGACGACTCCGCCGAGGCCGTAGATCAGCAGGTTGCGCCGCAGCAGCGCGCTCGCCGACGACGGCCGGTACCGCACCCCGCGCAGCGCCAGCGGGATCAGGAAGACGATCACGATCGCGTTGAAGATGACCGCGGACAGGATCGCCGAGCCCGGCGAGTGCAGCCGCATCACGTTGAGCGTGTCCAGGCCCGGGTAGACCCCGGCGAACATGGCGGGGATGATCGCGAAGTACTTGGCGATGTCGTTGGCGATGCTGAACGTCGTCAGCGCGCCCCGGGTGATCAGCAGCTGCTTGCCGATCTCCACGATCTCGATCAGCTTCGTCGGGTCGGAGTCGAGGTCGACCATGTTGCCGGCCTCCTTCGCGGCCGACGTGCCGGTGTTCATCGCGACGCCGACGTCCGCCTGCGCCAGGGCCGGCGCGTCGTTGGTCCCGTCCCCGGTCATCGCGACCAGGCGGCCGCCCTGCTGCTCCTTGCGGATCAGCGCGAGCTTGTCCTCCGGGGTGGCCTCGGCGAGGAAGTCGTCGACCCCGGCCTCGGCGGCGATCGCGGCCGCGGTGCGCGGGTTGTCACCGGTGATCATCACGGTCCGGATGCCCATCCGGCGCATCTCCTCGAACCGCGCCTTCATCCCGGACTTGACCACGTCCTTGAGGTGGATCACGCCGAGGACCTTGCCGTTCTCGGCGACGACCAGCGGCGTCCCGCCGGAGGCGCTGATCCCGTCGACGATCTCGTCCACCTCGGCGTCCGGCGACTTCGCCCAGCGCAGCACGGCCGCCGCGGCGCCCTTGCGGATGCTCCGGCCGGGCAGGTCGACCCCGCTCATCCGGGTCTGCGCGGTGAACGGCACCCACGCGGCGTCGGCCATCAGACCCGCCTCGCGTTCTCGCAGCCCGTACTCGTTCTTGGCCAGCACCACGATCGAGCGTCCCTCCGGCGTCTCGTCCGCAAGGCTGCTGAGCTGCGCGGCATCGGCAAGAACCTGAGGATCGACCCCCTTCGCCGGTACGAACGCGGCAGCCTGCCGGTTGCCCAGAGTGATCGTGCCGGTCTTGTCCAGAAGCAGCGTGCTGACGTCACCGGCCGCCTCCACGGCCCGTCCGCTCATCGCGAGCACGTTGCGCTGCACCAGGCGGTCCATGCCGGCGATGCCGATCGCGGACAGCAGCGCCCCGATGGTCGTCGGGATCAGGCACACCAGCAGCGACACCAGCACGATCCCGGTCACGCCGTGACCGTCGAGGGCCGCGGTGTCCGGGGCCGCCGCCTGGTACGCCTTGCTGAAGATCGCGAGCGGCTGCAGCGTGACCACGGCCAGCAGGAAGATGATCGTGAGCGCGGCCAGCAGGATGTTGAGCGCGATCTCGTTCGGGGTCTTCTGCCGGTTCGCGCCCTCGACCAGGGCGATCATCCGGTCGACGAAGCTCTCGCCGGGCCGCTGGGTGATCCGCACGACGATCCGGTCGGAGAGCACCTTCGTGCCGCCGGTGACCGCCGACCGGTCGCCGCCCGACTCGCGGATGACCGGCGCGGACTCGCCGGTGATCGCCGACTCGTCGACGCTGGCGATGCCCTCGATGACGTCCCCGTCCCCGGGGACGATCTGGCCGGCCTCGACGACCACGACGTCACCGAGCTTGAGGTCGGGCGCGGGCACCGTCCGGCCGTCCCGCAGGTGGGCCATCGTGTCCTGCTTGGCGGCCCGCAGCGCGGCGGCCTGGGCCTTGCCCCGTCCCTCGGCGACGGCCTCGGCCAGGTTCGCGAAGAGCACGGTCAGCCACAGCCATCCGGTGATCATCCAGGCGAAGAGGCTGGGCTCGGCGATCGACAGGACGGTGGTGAAGACAGCGCCGATCTCGACGATGAACATGACGGGGTTGCGCCACATCACCCGCGGGTCGAGTTTCCGGAGCGCGTCCTTCAGGGCGTCACGCCGTACCGCCGAAATCGTCTTTGCCGGGTTTTTTGTCGTTGGTTTTTCGAGAACGGTGGTCATGAGAGGCCCTCCGCGATGGGTCCGAGCGCAAGAGCGGGAAGGAAGGTGAGCGCGACGAGCACGACGGTCACGCCGACGACCATGCCGACGAAGAGCGGCTGGTGCGTCGGGAGCGTGCCCTCGGACTCGGGCACCGGCGCTGCCTGGCGAGCGAGCCGGCCAGCGCGAGCACGAGGACCAGCGGCAGGAACCGCCCGAGCAGCATCGCCAGGCCGGTCGCGGTGTCCCACCACCCGGTGTTGACGGTGATACCGGCGAACGCGCTGCCGTTGTTGTTCGCGGCGCTGGTGAAGGCGTAGAGGACCTCGGAGAGACCGTGCGGGCCGGAGTTCAGCGCCGTGGCGTTGTTGCCGGTGGCGAACGCCGCCGCCGTCCCGATCAGCACCAGCGCCGGCGTGACCAGGAAGTACAGCGACGCGAGCTTGATCTCCCGCGCGCCGATCTTCTTGCCCAGGTACTCCGGGGTGCGGCCCACCATCAGGCCGGCCACGAACACCGTGATCATCGCGAGGATCAGCAGGCCGTAGAGGCCCGAGCCGGTGCCGCCCGGGGCCACCTCGCCGAGCATCATGTTGACGATCGGCATCATGCCGCCCAGCGACGTGTACGAGTCGTGGAAGCTGTTCACCGCCCCGGTCGACGTCAACGTGGTCATCGCCGCGAAGACCGCCGAGCCGCTCACCCCGAAGCGGGTCTCCTTGCCCTCCATCGCCGAGCCGACCGCCTGCGGGACCGTGCCCGCGCCGTGCGTCTCGAAGCCGACGGTGAGCGCGATGCTCGCGATCGCCAGCACCGCCATGACGGCGACGATCGCGTACCCCTGGCGGTTCTGCCCGGTCATCCGCCCGAACACCCGCGGCAGGCTGAACGGGATCAGGAAGATCAGGAAGAGCTCCAGCCAGTTCGTCCACACCGAAGGGTTCTCGAACGGGTGCGCGGAGTTCGCGTTGTAGAACCCTCCGCCGTTCGTGCCCAGCTCCTTGATCGCCTCCTGCGAGGCCACCGGGCCACCGGTGATGTGCTGGGTGGCGCCGGTCAGCGTGGTGACGTCGGTGCCGCCGGACAGGCTCTGCACCATCCCGCCGATCATGAAGACCAGCGTGACCAGCACACAGATCGGCAGCAGCACGCGCAGCACGATCCGGGTCAGGTCGACCCAGAAGTTGCCCAGCGTGCCGGCCCGCCGTCCGGCGAAACCGCGGACCAGCGCGACCGCGACCGCGATGCCGACGGCGGCGGAGACGAAGTTCTGCACCGCCAGGCCGGCCATCTGCGCCAGGTGGCCCATCGTGGACTCACCCGAGTACGCCTGCCAGTTGGTGTTGGTGACGAAGCTGACCGCGGTGTTCCAGGCGACGTGATCGGTCACCGGGTCCATGCCGAGCGACAGCCAGAGCCGATCCTGGAAGCGCAGCAGCAGGTAGAGGAAGAGGATCGAGACGGCGGAGAACGCGAGCACCGACCGGGCGTAGACGCCCCAGCTCTGCTCGGCCGCCGGGTCGACGCCGACCACTCGGTAGACACCGCGCTCGACGACGTTGTGCTTCTTGTGGGCGACGACGCGGTATATGTAGTCGCCGAACGGCCGGTGGACCGCGGCCAGCGCTACGACCAGCGAGATCACCAGGAGCCAGCCGGACATCAGAATCTCTCCGGGAAGAGCAGGGCGGCCACCAGGAAGGCGGCCAGCAGGACGGCCAGGATGAGACCGGCGAGGTTGACGGCGCTCATCAGCGTTCGACCGCCCGGACCAGAACGGTCAGCGCGGCGAACAGCGCCACCGTGAGCAAGACGAAGCCGAGATCGGCCACGGACGACTCCTCAGTCGAGGTTTTTCGGGTACGCCCGAACTGAACCTCGCCGCGGTCGCCGGTGGCAGACCTGTTCACACCCCGCAGACGGCGCCCCCGCCGTTTTTGACGCCCTGTTCACACCGGGGAGACGCCGGTCACTCCGACGGCCACACCAGCAGCACCCGGCACGGCGCGTGGTCCACCACGAACCGGCCGGCCGGGCCCAGGCTCCTCGGCCCGGGCCGGTCCACGTCCCCGTCCCGCGCGGCGACGAGCAGATCCATGCCGTCGCAGGCCGCCACGACCTCACGTTCCACCCTGTCTCTTATACACATCT
>KL571224.1:0-3224 GCA_000715855.1 Actinoplanes liguriensis
GCGCCATCAGAGATGTGTATAAGAGACAGGTGCGGGGATGACGGGGCGCGGGGGTGCGGGGATGACGGGGAGTGCAGGGTTGACGGGAGTGCGGGGGTGACGGGGGTGCGGGGGCATGGTGATGTGTTGCCGCCATGAACTCGGCGGCGCGATGGTGCGGCGGCCACGATTGCGCGAGCATCGACAGCGCGGAAAGCCGGGGCGGTGCATAGCCAGGCCCGGGAATGCCAGCTGAGGAACGACGGGTCTCGGCAGTGAGGTTATGACGTCGCGGCGGGCCTCCATGGCGCGATGGGTGTCGGGGATGACGCGGCGAGTGCTGGCGGTGCGGTGGGGTTCGGTGGAGCGGCGGGTGCCCGGGGCGTCGCGCCGATCGCCGGCGGAACGGTGAAGCCGACGGGTAACCGGCGGGACGTAGGGCAAGTGCTCGGCGGCATCGAACCGTGCCGAAGGTACGGGTCTTGCGGTGGTGTGAGGGCGATTCTTAGGAGACCGCAAACGGGTGTGGACCATGCGGTGGTGCGTGGGCGGCGCGAGGCAAGTACGGGGTGCGGACAGTGGGGGTGTGGGTTCGGCACCGACCCGGTGTCGGTCAACGACCTTCCTGCGAAGCCGACCATGACGGGTCCACCGGCCTGAAGTCTGTGGTGCATCCCGAGTTCTGGGGGTTCGGAGTCCCGCTGCGTATCGAGGCCTTCTTAGCGTGGTGAGGGACTGGCGCCGAGGTGTGAACTGGCACCGAGGTGTAAGGACATGTGCCGAGTGACTCATGTTGAGTGCGCACATCTGGCCGCCCTAGCCCCCGTTTCACGTGAAACGGGGTGCCTTGAGTGGCATCGCGGATTGAGTACCCGTCGAGCAATCCGGTGAGGCCTACATCTGGATCGTCGCTTGCGGGGCGCGGGAAGCGGGGAACGAGGAACGAGGAACGAGGAGGGGAACGAAGAGCGGGGAGATATGGTCCGGGCCCGATCGTGCTTGGGATCGCGGCGTTCAGGATGAGTCCGGGGCTAAACGTGCAGTGATTCGGGCGAGGTCTGCAAGTTGGGGGTTGCGATGGTGAACTCGCGTCCGCCTTCATGCCGTGTTCGAGCCCAGGTTGCCGAGGCCAGCTTCTCGGCTCATCATCGCGGTGCCGACTGAGACGTAGCACGGATCGTGGTGCCGGCTAAGACGTGGGCCGGCGGCGCGACGTTGACTGGGGTGCAGCGTTGCCTGGAGTGCAGCCCGGACGCGGCGACCGCTGGACAGTGAATCGAATACCGGTGCTGGTTGTGGTCCGGGATCGTGGCGTCAGCTTGGGCGTGGCCCGGGACGGCGGCTTTGGCTGAGCCGGTGATGGTCGTCTGGCGATGTGGGCGGTTCCAGGGTTCCGGCCGTCGGGAAAGAGGCCGCTTACTGAAGTCGTCTCTCGAGGTAGCTCGGAAAGACTGAGGGGCGTGTCGGCCGGCAACCTCCCGGCGAGCGAGCACTTCGACGGGGCACGGGTCCGTGCGGGTGTTGGCCGCAGTCGCTGGTTCTGGCTGCGGCAGATTCGTGTCGGTCTCGCATTTGGGGATGCGTGCGAGTTCCTGGCTCCTGTGGCCAGGAGCCGGGAGCCGGAGGCAGAGGCCGCGGATTGGGAACTGGAGGCAGGGCCGGGAACTGGGAGCCGGGGCATGGTCAGAACGTGACGGCGCGGGAGGGCGACATCTGGGCGACGTAGAGAACCGGATGAGTCTGCTGGGGACCGTGGGGAGGGTATTGCGACCGATGCGCTTCATGGGTCAGCGCCACTATCCACAGGGTGTGAGTTTTGCGCGATGCCCGACGGCTGAGACCCGTTTCACGTGAAACGACGTTGATGGCCTGGGAGTTGTCCACCGCACTATCCACAGGGTGCGCAAGCGTTCTACGTCGAGTTTCACGTGAAACGGGTGGGGCTGTGGATAACTTCTGTGGATAACTTTTAGACGGGTGTGCGGAGAAACACGCGCTCACGGTGGTCGACATGTGGGCGTTTCCAAGGTGCCAGCTAGATCAGCTTCTGGGGCCGGCGCAGACCGTTCAGCAGCATCCGCCCGATCGTGCGAAATTGAACCGGGACAGCCTGTCCTGACCTGGGCTAAGGTCACGTCGTGTCTGAGAACACCGCCCCCTTGCCCGACTTCACCCGCTGGCCCTCGTTCCCGTTCGAGGGCGACATGCGGGTCAAGAAACTCGCCCCGCCTGTCGATGTCGAGCCACCGAGGAGCGGTGAGGACGGGGCGGATTGCGTGGCCTGCGGGACGTCCGATGACGCGTACATCTGGGTCTCGGAACGCTGGCGAGTCAGGGCGATGGACCGACCCACGGGACTCCCGATGGTCTTGATCCTGGAATGCCGGTCGCATCTCGACCTTGGTGACCTACCCAATCTCCTGGCCGCCGAGCTCGGCGTGATGACGGTTCGACTGGAGAGGGCGATCCGCTCGCTCGACGATGTGGCTCGCGTCCACGTCAACCGTTGGGGTGACGGCTCGGCGCACCTGCACATGTGGTTCCTGGCGCGGCCCTACGGACGGCTGCAGCTCCGCGGAACCTTCCTGTCGCTGTGGGACGACATCCTGCCGGTCATCCCCGAGCACAAGTGGCGAGAGAACCTCGCACTCGTCGCCGCCTGGCTCGCCGACTTCGGTGGCAAGGCGATCGCGGAGCCGGCCCACATCGACTGGGAGTCGCCGGCGACTTTGAACGTTCCGGCGTCCGGTGCTGACGACGACCGCGAGGAAGGCGGGCGGCCGGCAACGCTGGGCGATGTCCAGGCAGGCTCGGCGCTAACCGATTCGTGGGTACGCCACAACGACGACCCGTCGGCCGGTAGCCCCCCGACGAGCGGCCCTCTGGTGGATGCCTCCATCGCGATTCCGCACCAGCAAACTTCCAGCTACGAGTTCATCGATGACGGCGCGGGGAGACCGGACAACGGCTCGACCTCGCATTCGGGTCCCGCGGTACGGTCCGGTACGACGGATAGCGTCAACCGCGACGAAGCAGCGATCCACGAGTCCGGAGTCCTGGCGGCTGAAGCCTCGCCTACTGCGGACTCCGCGGTGCCCCGGACGACCGCATCCGAATCGGCTCCCGTGGGCGGACCTGCGGGGGCTGAAGGAGTGCCTGCCGCTTACGAGGTCGAGGACCAGGGCAAGGCGCCGGGAAACGGCTATGCCGGGACCGGCGTTCTCAGCCTGTCTCTTATACACATC
>KL571224.1:3478-5843 GCA_000715855.1 Actinoplanes liguriensis
AGCCACGCCCGCTCGATGACTTGACCCGCTAAACCCTGACCCGCCAGGACCGACAAGCCCGGGAGGGGCGACCGGGCCGCGAGGACGACCGTGTGAGGGCCACCGGGTGGGGGCCACCGGGTGTGAGTGGCGATCGGTCGCGAGGGGTGACCGGCCGCGAGGAGGACAGGGCCGCCAGGGCGAGAGAGCCGCCAGGGCGAGAGAGCCGCCAGGGCGCGATCAGGCCCGCCGCGCCCGCCCGACAGCCCGCTCGACCAAGGCCCCCAAAACCGCCCCCAGATCCACCCCGGCAGCCTGAATCGCCAACGGCAGCAGAGACGTCTCCGTCAACCCGGGAGAAACGTTGCACCCCAAAACATGGGGCTCCCCATCCTCAGAAACGATCACGTCGATCCGGGACAGGTCCCGCAACCCCAGCGCCTGATACGCCCCCAACGCGGTCTCGGTAACCCGAGCCGCCACGGAAGGCTCAAGCCGAGCCGGCACATGCCAGGTCGTCAACCCAGCCGTATACCGGGCCGCGTAGTCGTACACCCCGTCCCGCGGCACGATCTCCACGATCGGCAGGGCGGACGGCCCGGTCCCGAGGTCGATGATCGACACCGCGAGACTGGTCCCGGCCACGTACTGCTCGACGAGCGCCGTCGAGTCATACGCAAAGCACCCCACCATCGCGGCCGCCAGATCCGCCGCTTCCCGGACGACGGCCGCGCCGAGCCCTGACCCGCCCTGCGCCGGCTTGACCATCAACGGCAGCCCGAGGCGGGACACGATCCGGTCGAGGACAGCCACCGCCCCGAGCTCCGAGAAGCGGTCGTGCGGCAACGCCACCCAGTCCGGCGTGGGAATCCCGGCTTCGCGGAGTCGTGCTTTCGCCGAGGGCTTGTCCCACGCGAGCCGGGCAGTCCGAGCGTCGGCGCCGACGTAGGGCACGCCGCAGAGGTCGAGGACCCCTCGGAGCGACCCGTCCTCACCGGTCGCCCCGTGCAGCGCGATCACCACGGCGTCGGGCGGGTCGGCCTGCAGCGCGGGAAGCAGCGAGACGTCCGCGTCGTGCAGTTCGGCCTCGATCCCGGTGGACTTCAACGCGTCCAGCACCCGGCGGCCGGACCGCAACGAGACGTCCCGCTCGTAGGAGAGCCCACCCGCCAAAACCAGAACCCGTAACTCCATGGGCTAGATCATGCCAAGTCGGGTCCGGGCGCATCGCCGGCGGCCGACCCGCGGCGACGCTGGGGCGTGATGGGGCCGGTGCCACCGAACACGGCGCGCGTGGCCAGCTCCTGCTCCATCACCCCGGACAGCCGCCGCACGCCCTCACGCAGCCGCTCCGGCGCCGAGAACGAGAAGTTGAGCCGCATGTTCCCCCGGCCGGTCCCGTCCGCGTAGAAGCCCGTTCCGGGCACGTACGCCACCCGGGCCGCAATGGCTCGCGGCATCATCGCCTTGGAGTCGAGGCCTTCGGGGAGGGTCGCCCAGACGAACAAGCCACCGGACGGGCGGGTCCAGGTCGTCCCGGCCGGCATCAGGTCTTCGAGGGCACTCAGCAGGGCGTCCCGCCGCTCGCGGTAGATCTCCCGGTACACCTTGATCTGTTCACGCCACGGCATCGTCGTCAGGTACTGCGTGACGGCGCCCTGCGCGAAGGCGCTCGGGCACAGCACGTTCGCCTCGCTCATCATGACGAGTTTTTCCCGGACGGCGTGCGGCGCGAGGATCCAGCCGACGCGCAGGCCGGGCGCGAACGTCTTGGAGAAGGTGCTGCAGTAGAAGACGCCTTCCCGGCGGCGGGCCCGCAGCGGCAGCGGCGCGTCGCCTTCGAAGGACAACATCCCGTACGGATCGTCCTCGATCACGAGCAGCCCGGCCCGCTCGCAGATGTCCAGGATCTCTTCCCTGCGGGCGGCGGAGAGGGTCACACCGGCCGGGTTCTGGAACGTCGGAATCGTGTAGAGGAACTTCGCCCGCGGGTTGGCTCGGATGGCCTCTTCGAGGGCCGCCGGCACCAGACCGTCGGCGTCCATTGCCACGTGTCGCACCTGTGCCTGGGCGGCCTGGAAGACGCCGAGTGCGCCGACGTAGGTCGGCCCCTCGGCGAGCACCACGTCGCCCGGATCCAGGAACAGCCGGGCCAGCAGGTCGAGGGCTTGCTGCCCGCCGACGGTCACGACCACGTCGTCGGGGGAGGCGCCGGTGATGCCGGACAGGCTCATCACCTCGCAGATCTGCTCGCGCAGCTCGATCGTGCCCTGGCCGATCCCGTACTGCAGGCTGGTGGCGCCCTGCTCGGAGCCGAGCCGGTTGAGCATCTCGCCGACGGCGTCGAGCGGCAGCGCGGCAATGTACGGCCTGTCTCTTATACACA
>KL571224.1:6068-15620 GCA_000715855.1 Actinoplanes liguriensis
CGGCGCCCCGCCGGCCAGCGACACCACTTCGGGCCGGCTGGCGACGGCGAACAGCGCGCGGATCTCGGAGGTCGTCATGCCACGCACCCGTCGCGCATAACGATCGGTGTAGTCGTCCTGAGTAGTACCGGTCATTCGGATCTCACCCCTTAAAAGTGAACTGGCAACAGACTAGACGCCGAATGCATCGAGGACCGGTCACCCATTGCCCGACCTGCTCCCGTTCATGGTTATTGCGAAGTACGATTTCCAGGGCGCGGCCAGCGCCGTTCCGGTGTCCGTCCGCCAGCGCAGGGGGTTCGCCATGTCGCGTCGCCTGGTCAATCTCACCCTCGACACCCTCGAGGACCTGCCCCGGCCTTGCCGCCAATGCGTTTATTGGGAGCTGGATCCGGTCTCCGCGGAGCGCGCCTGCGCCTCCGGTGATCCGGGGCTGGAGAAGGAGGCCTGGGTCTCCCAGACGCTCCTGGAGTGGGGTTCCTGCGGCAAGTTGGCGTATGTGGACGGCATGCCCGCGGGTTTCGTGATGTACGCCCCGCCCGCCTACGTCCCGCGTTCGATGGCGTTCCCGACGTCCCCGGTCAGCGCCGATGCCGCACTGCTGACCACGGCCAACGTGGTGCCCGCGTTCGCCGGCGGCGGCCTGGGCCGGATGCTGGTGCAGGGGGTCGCCCGCGATCTGACCAAGCGCGGCGTGAAGGCGATCGAGGCGTTCGGCGATGCGAAGCCGGATGAGGAGAAGGAGGGCGCATGTGTCGCGCCCGTCGACTTCTTCCTGTCGGTCGGCTTCAAGACGGTCCGCCCGCACCCGCGCTATCCCCGGCTGCGCCTCGAGCTGCGGACAGCGCTGTCCTGGAAGTCGGATGTGGAATACGCGCTGGAGAAGCTTCTCGGCTCGATGAGCCCGGAGAAGCTCCTCCGCCCGATGCCCGCGACCAGCTCGATCGAGAACTGAGCGACGGGCAAGGTCAACACCAAGGGTCAAAGACCGATTGCTACGTACGGTCGGCGAGCGCCATCCGCAGCTGCCGCACGTCGATCGAGCCGGTCGGCACGTCCCGCTCGACCGGGAAGTACATCCGCTGCACGGCGGCCAGGATCGCCTCCACGATCTGCTCCCGGAACATCGGGTTGATCAACCGCTCCCGGTCCACCGGCGACGTCAGGTAGCCCAGGTCCACCCGCACGGTGGGCATCCGGGTGAGCCGCAGCAGGTCCCAGGTCTTGGCGTGGGTCCGGCAGTCGTGCATCCCGGTGCGCACCACGATCTCGCGCTGCACCAGGTTGGCGAGCCGCTCACCGACGGTCGAGCTGATCCCGCTGCCGGTCCCGTAGTGATACGTCGCCACGCCTTCCGCGGCCGCCGACTCCTGCCCGTCCAGGTGAGGTGCACCCGCATGCCGGCCGCGGCGAGACGGCCCTCCAGCCGGGCCGCCAGGTCGAAGACGAGGTCGGCCTCGGTCCACCGGAGCGGGCCGTCGGGCACCACGACACCGGCGTCGTCCCCACCGCCGTGACCGGGATCGATCACGATGGTCTTGCCCACCAGGTTCGGCCCGGACTGCCGGAACGCCTCGGCCTCGCGCAGCCACTGCGGGCGGCCGCCGACGACCTTGGGGGCGAGCCGGCGCAGCGCCTTCATGGTCTGCGGGCCGAACGAGCCGTCCGGTGTCAGGCCGACCTCGCGCTGGAACTGCGCGAGCGCCCGAGCCGTCCGTGCGCCGTAGATCGAGTCGGGGCGACCGGAGTCGTACCCCATCTCCAGCATCCGCTCCTGCAGGGCGCGCACGTCCTCACCGGTCAGCGCGTCCGGCACGGAGTGGAAGAGCATGCGCGAGCCGAGCCGCCAGCGGGCGCCGTCCAGCGCGCGCCAGGTCTCGTCGCCGACCATGCCGTCCACGCCGAGGCCACGACTCTGCTGGAACTCCCGGACGGCGTTCTCCAGGCTCTCGTCGAAAAGATCCGGCTCCGGATCGGCGAGCAACTCCAGGCCGACCAGAATCGACCGGATCTCGGAAACGGCAGGGCCGGTGTCTCCGCGTCGGATGGACCGCACTCACGACTCCCTAGGGGCGAGATGGGACGACCTTCCGGAGCGTACTCCGGGGGACAAAGAGAGCCCCGCGTCCCAGTCCGGACGCGGGGCTACAGAAAACGATCAGAGCGCCGACTCGATGAAGTTGACCAGGAAGCTCTTGGGCTTGGCGCCGGCCACCGAGTTGACCCGCTCGCCGTCCTTGAAGATGGTCAGGGTCGGCACGGACATCACGCCGTACGTCATGGCGATCTGCGGGTTCTCGTCGATGTTGACCTTGACGATCTCGACCTGCTCACCGAGCTCCGAGTTGGCGATCTCGGCCAGCAGCGGGTCGACCTTCTTGCAGGGCACGCACCACTCAGCCCAGAAATCCACCAGCACCGGCTTCTTGGACTGCAGCACGTCACTGGCGAAGGTGGCGTCGGTGACCACCTTGGTTGCTCCCACGAGGTTCCTCCCGGTCTTACAGCTCGACGAATGAAGCGATGAAGCGCTCGGCGTCCAACGCCGCGGCACAACCGGTGCCGGAAGCGGTGATGGCCTGCCGGTATGTGTGGTCGACCAGGTCACCCGCGGCGAACACGCCGGAGATGTTGGTCCGGGTGCTGGGCGACTGCACCTTCACGTAGCCCTCGTCGTCCAGCTCGACCTGGCCCTTGAAAAGCTCGCTGCGCGGGTCGTGGCCGATCGCCACGAACACGCCGGTCACGTCGAGCACCTTGGTCTCGCCGGTCTGCACGTTCTTGAGGCGGACACCGGCGACCTTGCCGTCAGCGCCGAGGACCTCCTCGACCACCGAGTTCCACTCGACCTTGATCTTCTCGTTGTCGAGCGCGCGCTTCTGCATGACCTTGCTGGCCCGGAAGGAGTCGCGGCGGTGCACGATCGTCACGGTCTCGGCGAAGCGGGTGAGGAACGTGGCCTCCTCCATCGCCGAGTCGCCGCCGCCGACCACCACGATGTGCTGGTTGCGGAAGAAGAAGCCGTCACAGGTGGCACAGGCCGACACGCCGTGGCCGAGCAGTTCCTGCTCGCCGGGCACGCCGATCGGGCGCCACGCGGAACCGGTCGCCAGGATCACCGCGCGGGCGAAATACTGCTGGTCACCGACCCACACCGTCTTCAGGCCCTCGGTGCCGGCCTCGGTGGGCTTGTCGGTCAGCTCGACCCGGCTGACGTCGTCGGTGATGAACTCGGCGCCGAACTTCTCCGCCTGGGCGCGCATGTTGTCCATGAGCTCAGGGCCCATGATCCCGTCGCGGTGGCCGGGGAAGTTCTCCACCTCGGTGGTCGTCATCAGCGCACCGCCGGACTGCACGCCCTCGATCACCAGGGGCTTCAGCTCCGCGCGCGCGGCATACAGCGCCGCTGTATAGCCGGACGGCCCCGAACCGATGATGATCAGATTGCGGACCTCGTCCACTGCCGACTCCTCAAGGTTTGTGTCCACGCCGGTAGAACGCCATGCTAGGCATTCACCATTCCCCCCGGTCCGGCTCGTGTCCGACCTCACGCCGAGGGGTGCTGCTCAGCGTACCGGGACCGCACCCAGGGTGTCCGCGCCGCCACCGCGCAATCCGCAGTCGGCGCCGCTGGCCCAGGCCCACTCGCCGTTCTCCGCGGTGAATCGGATCACGACCGCCGGTTTGCCGTCGAAGCGGGCGTAATCGACCGACGAGGGCGTCACCTGACCGCCACCGTTCTCCCGGGCGATCGCGTCGAGGCAGTCCAGCAGGGCCTGTGGCGCCCGCAGCCGCTGCAGCGCGTCGGCGTTCAGATCGGACACGTTCGCCTGGTCCCGTGGGGCCTTCGAGGCCTCGCCGCCGGTGGCGCTGATCGCGGCCTGCCCGAGCGTGCCGAGCGTGTAGTTGATGCCGCTGGCCAGCATCGCCGGCGCCGCGTCCACCATCACGGCGGGCGCCTGCTCGCCCGTGGCCTTGGACTCGCCGCTGTCCGACATCGACGCCGAGTGGCCGAACAATCCGTAGCCCACGACGCCGGCGACGCCCGCGGCGATGCCGATCGGCGCGGCCATGCGGACCCAGCGGTTGTTGCCGCGCTTCCGGCGCCGCTCATCAAGATCCACAACAATGTGCGGTACGGCGTCGGCGCCGCTGAGCGCGGGCTCCGACGATTTTTCCGGTACGGCGTCAGCCGCCACCCCACCGAGCGGAAGCGCACCCAGGGCGAGTTCCAGCCGGGCCGCCACGTCATCCGGCATGGGTTCCGCCGGCAGGCCGCCGAGCAGCGCACCGACCGTCGCCATCTCCGGCGCGAGCAGCTCGAACGCCTCCCGCCAAGCCGGGTCGTCGGCGATCAGCGCGGCCACCCGATCCGCCTCGGGGGTGCCGTCGAGGGCGCCACCGACGTAGTCGGCCAGCAGGTCGATGTCGACCCCGTGGAACTCGGCGCCGGTCACCGCTGTTCCCTCCGTTCCCGTCCGGTCGGCAGTGACGTCACCGCGTCACCGGACCTGGATGAGACGTCCCGGCCACCGGTCCGGTTCCCATCGTGCCCCGAGTCACTCGGAGTGCCACGCAGCTCCCGCAACGCCAGGGCCATCCGGGCCCGGCCGCGCGCGCACCGGCTCTTCACCGTCCCCTCGGCGATCCCGAGCATCGCGGCGGCCTCGGCCACCCCGTAGCCCTGCACGTCGACCAGCACGATCGCGGCGCGCTGCTCGACCGGCAGGGCGGCCAGAGCGTCCCGCACCAGCAGCACGGTGTCCTGATCCGGGGTGGGCGCGATCGGCTCCGGCCCGGCGTGCCGGTCGTCGTCGGAGCGGCTGCCGTCGGGCAGCGGCACGGTCGGATGCGCCTGCCGGCGGCGGATCCGGTCCAGGCAGGCGTTCACCACGATCCGGTGCAGCCAGGTGGTGACCGCCGAGTCGCCGCGGAAGCTCGCGGCCGCGCGGTGCGCCGAGAGCAGCGCGTCCTGCACCGCGTCGGCGGCCTCCTCACGGTCCCCGGTGGTGCGCAGGGCGACCGCCCAGAGCCGGTCCCGGTGCCGCCGGACCAGCTCGCCGAACGCCTCGGCGTCACCGGCCACGTGGGCGCGCACCAGCTCGGCGTCGCTCGGCACGGGGTCGCCCGTGCCGGTAACGCCGGGTGTCACGTCCCGGAAGGCCACGCCAACAAACTAAGCCATCGGACACTGATCCTGTGGGGCCGGTGGGCGCGGCGCGATAACGATCGCCTGAGATCAATCTGAGTGGTCCCGGCCGTGGACCGAAAAGAAGGGCCGGCCTGAGTGGCCGGCCCTTCTTCGCGGTTCAGCGGATCGATCAGTAACCCCAGAGCTCGATCTCGTTGACGTTGACCTGGAAGCCCGGCCCGTCGTCGTTCGTCGGCAGCTTGGTGATGAAGACCAGCACGTACTGGTACTTCTTGTCCGGGTCGAAGCCGTTCAGGATCTGCTTGTCACCGGTGCCCACGTCGGCGCCGTCGTCATCGCTGAGCTTGGTGTAGGTCTTGACGATCGACTCGTCACCCTTGGAGGTGTCGCCCGGGTCCTTGGTGCCGACCCGGAGGTCCATCACCGCGCCCGGGGCGGAGGTCGAGACCCGCACCTCGGAGAGCGCCCGCGGTTCCGGCAGGTGGATCAGGACGCCCATGCCCGCTTTCCGGCCGCCGAAGTTCGGCTGCAGGTAGTAGGACATCTTCCAGGCGGTGTCCGCCTTGCCGTCGACCACGAACTCCGACTCGCCGGAGTCCTTGCGCTCGCCCGACGGCGGGTCGACGATCCGGACCATGTCCTTGGTCAGCGGGATCTTCTCCGGGTTGCCGAGCGGTGCGTCGCTGGCCGTGCCTGCCCCGTCGGGCTGGACGCCGGCCTGAACCGGCGTGGACGGCGACGCGTCCGGCTTGCTGGAGTCGTTGATCGCCCGGATGCCGAAGACCAGGCCGACCACCGCGATGATCACCAGGGCGCCGACGCCGAGCAGGATCTTCCGCGCGCTGCGGGACGGCTCGCTCGGAGCGCCGCCGGCCTGCGTGAACCGCAGCGGGCCGACATCCTCGAACTCCTCGTCCTCGGACGCCGCGTCGAGCCGGCCGAGCTCGGCGGTGAGCGCCTCGGCGGACGGAGGCGCGACCCGGCCGTCGAGCAGATCCATGGTCAGGTCGTCCAGATAGGCCGGGACGCCGGCACGGACCTGGCGCGGCGCGGACGGGTTGCCCGCGCCGTCCCGGTTCGCGTCCGGCAGCGCGGAGCGCCCGACCTCGGCGTGCGGCCAGCGGCCGGTGAGCGCGAAGTAGAGCAGCCCGCCGACCGCGCGGACGTCGGCCTCGGTGCTGTCCGCGGCGTCGGCCCGTGCATCCGCCAGCACGACCCGGCCGTCGTCGCCGATCAGCGTGGTGCCGGGGTGCACGTTGCCGTGGATCATGCCGGTGGCGTGCACCGCGGCCAGAGCGTCGGAGACCGAGTGGGCGATGGCGATCGCCCGGGCCGGGTCCAGCGGGCCCTCGGCGCCGACCAGGTCGCGCAGCGATTCGCCGTCGACCCACTCGCGCACCACGTAGGCCCGCTGCTCTTCGTCGATGGCGTCGTAGACGCCGACCAGATTGGGGTGGATAACGCGGCTCGCCGCGACCGCGGCCTGCAGCATCTCGGTGGCAGGCTCGCCACCGGGATGCCGGAGCACGACCGCGACCGGCCGTCGCAGCACCACGTCGATCCCGCGCCAGACCTGCCGGCCGGCACTGTCGTTGTTCACGTGCTGCTCGAGCTGATAGCGCTCGGCGAGGATCTCACCGGCGCTGGGCTCACCGAAGGTCAAGACCGGTCCGCCCTCGTCGGCCGCGGTCTCGTGGCCTTCGCCGACCTGGGTCACCAGTCCTCCCTCGGTGGTGCATACCTCGGTGTTCGGGGCAAGGTGCTCCCGAGCACATGCCGACAACGACCATACCCGTACTCGGCCATGCTCCGGCAGGTCGTCCCCCGGCGCGGCATCGGTGCGGCCCCCTACGAACGGGTGGTTTTCCGGGCAGTCCGGTTGAAGCGGTCCTGTTCAGGGCATGTCTGGCGCACCGGGCACGCCTTATCGGCCGATCTTGCGACGCACCATGCCGACGACCTGGCTTACCTCCTGGACCCGCAGCAGGGTCGCGGCGATCAGGTAGGCGATCAGGATCACCGCGCCGCCGACGACGAGCTGGATCAGCGATTGGATCCGCCCGTCCGGCGAGCCGGCACCGGGGAGCAGCTTGACCACCACGTACCCGAGCACGGCGGCGATCGCCGCGGCGACCGCGACCCGGATCAGCCCGCTCGCCATCGAGCCGAGGTTGAGCCGGCCGATCCGGCGGCGCAGCACGGCCAGCGAGATCAGCGCCGAGAGCAGGTACGAGATCGCGTTGCCCGCGGTCATGCCGGCGGCCAGCATCGACTGCTTGAGCGTCTCGGCGAAGAGGAAGTAGACGCCGATCCGGACCGCCACGACACCCAGGTTGATCAGCGCAACGGTCTTGTTGCCCTGCAGCGCGTAGAACGCGTACGTGCAGAGGTAGCTGATCGACAGCGGCAGCACGGCGAACGCGGCGACCGTCAGCACCGAGCCGGTGGCCAGCGCGTTCGCGTTGGAGAACCGGCCGCCCTGGAAGAGGAAGACCGCGATCGGGGCGCTCAGCACGCCGTAGATCACGGCGATCGGGGCGAGCGCGGCCGAGGTGAGCCGGATCCCCCGGCTCAGGTCGGCGCTGACCTCGTCGAACCGGCCCTCGGCGGCGGCCGCGCTCATCTTCGGCAGCAGCGCGGTCATCACCGACACGCCGACGATGCCGTGGGCCATCATGGTCAGCAGGAAGACGTAGTTGAACGCCAGGATGCTGGCGCTGTCCGCACTGCCGGTCACCGAGCTGAGGATCCGGACGACCAGGAACACGGCGAGCTGATTGGCCCCGGCGTAGACCAGCATCCAGCCGGCCAGCTGGCCGATCTCGCGCAGCCCGAGCGATCGCGGGCTCCAGTTCCAGCGCCACTGGAAGCCGACCTTGCGCAGCGCCGGGAGCAGGCCGATCGCCTGGACCACCATGCCCAGCAGCGTGCCGCCGCCGATCAGGGCGATCTGGGCGCCGGTGATGTTCTCCGGGGTCAGCTCCGACCGGGTGCCGTAGACCAGGATGAAGACGCCGCAGGTGGCGATCACCACGACGTTGTTGAGGATCGGCGCCCACATCGGCGCGGCGAAGTGCCCCCGGACGTTCAGGACGGCGCCGGCCAGCCCGGACAGGCCGGTGAAGAAGATGATCGGCAGGATCAGGTACGCGAGGTGGGTGACCAGGTCCTTGTAGGCCGCGGAGCTGTCGCTGCTGGACTGGATCGCGGTGATCGCCGAGGCCAGCGAGACCACGAGCAGCGTGGCGATGCCGAGCGACACCACCGCGAAGGTCAGCAGCTTCTGGGTGAACGCCTGGCCGCCGTCGGGGTCGCTCTTGCGGCGGCGGACCAGCAGCGGCACCAGGACGCTGGAGAGGATGCCGCCGAGCAGCAGCTCGTAGATCTGGTTCGGCAGGAACTGCGCGCTGGTGTACGCGTCGCCGACCACCGTGCCGACCGTCACGCCGATCAGGGCCGTGCGGACGAAGCCGATGATCCGGCTGACCAGGCTGCCGATCGCCATGATCGCGCTCTGGCCGGCCGTGCTCCCGCTGTCGCCGGAGGACGCGGGGAGCTGCTCCGGTGGCAGCGCCTGATCGCCGCTGGCCAGGGCGGACTGCTCGTCGACGGAGACGACCGTGACGCCCTGTTCCGGGCGCGGGTCGCCGTCCGCCGCGTGCGTGCTGCGGTACAGGCCGCCGTTCACCCTTGCCTCCCGAGCCGTACCGATGTTGGAGCCACCATAGAAGAAAACGTCACACGTGGTGACGCAGGAGGGTGCCCGGCTCGACCCCGGCCAGCGTCTCCACGACCCAACATGCCTCCAGCGGCACGAGAGGCTCACTGAGCGCATCCAGAACCGTCGGATGGTCACAGCCGGCCTCGGTCAGCGCGCCGACCAGATCCGGCAGGCGGGCCAGGTCGCCGGAGCCGGCGATGGTCCGGGCCAGCGGGCGGCTCACGGTGTAACAGTCCTGGTCGGGGAGCTGATCGAGGCGGGCGCCGGCACGACGTACCAAATCGAGAATTTCTTCGTGGGGAAACCGTTTGTCCGCGCGGACCTGGTCCATCGCCTGGGCCGGGTAACTGAGCTCGGCGATCGCGGCCTCGCTCAGCACCTGCGGCGACGGCGCGGGAGGAGCCGGCCACCAGCGCTCGTCGGTGAACAGCGGCAGCGGTGTCTGCTCGGGCCCGGACGGCGGGGGCGGCGGCACCTCGCGGCGCAGCGACCGGTAGGCGGCCTCGCGCATCGCGGCGACGGCCGGCGCGTCGTCGTCCCCGGTGACCGGCGCGAACGGCGACAGCAGCGCGATCACGAGCCCCGGATGCGGCAGCGTCGGGTCGGCCAGTGCGATCACCCGGGCGCACGCCTCCAGCTCCCACCAGCGCCTGTCTCTTATACACATCTCTGAGCGGGC
>KL571224.1:15770-16430 GCA_000715855.1 Actinoplanes liguriensis
GACCGGCTCGCTGGCGGCCGGGCGGCGCAGACTCAGCGTCCGCTCGCCGGAGGGCACCTCGATCTCGAGGATCAGGGCATACCCGTCCACCACCGGAAAAGACGTTCGCAGCAGGTCGGGAAGGAACTCGGCATCGCTGAACTCGCCCGCCCAGAACCCGGGATCCAGGCTCAGCCGACGCAGCGCCTCAGAAAGCGGCACGTGTCCCATCCTGCCCGGCGTATCCCGGAACGACCACGCCGCTGTCCCTTCACCCCACCCGCTGCCCGGGAGCGGGCCCACGGCCCGATACCCTGGTAACCCCATGTCTGTGTTGAACAATGCCCAGCAGAACGCGGTAGCCGAGTTGCTCCGCGTGTCCCCCGTCGCCGATGAGCTGGGGCGCCGCTTCGGCGCGGCCGGCCACGAGTTGCATCTCGTCGGTGGCTCGGTCCGGGACGCGCTGCTCCTCCGCCTCGGTGACGACCTCGACTTCTGCACCGATGCCCGGCCCGAGCAGACGCTCGCGCTGGTGAACGGCTGGGCGGACGCGATCTGGGAGACCGGGCGCGAGTTCGGCACGATCGGCATCCAGAAGAACGGCCTGCGGATCGAGATCACCACGTTCCGCGCCGAGGCGTATGACGGGGTCACCCGCAACCCGGTGGTCTCCTACGGCTC
>KL571224.1:16637-29134 GCA_000715855.1 Actinoplanes liguriensis
AGATGTGTATAAGAGACAGCGCCGCGACTTCACGATCAACGCGATGGCGGTGTCGCTGCCCGGGCACGAGTTCACCGACCCGTTCGGGGGGCTGGCGGACCTGGCCGCGCAGGTGATCCGGACCCCGGCCACCCCGCAGGCGTCGTTCGGCGATGATCCACTTCGGATGCTGCGTGCCGCCCGGTTCGCGGCGAAGCTCGGCTTCACTGTGGACGATTCGGTCATCGCGGCGATGCGGGACATGGCGCCCGATCTCGACCGGATCACCGCGGAACGGATCCGGGACGAGTTCACCAAGCTGCTCTGCTCCGCCGACCCGATCGCCGGTCTGCGGCTGCTGGTCGACACCGGGCTGGCCGACCGCTTCCTGCCGGAACTGGCCGGGCTGAAGCTGGAGATCGACGAGCACGCCCAGCACAAGGACGTCTACGAGCACACGCTGATCGTGGTGATGAACGCGATGCGGCTCGAGGGCGACGACGGCCCCGACTTCGTGCTGCGGATGGCCGCGCTGATGCACGACGTCGGCAAGCCGGCCACCAAGGCGGTCGGCCGTGACGGGCGGGTCAGCTTCCACCACCACGAGGTGGTCGGCGCGCGGCTCACCAAGCAGCGGATGAAGGCCATGAAGTACCCGAAGGACGTCATCGCCGACGTGGTCGGGCTGGTCGCGCTGCACCTGCGGTTCTACGGGTACGGCCGGGGCGAGTGGACCGACTCCGCGGTGCGCCGCTACGTCACCGACGCCGGCCCGCTGCTGTCCCGCCTGCACAAGCTGACCCGGTCCGACGTCACCACCCGCAACCGGCGCAAGGCGGCCGCCCTGGCCACCGACTACGACGCCCTCGAGGATCGGATCGCCCGGATCGCCGCCGAGGAGGACCTCGCCAAGGTCCGCCCCGACCTGGACGGCAACGCGATCATGGAGCTGCTCGGCGTGCCGCCGGGCCCGATCGTCGGCCACGCCTGGCGGTACCTGAAGGAGCTGCGTCTCGACCGCGGGCCGCTGGACCGGGACGAGGCCGAGGCGGAGCTCTTCAAGTGGGCCCGCGAGCAGGGCCACATCGCCTAGGGCAAGAGCCACGTCGCAGTGGGTGACCTCGATTTGCCATCCAATCGGGCACGCGTTCCGCAAGCACGCGAATTGCGCGAGTAAATGGCGATAACGGCACCGCCTGAACGGTGGATACGCCGGGCCTACCAGCCTCCTAACCTGCACTTCTGCGTGCAGATGAGGTGGGTCGGGGGTAAAGCGGCGTGGCGGAAGAAGCGGTCGGCACCGCCGAGAAATTGCTCGGAACCGGCCAGCGGACAGCGGGCGGAATTGTCCTGGCAGCACTCGGCTACGGATTGTTCGCCGTTCCGCGGCTGACCGTCACCGTGGTCGTCGCCGCGTGTGTCGCCTTCTACCTGATCTTCGCGTTGTTCAAGCTGGTCGTGACGACGGCCGGGCGCGGGCACCGGATGATCCTGACGACGGCGATGCGGTCGTCGCAGGAGCTCCCGCACTACGGGGTCCTGCTCCCGGTGCACCACGAGGCGAACATGCTGCGCCGGCTGGTGGCGCGGGTCGGCAGCCTGGACTACCCGCGCGAGAAGCTGCACGTCTACCTGCTGATCGAGCAGGACGACGAGGAGACCCTCGCCGCGGCCGCCGCGATCGGGTTGCGGGTGCACGGCGACGGCACGACCGCTCAGGGCCCGCTGGGTCACGTCGTGGTCGTGGTGATCCCGCCGGGCGGCCCGAAGACCAAGCCGAACGCGATGAACGTGGCGTTCCCGATGGTCGTCGCCGACGGCTGCCGCTACGTCACCGTCTACGACGCCGAGGACCGTCCCGACCCCGGGCAGTTGCTGCTGGCGGTGGCCACGTTCCGCCTCGCCCGCCGCGACGTCGTCTGCCTGCAGGCCGAGCTGGTCTTCTGGAACGACGACACCAACTGGGTGTCCGCTCTGTACTGGGTCGGGTACAAGGTCCACTTTCGGCACTTCCTGCCCGGGCTCGCGCGGCTCGGCCTTCCCGTCCCGCTGGGCGGCACCTCCAACCACTTCAAGGTCAGCGTGCTGCGGGAGGTCGCGCTCCCCGGCGGGCTGGTGTGGGATCCGCACAACCTCACCGAGGACGCCGATCTCGGCGCGCGCCTGGCGACCGCCGGCTACCGCGTCGACCTGCTCGCGTCGGTGACCCTGGAGGAGGCGCCGGTCTCCAGCCGCGTGGTGGACAAGCAGCAGCGGCGCTGGAAGGGCGGCTACCTGCAGACCGCGCTGGTGCACAGCCGCCGGCCGATCCGCACGGCCGCGCGAATGGGCGTACACCGATGGCTTGCCTTTCTTCTGATGACCTATGGCACACCGCTGACGTTCCTGCTGAACCCGCTCTTCCTCGGATTGACGGTCGCCTACTTCACGACCGGCTCGCCGCTGATCGTGGATCTCTTCCCGGCGCCGATCTACTACACGGCCACGACCCTGCTGGTGATCGGCAACTTCGGGATCGTGCTGGAGCTGATCCAGACGACGCTGGACGAGGCGCCCCGGACGCAGGGCCGCTTCCGGCTCCTGAAGTACATGTTCCTGGCCCAGGTGATGTGGCTGTGGATGAGCGTCTCCACCTACATCGCGGTGTTCGAGCTGGTCACCGGCAGGCGCGGCTGGCACAAGACGCCGCACGGGCACGCCGAGTCCGACGACGAGCTCGACGTCCTGATCCCGCAGCAGCGCCAGCCGCTCGGGACCGGTGCCGTCGTGCCGGGTGCGCCGTGATCCGGCGGGCAATCGCGGTCGCCCTGGTGGTGACCCAGTTGGCGGCCTGCGGCTCGCTCGCGCCGCACGTTCCGGCGAGCACGCCGCAGCCGAGCCCGGCCGTCTCGACGTCCGCTGCGGCATCGGTGAGCCCCCGGGGCACCCCGGCGGAGCTGGGCGTGCAGATCTACTGGCACGAGGTCAACCGGCCGGAGCAGGTGCTCGCCAACGCCGGCCGCCTGCTGGACTACGTCGCCGGGCTGGGCGCGAACAGTGTCGGCATCACCTTCCCGCTCTACACCGACGGTCAGAAGCCGACCCGGGTGTACGCGACGGCGGGCGTCACGCCAGCACCGGAGGACCTGAAAACGGTGATCACGCTGGCGCGGGCCCGGGGTCTGCGGGTGCTGCTCCGGCCGCTGATCGCCGAGGCGCACGTCAAGAAGGGCGGCGTCTGGCGCGGATCCATCAAGCCGCCGGACATCGACGGATGGTTCACGTCGTACGGGAAAGCCCTGAAGCCCTTCCTGGCCGTCGCGCAGGAGACGCATGCGGACTCCTTCGTCGTCGGATCCGAGCTGGATTCCCTGGTCAAGTACCAGGAGCAGTGGCGCACGACGGTCAGCGAGGCGGGCCGGACATTCACGGGCCGGCTGGTCTACGCCGACAACTGGGGTGGCTGGGCGACCGGCCGGCCCGGCGTTCCCGGCGTCGAGACCGGACTCGACGCGTACCCGCAGCTTCATCTCGCCGACTCGTCGACTGTCGCGCAGATCACCGCGGCCTGGGAGAAGTGGCTGGGGAAGCGCCCGCAGGATCTGGACCGGACCACCATCCAGGAGATCGGGATCGCCGCGACCCCCGGCGCGTACCAGCTGCCGGCGAGCTGGCCGAGCGAGGGACAGGTCCTGACGCCGCAGATCCAGATCCGCTGGTTCGCCGGCGCCTGCGCGGCCGCGAAGGCGATGAACATGGCCGGCATCTACTTCTGGACGCTCGACGCCTGGGCCGACCCGGCGAACGCCGGTGGCTACAACGCCGGCTCGTTCATCGGCCGCGGCGACCGGGCGATCAAGGAGTGCTTCGCGTCCGGGTGGCCGAGCTGATGACCACGATCCCGTCGAGCCGGCCCCGGGCCGACACGGTCGGCAGCCTGACGCAGGAGATCCGGCTGCGGCACGTGATGCGCCTGCGCCGGCAGGACGACCCGCGGCGGGGCGGTGACCGCGGCGCGATGATCGTCGGGCTCGTCGCGAGCGTGCTGGCGGTCGCCGCGTGCACGTACTTCTACCGGACCGGTCACCTCCTCGGCTACCACGACACCTACTCTCACCTGGAGATCAGCCGGCGGATCCTGGTCGGCCGCACCACCGGCATCGCGCAGCTCGGCGCGATCTGGCTGCCGCTGCCGCACATCCTGCAGTCGCTCTTCGCGTGGAACACGACGCTTTACAGCACCGGCCTGGCCGGCTCGATCGTCTCGATGGCGTCGTTCGTTGCCTGCGCGGTGCTGATCTACCGGATCATCCGGGTCTTCAGCCCGGATCGGGCGTCGCCCGGGTATGCCGGCGCGGCCGTCTTCATGCTCGGCGCGAACATGCTGCAGCACCAGTCGACGTCGATGGACGAGTTGCCGTTCTACGCGTTCGCGCTGGCCGCGGCGTACGGGCTGATCCGGTGGGCGGACACCGAGCGGCCGACGTTCCTGCTGCAGGCCTCGCTCGCGAGCATGCTCGCCATGCTCTGCCGTTACGAGGGCTGGTTCCTGGCCGGCATGCTGACCCTCACGGTTCCGGTGATCGCCCGGCGGATCGGCTGCTCCTGGCCCGACACCCGCGGCCTGACCGGCATGTTCGCCGCGTTCGGCCTGCTCACGTCGTCGTCCGGCTGGATGCTCTACAACTGGATGATCGCCGGCTCGCCACTGAACTTTCTCAACGGACCCCACTCCAGCGCCGATCAGATGGCCCGCCGGACCACCGACGTCGAGACCGGAAACATCGGAAAGACCCTATTGGCGTACGGCAATGCGCTGCTCGCCGAGCACGGCCTCGTCGTGCTCGTCACGGCGGCGGTCGGCCTGGTCGTCTTCCTGCTCGGTGAGCGGTTGTCGGCCCGGTCGCTGCCGGTGCTCGTGCTCGGCGCGATCATGCCGTTCTTCCTCTGGACCATCTACCGTGGACAGGCCCCGATCGGTGTGCCGCCGGTCAACGAGTACCTGTTGAACGCACGGTTCGCCCTGGTCGGCGCGTTGCCGGCCGCGGTGCTGATCGGTTACCTGGTCGCCCGGCTGCCGAAGCGGGCGGTGCCGGCCGCGGCGCTGACCGTCATCGTCGGTATGGCCGGCCTCTCGATCACCGCGTTCCGGCAGGACGGCCTGGTCAGCGTGCGTGAGGTGACCGAGGACCTGTCGGCGCAGCAGGACCAGGCGCGGGTCGCCGACTTCCTGCGCACAGGGACCACCGGCCCGATCATGCTGGACCTCATCGGCAACGAGCGCGCCGCGTTCCCGGTGCTGGACCGGGTCATCTACGACGGTACGAAGATCGGCCGCGAGAACATCTGGGAGCGGGCGCTGCGATCGCCGCGGTCGGTCGGCGCCCGGGTGGTGCTGATGCGCGGCTCCGGTGCGCGGGGTGCGGACGCGGTCTTCACCGCCCTGCACGGCACGGCCGGGATGGCCGGGTTCCAGGTCCGGTACGAGGCTGACGGGTACACCGTCTATCAGTTCTTGTCATAGGGGCCGGGCACACTGGGTGGCATGTTCGTCGTCGAGTCACCGATCGGTCCGCTCGGCGTCGTCGTCGAGGGCGACGTCGTGGTCGGGGTGCGCTTCGCCGCGCGCCCCGGAGCGGATGCGTCACATCCGGCATCCGATCAGCTCAGGCAATACTTTGCCGGTGAGCTCACCGATTTCACCGTGCCGGTGGAGCTGCGCGGCGGCTCCGACTTCGAGCGCGCGGTGTGGGGCGAGATCGCCAAGATCCCTTATGGAGAGATGCTCACCTACGGTGCGATCGCGAACGCCCTGGGTGATCCGGGCGCGGCCCGTGCGGTGGGCACGGCCTGCAACCACAATCCGGTGCCGGTGATCGTGCCGTGTCATCGGGTGGTCGGCGCCGGCGGGAAGATGGTCGGCTTCGGCGGCGGGCTGGAGCGCAAGCGTCAACTGCTGGAGCTGGAGGCCCGGGTCAGTCTCACTCGCGCCTGGGGTGAACCGTGACGCGGCTCACGTCGTACCCCATAGGGGTTGTGAGGGTTTGAAAGGAAAAGGCCGGCCCTCAGTGAGAGCCGGCCTTTTCAGGAGAAGCGACGCGTCAGCGCTCGACCTCGCCCTTGATGAAGCCCTCGACGGCGTTGTGCGCGTCGTGGTCGCTGTACTGCACGGGCGGGGACTTCATGAAGTAGGAGGACGCCGAGAGGATCGGGCCACCGATGCCGCGGTCCTTCGCGATCTTCGCGGCGCGAACCGCGTCGATGATCACGCCGGCCGAGTTCGGCGAGTCCCACACCTCGAGCTTGAGCTCGGCGTTCAGCGGGGTGTCACCGAAGGACCGGCCCTCGAGGCGGATGTACGCCCACTTGCGGTCGTCGAGCCACGGCACGTGGTCCGACGGGCCGATGTGCACGTCGCTCTTGATCATCTCGTGCGGGATCTGCGAGGTGACCGACTGGGTCTTCGAGATCTTCTTCGAGACCAGGCGGTTGCGCTCCAGCATGTTCATGAAGTCCATGTTGCCGCCGAAGTTGAGCTGGTACGTGCGCAGCAGCTCGACACCGCGGTCTTCGAACAGCTTCGCCAGCGCGCGGTGCACGATCGTCGCGCCGACCTGGCTCTTGATGTCGTCGCCGACGATCGGGACACCGGCGTCCTCGAACTTCTTCGCCCAGACCGGGTCGGAGGCGATGAAGACCGGCAGCGCGTTCACGAAGGCGACGTTGGCGTCGATCGCGGCCTGCGCGTAGAACTTGTCGGCCTGCTCGGAGCCGACCGGCAGGTAGGAGACCAGAACGTCGACCTGGGCGTCCTTCAGAGCCTGGACGACGTCGACCGGCTCGGCCGAGGACTCCTCGATGATCTCGCGGTAGTACGTGCCCAGACCGTCGAAGGTCGGGCCGCGCTGCACGGTGACACCGGTCGGCGGCACGTCGGTCAGCTTGATCGTGTTGTTCTCGCTGGCGACGATCGCCTCGCTCAGGTCCATGCCGACCTTCTTGGCGTCCACATCGAACGCCGCGACGAACTTCACGTCGGATACGTGGTAGTCGCCGAAGGTCACGTGCATGAGACCCGGAACGCGGTCGTTGGGGTCGGCGTTCTTGTAGTACTCCACGCCCTGCACGAGGGACGAGGCGCAGTTACCCACACCGACGATGGCGACGCGGACGGAACCCATCGCGTTTGCCTCCTTGTTGTTCATCACGGCCGGTCCGAGTGCGGACGCGGTGTTTCCGGGGGTGCCGTCCCCGCCGGCGGCGTGCCACCTGCGGGAGCGGGGTTCGTGGTGCCGGGCAGCCCGGCACGGTTGCGGAAGGCCGGGGTGCGGCCGGACCGCTCGTTGGTGATCAGCTCCTCCAGCCAGCGGACCTCGCGCTCGCACGCGTCCAGGCCGTGGCGCTGCAGCTCGAGCGTGTACGCGTCGAGGCGGTCGGCGGCCCGGGCGAGAATGTCCCGCAGCCCCTCGCGTTGCTCCTCGACCCGGCGCCGGCGGCCTTCCAGGATCCGCAGCCGGGTTGCCGTGTCGGTGCGGGAGAAGAAGGCCATGTGCACGCCGAAGCCGGCGTCGTCATACGTTTCCGGCCCGGTGGCCGCGATCAACTCGGCGAAGCGTTCCTTGCCCTCCGCCGTGATCTTGTAGACAACCCGACCCCGTTTGCTGGTCATCGGGGGAACAATTTCGTTGTTGTTCGCTTCGGCTTCGCTGATCCAGCCGGCCAGCTTCAACCGCTTCAGAGTCGGGTACAGCGTCCCGTAACTGATCGCGGCACGAAGCGTGCCGAGCTTGGTCGCCAACTCCTTGCGGAGTTCGTAGCCATGCATCGGCGCCTCCTGCAGAAGCCCGAGGATCGCCAACTCCAGCACCTCGACCCTCCCCAGAAGTCTGCTCCGATGTATCGGCCCGATACATCGCAACCGTAGATCGGGATGCTCGCACACGCAACTCAGACATCCTGCGCTGTCGCCACGCCACGCTCCGTGATGACGGTCGCCCTCTGAGCGGCGACCGCGTACTCTCTTCGCCATGCGCACGCAGCGACAGGTGGTGGACTACTCGCTTCAGAAGCGGGCAGTCCTCCGTGACGTGCGCAATGGCCGCATCAGCCCCCTCGATGTGTGCGACGCGTCGCCGTACTTGAAAAACGCGGCGACCTTCCATGGCGAGCCGACCGACGATCGGTGCCCGATCTGCCGCCGTGACAACCTGACATTGGTCCACTACGTCTATGGAGACGAGCTCAAGAACTCGGCCGGCCAAGCCCACAAGGTCGCCGAATTGCCTGTGCTCGCGATGACGCTCCGTGAGTGCCAGGTGTTCGTGGTCGAGGTGTGCCGTTCCTGCTCGTGGAACCACCTGATCGAGCGCTACGTGCTCGGCCGGGATGCGCTCGGCGAGGACGAGCCCCCCATGCAGTGGAAAACCGGTTCGGATTCACACGTCCGGGAGGGCCGACGGTGAACCGGATCGATGTCGCTAACGTGGACATGATTACAACCGGGTCGGGCACCCAGCACCGGAGTCGGTCATTTCAGACATCCGATAAGTACGCCCGCTCGTGGCACGGTCGCCGGGATCCGATCCCGGACAGCCCGGCCGCGCCCCCGCGAACGGTAGGTGTGAAGGAATGAATCCGTACGGCGAACCGCAGAACGCACGAGCCCGGGCCCAAGTGCCCGGGTCGTTCGCTGCTTCCGGTCCGGACGAGGACCGTCCCGCTCCTGACGCCTACCGGCGGCCAGCGGGATCGGCATCGGTCGGATCGGCCAGTCCCGGCCGCGCCCCGGTCGGCGGCTCCGCCCCGGTCGGTGGGCGTGCCTCGGTCGGCGCCGCTCCGGTCGGTGGGCGTGCCTCCGTGGGCGCTGCTCCGGTCGGCGGGCGTGCCTCGGTCGGCGCCGCTCCGGTCGGCGGCCGTGCCTCGGTCGGCGCGGCGGGAGTCGGTGGGCGTGCCTCGGTGCCGCCCGTCGGTCCCGGTGGCCCGGGTGGCGGCAGCGGAGGCAGTGGCGGGGGCGGCGGTGGCAAGCGCCCGCGGAGCAAGGCCGACAAGAAGTACCGTCGCGCGAACATCCTCACCGCGGCGGCCGCCGTGCTGGTCATCATGATCGGCGCCGGCATCGTCGGTGGCACCTACTTCTTCGATGACGTCGAACTGCCCACGCCTCAGGCGGAGGAGCAGATGAACATCATCTACAACGCGCAGAACCAGATCCTCGCCAAAGAGGGCGAGCCCCGCATCAACGTGCCGTACCAGAAGATCAGCAAGACCATGTCGAACGCGGTCGCGGCCGCCGAGGACAAGAACTTCTACCACCACAACGGCATCGACATGAAGGGCATCGCCCGCGCCGCGTGGAACAACTTCACCGGCGGCGACAAGCAGGGCGCGTCGACGATCACCCAGCAGTACGCGCGGCACGTGGCCGAGCTGAAGGACATCAGCTACAGCCGTAAGCTGCGCGAAGCCGTGATCGCCCGCAAGCTGGAGTCGAAGTACTCCAAGGACCAGATCATGGGCCTGTACCTGAACTACGTCGACCTCGGCGAAGGCCGGTACGGCGCGGAGGCCGCCGCCCAGGGCTACTTCGGGGCCAGCATCGTCCAGGGCAGCAAGAACGAGATCACGCCGGATCAGGCCGCGGTGATCGCCTCGATCATCAAGCAGCCGTACCCGACCTCCACGCACCAGGGCTACGACCCGCTGATCAACCCCTCCGCCTCCAAGGAGCGCTGGGAATACACCATGTCGAACATGCTCGACATGGGTGCGATCACCAAGGCGCAGTACGACGCCCGGAAGTACCCGGCCGCGAAGAAGAAGAGCACCGCGTGCTCGACCTGTGCGGACGGCAAGCCGGTCGGCATGATCATGCGGCACGTCACCTACGAGCTGCACCAGCTCGGTATCACCGACGACCAGATCAAAAAGGGTGGTCTGACGATCACCACCACGATCGACAAGGACGTGCAGGCGGCGGCCGAGGAAGCCGGTCGGCAGAAGAACAAGGAGTCCCCGCTCAACGGGCTGTCGAGCAAGTACCAGGCCGCGGTGATCGGCATCGATCCCAATACCGGCGAGGTGCTCGGCTACTACGGCGGTGACGATCCCAACGGCATCGACTACGCCGGTTACATGTCGGGTGACGGCAGCGGCGTGATGGAGTCCGGCGGTCAGTCCCCGGCGTCCTCGTTCAAGATCTATACGCTGGCGGCGGCGCTGAAGGCCAACTACTCCTTCGACACGCTGTGGGACGGCACGCAGAAGCGGTCGAACGGAACGACGATCAGCAACGCCGGCCAGGACCCGGGCGCGACCTGTCAGAGCGACGGTCACAACATCAAGAGCTGTGACCTCGAGCAGGCGACGGTGAAGTCGTACAACTTCCCGTTCTACTTCATCACCCAGAAGCTCGGCGTGGACAAGGTCGTGAAGGCCGCCAAGGACGCTGGTATCCAGTACATCTGGAACAACGACGGCAAGCGGATCGACCTGAGCAAGACCGACGCCTCCACCTGGGACAAGAACTTCAGCGAGGAGATCGGCTTCGGCCAGTTCCGGGTCCTCCCGCTGGACCACGCGACAGGCGTGGCGACGATCGTCGGCCAGGGCGTGCGGCACGTGACGCACTTCATCAAGTCGATCAAGTCGGTCGACCCGACCACCGGCAAGCTCACCAACCTGAAGACGCTTCCCAAGAGCGGCACCAAGGTCTTCGACGCGCAGCAGATGTCCGACCTGACCGGCGTGCTCAAGAAGATCCCGGAGCACGCCAAGCACACCCTGGCCGGCGGCCGGCAGGCCGTTGCCAAGTCCGGTTCCTGGGAGCTCAGCCAGGCCGAGAGCAGCAAGAACGGTGACGCCTGGTTCGTCGGCGGCATCCCGCAGCTGGCGGCCACGGTGTGGATCGGCGGCAAGGGGAACCGGGTCGCGCTGACCAAGGCGGGCGGCGGCAAGATGTTCGGCTCCAACACGCCGGCCGACGTCTGGAAGATGTTCCTGGACAACGTCGCCAAGAAGAAGGACTGGGACAAGAAGTCCTTCCCCGACCGGCAGAAGGGTGGGGACTCCTCGCTCGGCAACGGTCAGGCGCTGCCGGTCCAGCCGACACAGCCGGACAACAGCGCGGTCTGTAACGGCACGCTGGCGATCCTCTGCCCCGGCCAGAACACCGACAACAACAACAACGGGAACACCGGCAACACGGGTAACACCGGCAACACCGGTGACACCGACAACAACAACGGGAACAACGACAACAACGGCGGCGGTAACAACAACGGCGGTTGATGTCCGGCCGGCTTTCGACGGCGCCCACCTCGACGAGGTGGGCGCCGTCTTTTTCTGCCGGTTTCCATCGGTGTGCCGAGTCCGGGCCGCGTCCGATCTCTGAGGTTGATGCGGCATGATGCCAAGGCATGAGCACGCAACCGTCCACCGACCGGCCCGACGTCCCGAGTGCCACCTCGGACGGTTTCGTGCGGGGCCTGTCGCAGTTCATCGGCGGGCCGCTCGGCTCGCACGCGACCCGCCCCGACGGCCGGCCCAACCGGTTCTGGACCGCCCCGCGGTTCGTGCTGGCCCTGACCTGCCTGATCCTGGCGCTCTCCTGGGTGCAGAAATCGCCCTGCATGAGCGGCGACTGGCAGAAGAACGTGCAGTACACACGCTTCTGCTACACCGACGTCCTGGCGCTGTACTACGCCGAGGGGCTCAACGACGGCCAGGTGCCGTACGTCGACCACGAGGTGGAGTACCCGGTCGTCACCGGCTACTTCATGGGCGCGCTCGGCCTCCCCGTCCACTGGTACGGGACGAAGCAGGACACGAGCATCAACCAGGGCACCTGGTTCTACAACATCAACGCGCTGATCCTGTCGCTGCTCGCGGTCGCTACCGCGGCGGTGATCCTGGCGCTGCGACGACGACGGCCGTGGGATGCGGCGATCTTCGCGCTCTCGCCGATCCTGCTCGTCACCGCGACGGTCAACTGGGACTTCCTGGCGATCGGGTTCGCCGCGATCGGCCTCTACCTCTGGGTGCGCCGCCAGCCGGTGTGGGCCGGGATCTTCCTCGGGCTCGGCGCGGCGGCGAAGCTGTGGCCGCTGTTCATCCTCGGGCCGCTGCTCGTGCTCGCGTTACGCAGCGGCCGGATCAGACCGTTCGTCGGCGCCGCGCTGGGCACGGTCATCACCTGGGTGGTGGTCAACTTCCCGGTCTGGTACTGGCATCACGAGGCCTGGCTGCGGTTCTTCCGGCTCAACTCGACGCGGCCGGTGGACTGGGGCACGCTCTGGTACATCGGGCGGTATCTGGACGGCAAGTGGAAGAGCGGATCGACCGGTGATCAAGGGCCGTTCCAGTGGCTCGCCGACCACATCCCGACGCTGAACGTGCTGACCTACGCGCTGTTCGGTCTCGCCTGCGTCTTCCTCGTCGGGTTCGGCCTGCTGGCGCCGAAACCGCCGCGGCTCGCGCAGATGGCGTTCCTGGTCGTGGCGTTCTTCCTGATCTTCAGCAAGGTCTGGTCACAGCAGTACGTG
>KL571224.1:29279-34799 GCA_000715855.1 Actinoplanes liguriensis
AGAGATGTGTATAAGAGACAGCGCGTGGACCGTGGCCGAGATCGGGTACTTCACCGCGTTCTACGCCGAGCTGATCGGCGCGGGCGGCAAGTCGGTCATCCCGGAAGGCACGTTCGTGCTGGCCTCCAGCCTGCGGCTGATCACCGTGGCGGTGCTGTGCGGGCTGGTGATCCGGGAGATCTGGCGGCCTGAGCTGGACGTGGTCCGGCAGAGCTACGACGGTCAGGACCCGGATGCCGGGCTGATGGACGGACCGGACGCGTCGTGGGTGCAGCGGTTGCGTTGGTCGCTCGGCTACGTGCGGCCGCCGGTGGGCGAGGTTGCGCTGCCGCCGCTTCCGCCGGAGCCGCCGGCGGTCGTCAAGGTTTAGACGGTTCGTTCTGCGGAAGGGGCACACCTTGCGGTGTGCCCCTTCTCTGTGTCTTGCCGCCGGGCCGCTGATGGCCGGGGTTTCGATCGCTTTCCCGTACGGCGTCGGCCGCGCCCCTCGATCGGCCTCGCGGTGCCCGCCGCTCAGTTCAGGCGGAACACCACCGCGTCGGTGAGGTCCTCCCGGCGGATGCCGAGCGCGTCCACCGGCAGGTCTCCGGCCTGCTCCCAGGGCGTCCCGGCGACCTCGGAACGGATCAGCACCACCGTGCCCACGCCGATCGAGCGCAGATACGAGATGCTCGCCAGATCCGGGAACGACTGCACCTGCTTGCGCATCTCGTTCTGCTTGGCCACGGCGACGTTGCCACCACCGTTCGCGACCTGCTGGAACCGCGACGTGGTCCAGAGCTGCACGGTCTGGTCCGGGAGCGCATCGGTCGGCAGAACCAGCATCGGCCCGCCCACGGTTCGCATGGCCTCCGGCTGGGTGGGCGTGACCGGGTGGGCGGTCGCGCTCCACCCCTCCAGGAGGACCAGGAACAGCGGCAGGAGCGTGGCCAGGCGCAGCAGGGGGCCCGGTCGGGGCGGTGTCCGCTGGGCCGCGAGGTGCTCCGCCCGCCGGACGAACTCGTCGACCGCGCCGGCCGCCAGAATCGCCAGGACCAGGGTCACCGAGAGCATCAGCCGGCCCGGGACGATCTGGTCGAACGAGGCGCCCAGGTGCCCGAAGAGCGGCAGGTACGTCCAGCGCCCGCCGAAGAACGTGGTGCCGAGCGTCAGGATCACCGCGACGGCCAGACCGATCACCAGGAACAGGCGTTGCCGCCAGCGCCAGATCGAGAAGAGCAGGCCGGCCAGCGCCAGCCCGTAGAGCATGAAGCCCGGCAGCAGGGACATCTCGGCGGCCCACTTCAGGGACTCCCGGGGGGTGGCGTGCGCCGCTCCCCAGATCCGTGACTCGGCCGGCCCGATCAGCAGGCTGCGCAGCGGCGGGGAGAAGAACCTGATCTGGTCGAGGCGGGTGCTCAGGTCCGGCACCCGCAGGTACGGAATCGCCAGCACCGCGCCGACGCCGGCGAAGAACAGCACACCCAGGTAGTCGGCGAGCAGCAGGCGCCAGCCGAGCACCGCGTTCGTCGCCCGGCGGGGCTTCCTTCTCCGCTCCGGTTTGTTGGCCGGTCGCTTCCCGCGTCGGAACACGCTCCGGCCGGCCGCGCCCTTCTTCGCCTCGCCCTGTGCGTCCTTCGCATCGGGCTCAGCCTTCTCCTGCGCCTTCTTGTCGTCCGTTTCCTTGGCCGGCTCTTCAACCTTGCCCGCGGTGTCCTTGACCGGCTCCTGGGCCGTTCCCGCCGTGTCCTTGACCGGCTCTTCGGCCTTGACCGCCGCGTCTTTGCCGGGTTCGGCCTTGTCCGCCGCGTCCTTGGCCGGCTCAGCTTTGTCTTCCGCGTCCTTGGCCGGCTCAGCGGTCTTGCCCGGCTCAGCCTTGTTGTCGGCGGCCTTGGCTGGATCGTCCTTGGCGGGTTCGGCCTTATTCTCTTCCGGCTTGCTCGGCTCGGCCTTCTCGATCCGGGCCGACCTGTCCTGGATCTGCTCTGTCTTACCGAGCTCGTGCTTGCTCTGCACAGACGCGCCGGACTTATCCGTCGTGTCCTCGCTGCTGGCCTTCGGTTTCTCCTGCTCGGCCTTGCCGGAGCCGGAGTCGTCAGGCTTGCTCGGAGCTGCTTTCTCAGCCCCCGGCTTACCGGCGGCGTCCTCTTTGCTCTTCTCGGCCGACTTCTCCGGCGTCGCCGTGACCGACTCGGTTGTACCTGCCGGGCTCGTCGCGGCCGGCTCCGCTGTGTCCGTGGGGCTCTTCGCGGCCGACTCTGTCGTGTCCGCGGGGCTCTTCTTGGCCGGCTCCGTCGTGTCCGTGGGGCTTTTCTTGGCCGGCTCCGTTGTGTCCGCGGGGTTCTGCGCGGCCTTCAGACGCTTCGCCCTCCGGTACTGCCGGAACCGCCGGATCGGCACCACGATCAGCAGCACGACCAAGATCGCACCCAGCAGATACGCGAACGGCAGCCCGAGCGCGAAGCCGAGACTGAGCTGCCAGGTCGCCACCAGCCACCCCAGCGCGGCCCACCCGGAGTTGCGCCGGTCGGGCCGGAAGCCGTACCGGATGGACCAGCCGTGCCCACGTGCCAGCAGCGCCAGAGCGAGCGGAATCGCCCCGGCCGACACGACGTCGAGGTGGCCTTCCTGGGCGAGGCGCCACGGCGCGTACGCGAAAGCGGCCGCCGCCACCGCCGCGCCGGTCGGCCGGGCGCCGAGCTGCCGCACAAGGGCATACGCCCCGAACAGCAGCAACGCGTGGGCCAGCACGAACAGGATGTTGTAGCGCAGCACGGCCGCTTCCGGCCCGCTCCCGAGCAGGCCGGCGGGCGCGTAGCCGAGCAGGCTGTCCCCGTACGCAAGGGAGTCGGTCGTCGGGAAATAAGCGTTGGTCTGCCAGAGCTTGACCGGATTGGTCTGCAGGACGTGCCCGAGCCAGGAGATCTGCCAGGCCTGCCGGGACGGGTCCCCGAGGTCCTGCGGCAGCGTGTGCATCGGAGATCGCAGCGTCGGCCAGGTCAGCGCGGCCGCGAAAACCACCGAGAGGTAGATCGCCAACGAGTACTCATGGATGAACCACCGCCCGACCACACGCACCCCACGCCGGATCCGTCCCGGCGGCTTCTCGGCGGCGGCATCCGCGAAGGCGGCCCACGGATCCTGCGGCACGCCTGGCGGCCGGGTCTCCGGCAGTTCCTTGCGCCGCCGCTTCCTCTTCTCGGCCGTCGTCCCCTGTGGAGCAGCCGCGGCCTCAGCACCCTTCTCCGCCGCCGGTCCGGCTGTTGTTCCCGAAACGCCGGCCGCGGTCTCCGGTTGCGCCTTGGTCGTTCCCGAGCCGCTGGGCACGGTCCCGTTCCCGAGTCGCCCGGCTGGTCTTTGGTCTTGTCCGAAGCGCCGAGCGCGTCCGCACCCTGTTCGGCCGTCGGCCCCGAAGCGTCGGTCGCGTCCGTCGCCGGTTTCGCCGTCGTTCCGGAAGTGCCGGGCGCGGCTGACGGCTGGTCCTTGGTCGTTCCCGAAGCGCTGAGCACCGTCGCAGGCTGGTCCGCCGTCAAGGCCTCCGCCTTACCGTCGCGGCCTCGCCAACTTTGGTTTCGTCAACCGCCGCAGGCTTCTCCCCGCCGGATTTTTCCGACTTGCCGGAAAGCGCACCCGACGAATCGGATCCCGCCGCCGGCACAGAGCTGATCGGCTTGATCGAGCCGACCTTGTCCCGCCGACCGGACCCGAAGATCCCGAAGAGCCGTCTCCTCTTCGGCACGCCCTGCTCCGGCGGCGTCGCGCCGTCACCGGCCGACCTGGTCGAGAGCGGTTGCGGCTGCTCGGTCATGACTCTCCCCGGACCAGTGACGTCAGGCGCCCGACCGCTCCCGCAGCAGGGCTATGTCGGCGCGCTGCCCTTCCACCCCGCCCGGGGTCTCCACAATGGCCGGAGCCCCGGAGGCGCGGATGGCGGCGACCACCAATTCGGGGTCGATCTTTCCATTCCCCAGGTTGTCGTGCCGGTCCTGGCCCGAGTCGAATCCGCCCTTGGAGTCATTTGCATGGATAAGGTCGATTCGACCGGTGATCGCCTTGACCCGGTCGACGATGCCGACCAGGTCCTCCCCGCCCGCGAAGGCGTGGCACGTGTCCAGGCAGAAGCCGGCCCCGAACTCGCCGACCGCGTCCCACAGCCGGGCCAGGTTGTCGAAGCGCCGGGCACAGGCGTTGTCGCCGCCGGCGGTGTTCTCGATCAGGATCGGGAGGGGGAGGCCGCCGTCCTTCTCGGCATATTCGAACGCCTTCCTCCAGTTGGCGAAGCCGGCGGCCAGGTCACCACCGTCGACGTGCCCGCCGTGCACGATCAGGCCCTTTGCCCCGATCTCGGCGGCCGCCCGGGCGTGCGTCATGAGCAACTTGCGGCTCGGGATGCGAATCCGGTTGTTCGGCGACGCGACATTCAACCTGTACGGCGCGTGGATGAAGATGTCCACCTCGGACGCACGCAGCAGCTCCGCGTCCGCACGCGGCTCCGGATTCTTGTAGCTCTGCGGGTCGGCGAGGAAGAACTGCACCGCCTCGGCGCCGCGGGCGGCGGCCTCGGCCAGCGGGTCGGCGGGATCGACGTGGGCTCCGATGCGCATGGGACGAGCCTACGACGCCCGTCCGACACTTTCCGGCAAGCGTCACCGGGCCCCGATCCGTCTCGTTAGCCCCATCGATCACGTTTGACCGATTGCCGGCCGTGACCGGCGGCGAACTGGGGAGAAGTGCATGTCGCGGCAGTTCCGATACCGGATGGCGGCGCTGGTGGCCTGCGGCATGATCTTCGGCGTGCCGCTGCTCACCAACGGCACGGCCAGCGCGGACCAGCTGGAGCCGGGTGGCCGGCGGGTGACGTTCGACGGCGGGATGCTGGGCCTGTCCTGCGGCTCGAAGCCCAGCGTCGAGAAGATGACGGTGCCCGCCGAGAGCACCCTGCACGTGGTCAATCGCACCGGGCACGACGCGCGCCTGGAGCTGGCCGGCAAGCCTCAGGCCGTCATTCCGGAGGACGGCGCGGCCGAGGTGCTGTTTCGCCGCGGCACCACGCCGGTGGTCCTCACGCCGGACTGCTCGGGCTCCGACGACCCGCTGCCGATGCTGGTCACGGCGGTGCCCTCGGCCTCGGCGGCGCTGACGAACCCGGCGCCGGGCGATTTCGACGCGACCACCCTGCCGTCGATCGTCGGGGGCGGGCCGGGGCAGTCGTCGTCCGGCTCCGCGCTGCAGGACACCAGGTCACCGCGGGCCCGGCCGATGCGTCCCGGCCAGGACTCGGGCCATGGTCACCACCGTGACCCGGCCGACCGGCGGACGGCACGCGCCCGGGTCTCCAGCAGCGCCGCCGCGGAGCCGGACGGGGGAACGTCGAACAAGGTCAAAGACTTGATTTCCCGTACGGCGGAAGCTCGTGACCCTGCATTTGCCGGGATGCCGCCGGGCGGCCGCAAGACGCCGGCAGCCGCGGACCGCACGGCGACCGGCGCGACCGCTGCCGACGAGCTCCCGTCGCCCTGGATGTGTATAAGAGACAGCTCG
>KL571224.1:34992-36749 GCA_000715855.1 Actinoplanes liguriensis
CCCCGCCGCGGAGCCGGTCGCGGCGGTCGAACCGCTGCGCACCGGCCGTCCGATCGGACTCCTGGGGGTGACCGCGATGGTCTGCATGCTCGGTGTACTGACTGCGGCTATTCGGGCAATCGTGTCGCAACGTGCATCCCGGTCAAATCTGGCGTAAGGTGGTCCTTGTAAGGCTCCGCGGGGCGACCGCGTCCACCTCATCGGTGTGGTCGTTCCTCCCCAGGTCCCACCCAACGAACCGGACCGGACGCCCCGCGGCTCTGCAGAACGAGGACCCCGTCCACACGGACGGGGTCTTCGTTTTGGGACACAGCGCTCCACCTGGGTACACTGGCTCGGTTCGCAGACTGGTCGCCGTGGGCGTTGTCTCTCCCACGGCTTTCTTCTGCGTGCGACACAAGACCTCCTGCCACGGAGAGACCGTGGCCGTATAGCCCACAGGAGGTGAATGTCTTGCGTCATTACGAACTCATGGTGATCCTCGATCCTTCGCTCGAGGAGCGCACCGTCGCACCGTCGCTCGACCAGTACCTGAACGTCATCAGGACCGCGGGTGGCTCGGTGGAGAAGCTCGACGTCTGGGGCCGTCGCCGGCTCTCGTTCGAGATCAACAAGAAGGCTGAAGGCATCTACGCGGTCGTCGACCTGCAGGCGACGCCCGAGGCCGTGGTCGAGCTGGACCGTCAGCTCAAGCTCAACGAGTCCATCCTGCGGACCAAGGTCATCCGTCCCGAGACCCGCTGAGGCGTTTTTGTCAGAGGGTCCTGAGACCCTTTGCGTCAACGACTTGAGCGGCGAGGAGAAGTTTCATGGCTGGAGAAACCGTAATCACGGTGGTTGGCAATCTGACCAACGACCCTGAGCTGCGCTTCACCCAATCGGGGGCGGCGGTCTGTTCATTCCGCATCGCCTCCACCCCGCGGACCCTTGACCGGCAGTCGGGCGAATGGAAAGACGGCGAGCCACTCTTCCTGTCGTGCAGTGTCTGGCGTGACGCCGCCGAGCACGTGTCCGAGTCGCTGCAGCGCGGCGCTCGGGTCATCGTGCAGGGCCGGCTGCGCCAGCGGACGTATGACACCAAAGAGGGAGAGAAGCGCACCGTCATGGAGCTCGAGGTCGACGAGATCGGCCCGTCCCTGCGCTACGCCACGGCGAAGGTGCAGAAGGCGAGTCGTTCCGGCGGCGGGGGTGGCTTCGGCGCCTCCGGCGGTGGTGGCGGCGGCAATCGGCAGCAGTTCAACGGTGGTGGCGGCAACAGTGGCGGTGGTGGTGGTCGGAGCAACAACGACTACGACGACCCCTGGGCCACGGCTGCGCCCGCTTCCAGCAACCGCTCCGGCGGCGGCAACAACTCCTCGTTCGACGACGAGCCTCCCTTCTAAGCCTTCGGGCTTATCTTGAGTTCAGGAGTTAAGAGCAATGGCTAAGGCTGCTGCGCTTCGCAAGCCGAAGAAGAAGGTGAACCCGCTCGACAAGGACGGGATCACCTACATCGACTACAAGGACACCGCGCTGCTGCGCAAGTTCATCTCCGACCGGGGCAAGATCCGTGCCCGCCGCGTCACCGGAGTGACCTCGCAGCAGCAGCGGCAGATCGCCCGCGCGGTCAAGAACGCCCGCGAGATGGCGCTCCTGCCGTACACGGCGACGGCGCGCTGAGGAGGGTCACCCAGATGAAGATCATCCTCACGCAGGAAGTTTCGGGTCTCGGGACCCCCGGCGACATCGTCGAGGTGAAGAACGGCTACGGCCGTAAC
>KL571224.1:36946-37964 GCA_000715855.1 Actinoplanes liguriensis
CGGCTACGGCCGTAACTACCTCCTGCCGCAGGGCTTCGCCATCCAGTGGACCAAGGGCGCCGAGAAGCAGGTCGTCGTGATCAAGCGGGCCCGTGAGGCTCGCGAGATCCGTGACCTGGGCCAGGCGACCGAGGTCAAGGCGCAGCTGTCCGGCCTGAAGGTCACGCTGAGCGCGCGCACCGGCAACGGTGGCCGCCTGTTCGGCTCGATCACCCCGGCCGAGATCGTCGACGCGGTCAAGACCGCCGGCGGCCCCTCGCTGGACCGTCGTCGTCTCGAGCTCCCGGGTCACATCAAGACCACGGGCTCGTACAACGTCCAGGTCAAGCTGCACCCCGAGGTGACCGCCACGTTCCCGGTGAACGTGGTCGCCGCCAAGTAAGACCTCGCACCACACACCAACGGCATGCCGGGTTCGCCCGGCGTGCCGTTCGTGCTTTCCGGAACCTTTTATCGGCCGACCGGGGCAGGTCGAGGAAGCGCTCGATACGGCGAGCGGTCAGCTGAGGCTGTTGCCGGTGATGGCGGAGGCTAGGACCGTGGCCAGGCCGCCGCCGACCACCGCCGCGGCCAGGCCGACACTCGCGGACTTCCAGGCGGTGGTGGCGAACCGCAATCCGAAGGCGACGATGATGCTCAGCGCCAGCGAGATGCCGAACTCCGGCGCGGCGTTGGCGAGCGTCTGCAGGGCGTGGGCGCGCTGGCCGCCGTTCAGCAGGAGGATGCCCAGCACGAACAGGACGACCGGGACGCCGTACCAGACGACGGTGTAACCCACCGCGGCGAGCGGGCTGTTGGACTTCTCGTCCTCGTCCTCGTCGTCCGGGTCGAGGAGATCGTTCTGCCGGCCGGAGAGCACGCCGCTGCTGACCGGGCGCCGCTCGTAGGAGCCGGTGTTCTCGAAGAGTGCGCTGCTCGCGGTGCGGCGCGGCGGCCACGACGTGTCCTCGCCGGGCGCGGCCGGCGGCGTGGAGATCACCGAGGTGGCGCTCAACGCCAGATTCGACCCGCCGTCGAT
>KL571225.1:0-568 GCA_000715855.1 Actinoplanes liguriensis
GTCCACCGTCAACACCATGGTCGACCAGCTGTCGTCGTTCGCCGACGAGGTCACGCGCGTGGCCCGCGAGGTCGGCACGGAGGGCAAGCTCGGTGGTCAGGCGCAGGTGCGCGGGGTGGCCGGCACGTGGCGCGACCTGACCGACAACGTCAACTCGATGGCGTCCAACCTGACCAGTCAGGTGCGCAACATCGCGCAGGTCTCCACCGCGGTGGCGAAGGGTGACCTGTCGCAGAAGATCACGGTCGACGCCCAGGGCGAGATCCTGGAGCTGAAGAACACCGTGAACACCATGGTCGACCAGCTGTCGTCGTTCGCCGACGAGGTCACGCGGGTGGCTCGCGAGGTGGGCTCGGAGGGCAAGCTCGGCGGCCAGGCGCAGGTGCGCGGGGTGGCCGGGACGTGGCGCGACCTGACCGACAACGTCAACTACATGGCGTCCAACCTGACCGCCCAGGTGCGCAACATCGCGTCGGTCACCACGGCCGTGGCAAAGGGCGATCTGGGGCAGAAGATCACGGTCGACGCCCGCGGCGAGATCCTGGAGCTGAAGAACACCGTCAACACG
>KL571225.1:755-893 GCA_000715855.1 Actinoplanes liguriensis
ATGGTCGACCAGCTCTCGTCCTTCGCGGATGAGGTGACACGGGTTGCCCGCGAGGTCGGCTCCGAGGGCAAGCTCGGCGGACAAGCCCAGGTCAAAGGCGTTTCCGGTACGTGGCGTGACCTCACCGACAACGTCAAC
>KL571225.1:1184-1898 GCA_000715855.1 Actinoplanes liguriensis
GTGACCTCACCGACAACGTCAACCAGCTCGCCTCCACGCTGACCATCCAGCTCCGCGCGATCGCCGAGGTGTCCACCGCCGTGACCCGTGGTGACCTCACGCAGAGCGTCGCCGTCGAGGCGCAGGGCGAGGTCGCCGAGCTGAAGGACAACATCAACCAGATGATCGTGACGCTCCGCGACACCACCAAGACCAACGCGGAGCAGGGCTGGCTCGACTCGAACCTGGCCCGCATCGGTGGCCTGCTGCAGGGTCAGCGGGACGTCGGCGAGGTCTGCCGCATGATCATGACCGAGGTGACGCCGCTGGTCGACGCACAACTCGGCGCGTTCTTCCTGGTCGACAACGAGGAAGCGGTGATGCGCCTGCGGCTGGCCGCGGCGTACGGCTATGTCGCCCGCGACCACGAGGTGACCTTCGGCCCCGGCGAGGGCCTGGTCGGCCAGGCCGCGGTGTCGCGCCGCACGATCCGGGTGCGCGCGACCCACGACGGCATCCTGACCATGCGCTCCGGCCTCCTCGCGATGCCGCCGAGCGACCTGGTCGTGCTTCCGGTGCTGTTCGAGGGCGAGATGCTCGGGGTGATCGAGTTCGCCTCGGTGGCCGCCTTCTCCGGGTTGCACCTGACGTTCCTGGAGCGGCTGGTCGCGACGATCGGCGTGGCCCTCAACACGATCCAGGCCAACCGCCGTACCGAGGAACTGCTGACGCAGT
>KL571225.1:2079-4042 GCA_000715855.1 Actinoplanes liguriensis
CCCCGCCGTACCGAGGAACTGCTGACGCAGTCGCAGCGGCTGGCGCGGGAGATGCAGGACCAGTCGGCGGAGCTGCAGCGGACGAACGCCGAGCTGGAGGACAAGGCCAAGCTGCTGAGCGAGCAGAAGGCCAACATCGAGCTGAAGAACCGGGAGATCGAGCTGGCCCGGCTCGGCCTGGAGGAGAAGGCGCAGCAGCTCTCGCGGGCGAACACGTACAAGTCCGAGTTCCTCGCCAACATGAGCCACGAGCTGCGGACCCCGCTGAACTCGCTGCTCCTGCTGGCCCGGCTGCTGGCCGACAACACCGATCGGAACCTGACCGAGAAGCAGATCGAGTTCGCCCGCACCATCCACAGTGCCGGCTCCGACCTGTTGTCGCTGATCGACGACATCCTGGACCTGTCGAAGATCGAGGCCGGCCGGATGGACGTCGAGCCGGACGTGGTCGACTTCGACGGCATCCGCAGCTACGTCGAGCAGGCGTTCGCACCGCAGGCCGAGGACAAGGGGCTGCGGTTCGAGGTCGAGCTCGCGGCCGGCCTGCCCGACTCGATCGTCACCGACCCGCAGCGGCTCCAGCAGATCCTGCGCAACCTGCTCTCCAACGCGGTCAAGTTCACCGACCACGGCTCGGTGACGCTGAGCATCTTCGCCGCCTCCCGGGAGAACGACCTGGACGTGCCGTCGGTGGCCGCCGGTCAGCAGATGGTGGCGTTCGCGGTGCGGGACACCGGCATCGGCATCTCGGACGAGAAGCTGGCGATCATCTTCGAGCCGTTCCAGCAGGCCGACGGCACCACCACCCGGAAGTACGGGGGAACCGGCCTGGGCCTGTCGATCAGTCGCGAGTTCGCGGCGCTGCTCGGCGGCACGATCGCGGTCCGCTCGGTGGCCGGCGAGGGGTCGACGTTCACGCTCTACATGCCGGAGGCGCTGACCGCCGACTCGATCCCGATGCCGGCCCTGCCCGCGGCGCCCGCCAAGGCGGTGTCGGTGCGGCCGATGGCCTCACTGGACATGCCGCTGATCGAGCAGCCACGCCCGGAGGAGCCGATGGCGGTGCATCCGGCCGGCCGGCAGCTGGACGGCGCCACGGTGCTGATCGTCGACGACGACGTGCGGAACGTGTTCGCCCTGACCAGCGCCCTGGAGATGCACGGGCTGCACGTGCTCTACTCGGACAACGGGGTGGACGGCGTGCGCATTCTGAACGAGCATCCTGAGGTGGACATCGTGCTGATGGACGCGATGATGCCGGACCAGGACGGGTACGAGACAACTCGGGGAATCCGGCGCAATCAGCGTTTCCGGGACCTACCGGTAGTGTTCCTTACGGCGAAGGCGATGCCCGGTGACCGGGAGTCGGCTCTCGCCGCCGGCGCGAGCGACTACATCACCAAGCCGGTCGATCTGGACGAGCTGATCGAGCTGATGGCGCGCTGGGTGAACGCGGAGACCACGGAACCGAAACGCGGCTGAGATCGTCTACAGATCGGAAGCCGCGGGGGAAGGAACGAGGTGAGCACGCGTGGGTGAGCGCGCCAAGGCACTGCTGGTCGACGATCGGCGGGACAACCTGCTGGCCCTGGAGGCGATCCTGCAGGGCCTGCCGGTGACCCCGGTCGCGGTCGAGAGCGGCGAGGCGGCGCTCAAACAGCTGCTCACCGACGACTTCGCGGTGATCCTGCTGGACGCGCACATGCCCAACATGGACGGTTTCGAGACGGCCAGCCACATCAAGCGGCGGGAACGGACCAGGCACGTGCCGATCCTGTTCCTGACGGCGGCCGACCGGGACGCCCAGCTCGCCCTGCGTGGCTACGCGGTCGGCGCGGTGGATTACCTGACGAAGCCGTTCGACCCGTGGGTGCTGCGTGCCAAGGTCTCGATATTTGTCGAGCTCTGGGTGAAGAATCAGCAGCTCAAGGCCCAGTCAGAGGCGACCCGCGAGCGGGATGCG
>KL571225.1:4223-5584 GCA_000715855.1 Actinoplanes liguriensis
CGGCTGCCCGAGACGGTCGACGAGGCCGCGCGGGTGCTGCGGGCCGGCGGCGACGAGGCGGCGGCCGAGGCGCTCGCCCTGCTGGAGAAGGCGCGCTGGGGTAACTAGCTCCTGGATGTGACCTGGGTCACTTGAGGCAACGAAGTTGATCGCCCGCACCACAAGCGGTCGAAGCCTCTTCCCCCAGGAGCTAGGAGCAACATGCGGCACGCACACCCCGACGACGCCATGGCCGCGAGCCGTCGTCGCCGCCGGATCATCACTGGCCTCGGCGCGGCGGGCGCGGCCGGTGCGGTCACCGCGCTCGTGGCGGTCCTCGTCCCCAACGCCTCGGCCAGCAGCACGACGTTCAGCGACGACTTCGAGAACGGCACGAGCGCCTGGTCGAAGTCGGGCGGCACCTGGTCGGTCGTGACCGACGGGTCGAAGGTGTACAACCAGTCCAAGACGGACAGCGAACTCGCCCGGGTCTTCGCCGGCGACACCTCCTGGACCGACTACTCGGTGCAGGCCAAGGTCAAGGGCGGCACGTTCGCCACCGGCGGCCTGGCCGGCATCGCGGCCCGGGCCGGCAGCTCCTCGACCATGTACCGGCTGGCGCTGCTCGGCACCGGCAAGGCCGAGCTGCAGGCGGTCAAGGGCAGCACCGTGTCGGTGCTCGCCTCGACCTCGGTGAGCAGCGCCACCGCCTGGCACACGCTGCGCATCGACGCCTCAGGATCCACGATCAAAGGCTTCCTCGACGGTACGGCGATCGGCAGCGCCACCGGCACGCTGACCGCAAAGGGCCGCATCGGCCTGGTCACGAGCTTCGCGTCGGCATCGTTCGACGACGTCGCGGTGAACCCGGTGACCGCCGCCACGGCAACCGCCACCGCCACCGCCACCGCCACCGCCTCCAAGACGGCGACTGCTTCCCCCAGCGCTTCCAAGACCGCGACCGCCTCCCCGAGCGCCTCCAAGACCGCGAGCGCGACGGCGACCCCGACCGCGACCACGTCGACCTCGACGTCCGCGACCGCCGCCTGGCCGACCGCGACCGGCTCGAAGGCGGTCACCTCGACCATCGAGGTCACGACCAGCCTGGACGGCGGCAACGTCCGCTACTTCGGCAGCGGCGACCTCGGCACCGACTCGCAGGACGAGGACCAGGGCCCGCTCTTCGAGCTCGCCGACGGCGCCACCCTGTCGAACGTCATCCTCGGTGACCCGGCCGCCGACGGCGTGCACTGCCTCGGCTCCTGCACCCTGACCAACGTCTGGTGGGAGAACGTCGGTGAGGACGCCGCGACGTTCAAGGGCGGCACCTCGGCCGTCTACACCGTGAACGGCGGCGGAGCCAAGGGCGCCGACGACAAGGT
>KL571225.1:5867-6903 GCA_000715855.1 Actinoplanes liguriensis
TGACCATCAAGAACTTCCAGGTCAGCGACTACGGCAAGCTGTACCGCTCGTGCGGCAACTGCAAGACCCAGTTCAAGCGCGCGGTCGTGGTGCAGAACGTGGTCGCCACCGGCAAGGCCAAGGCGCTGGTCGGCATCAACACCAACTTCGGTGACACCGCGAAGCTGTCCGGCATCACCGTGGTCGGCTCGCCGTCGCTGAAGGTCTGCGACAAGTTCAAGGGCAACAACACCGGCGCGGAGCCGACCGAGCTCGGTTCCGGGGCGGACGGCGTCAACTGCATCTACTCGGATTCCGACATCACCTTCAAGTGATGTCCGGTGGCCGCCGATTGCCAGGTCGGCGGCCACACCCCTCCCGGAAGGGTCCCGATGCGCGACGCCGCATACCACGCGTACTTCGAGCGGCACTACGACTCGTTGTCGCGGCTTGCGTACCTGATGGTCGGGGACGCGTCGGCCGCCGACGACTTGGCGGCCGACGCGATGACCGAGGTGTGGCGGCACTGGGACCGGGTCCAGGCAGCGGACGACCCCGCGGCGTACGGGCATGGGATCTTGATGAATCTCGCCCGGAACTGGATCCGCAAGCGCAGCCGGGAGCGCCTGTTCTCGCTGGAGGTCCTGAAACGGGCTCCGGAGTCGGACGTCCCGGTGGTCCTGGACGTGCGACGGGCCCTGGCCAAGCTGCCGCACCGGCGGCGGGCCTGCGTGGTCCTGCGGTACGCGTTCGACATGTCCGAGCGTGAGGTCGCCGGCGCCCTCGGGATCTCCGAGGGCGCGGTGAAGAGCGCGACCTCGCGCGGAGCGAAACAACTGGCCGAGATGCTCGGCGGCAGTCTGGCCCGGATCAACGGATGGGAGGCGGCGGCGTGATGCTCACCGACGACGAACTGCGCGCGGTGCTGCGCGCCGAGGCGGCGGGTCACCAGCCCGACCGTGCCGTGATCCTGAACCGGGTCACACAGACCGCGATGCGGAACGAGGCGGCGCGACGGCGCGCGCCCCGGATCCGGATCGCTGGAGCGGCGGGGGGC
>KL571225.1:7103-14664 GCA_000715855.1 Actinoplanes liguriensis
CCAGCCGGCCGACGCCGCCACCCCCACCCGGCAGTATCGCCGTCACCACGCCGGCGACCCCACCGGTCACGGCGAGCGGCTCACCGAAGCCCAGCCGGACCACCACGCCCCAGAAGCCCCACCGGTCCCCGTCGTCGGCACCGCCACCCTCGTCGCCCGCCGCCTCGCCGCTCTGGGCCGACGGCTCGGTCGTGGTCGGCGGCAAGACCCAGGCCAGCAGCGTGGTGACGATCAGGACGAGCGAGACGCTGACCGCCCTGGACGTGACCGTCCGGCTGGCGCGGACCGCCGAGCTGGTCTCCCGGGGCGGCAGCCAGCAGGTGCCCGGAGCGAGTGTGAACAGCAACGTCACCGAGGAGGCGGACGCGCTGGTCTTCCACTTCACGCTGTCGTCGGGGGACACGATCGAGCCGGGGACGTACACGTTCTCCGCCCGGTACACGTACGCCGAGGGTGGCCGGGACGCCGGAGCGGACACCTACGCCGTGACCGCGACCGGCGGATCCGGGGCCGCGCTGACGGCCGGCGGCGACTTCGGCTGAGGTTGTCCACACCCCTGGCCGGTTGTCCACAGGGGAAATCCGGCGTCCAGGTAGCTGTGGCAGCATCGCGGTATGCCCGAGTTGACGGTACGGCCGATGGCCGAGGACGAGTTCACCGAGTGGCACGAGAGTGTCATGCGGTCATATTCGGAGGCCCAGGCCGCAGCCGGCTCCGGCACGTTCGAGGAGAACCTCGGCCGCACCCGGGAGGGTCAGGAGGCCCTGCTCCCGAGCGGGATGGCGACCCCGGGGATGCTGTTCCTGCACGGCGTGCGGGAGGACGACGTCGTGGTCGGCTCGATGTGGATCGGGCTGGTGCACCCGCGCGGCATCCAGGACTGCGCGTTCCTCTACGAGATCGCCGTCGACGAGCAGTTCCAGGGCGAGGGTTACGGCCGGGCGCTGCTGACCGCCGGCGAGGAGATCGTCCGCGAGCACGGCCTGAGCGCCCTCGAGCTGAACGTCTTCGGCGACAACGACCGCGCGATCCGGCTCTACGAGACCTCGAACTACCGCGTGATCACCCAGCAGATGCGCAAGGACCTCGGGTCAGGAGGGGGTGGTGATCATGAGCGCTGAGCGCAGACCGGTGATGTCCAGCACCCGCATCAGGAAGTCACCCACGTTGGCGAGCGCCAGCACCGACTGGTTGTGCTGCGCCTTGCGGCTGAGCACCACCAGCGTGCCCAGGCCCTGGGAGTCACAGAAGGTGATACCGGCCATGTCCAGCACGATGCGGGTCGGCGGATCAGCAGCCAGGACGTCGTTGACGAGGGCCGAGAGTTCGGTGACGGTGAGCACGTCGATCTCCCCGGCGAGCAGCATGGTCATCTCGTCCGGGGCGGTCTGAACCGTGATGGACAGCTCGGCTCGCTCCACGCGGCCAGCCTATCCTCTTGCTGTCTCTTATAGTGTATAAGAGACAGGTCGAACCGGGCTGATCCGGACATCATCCGGTGATGTGAACAACCCTCTCAACATAGGCGCCCATGCCCGCTGACAGAATGGGAACCGCTGTGACCACGACATATCCCGCCGCGGATCTTCCGTACCCGGAGGACGCCCCGGTCTCCCAGGCCCTGTTCGACCGCGCCCAGGCAGTCATCCCCGGCGGGGTGAATTCACCTGTGCGGGCATTCCGCGCGGTCGGTGGCACGCCGCGGTTCATGGCACAGGGCAGCGGCGCGTGGCTGACCGACGTCGACGGCCGGCGGTATGTGGATCTCGTCTGCTCGTGGGGCCCGCTGATCCACGGCCACGCCCACCCCGAGATCATCGCCGCGGTGCAGGAGGCGGCCGCGCTCGGCACCAGCTTCGGCACGCCCACCGCGGGCGAGGTCGACCTGGCCGAGGAGATCGTCCGGCGCACGTCCATCGACGAGGTGCGGCTGGTCAACTCCGGCACCGAGGCGACGATGACGGCGATCCGGCTGGCCCGTGGCTACACCGGCCGGTCGAAAGTGGTGAAGTTCGCCGGGTGCTACCACGGCCATGTGGACGCGCTGCTCGCCGCGGCCGGCTCCGGCGTCGCGACGCTCGGGCTGCCCGACTCGCCCGGGGTCACCGGCGCGGCGGCGTCCGAGACGATCGTCCTGCCGTACAACGACATCGACGCGGTCACCGCGGCCTTCGCTCAGGACGGCGGCGAGATCGCGGCGATCATCACCGAGGCCGCCCCGGGCAACATGGGCGTGGTCGCCCCGCGTGACGGCTTCAACCAGCGACTGGCCGAGATCGCCCACGCGAACGGCGCGCTGCTGATCGTCGACGAGGTGATGACCGGCTTCCGGGTCTCCGCCGGCGGCTGGGCCGGGCTGCACCCGGTCGACGCGGACCTGTTCACCTTCGGCAAGGTGATGGGCGGTGGCCTGCCCGCGGCGGCGTTCGGCGGCCGACGGGACATCATGTCCCGCCTCGCCCCGGCCGGCCCGGTCTACCAGGCCGGCACGCTCTCCGGGAACCCGCTGGCCTGCGCGGCCGGCCTGGCCTCGCTCCGGCTGGCGGACGCGGATGTCTACAAGCGCCTGGACCAGACCGCGATCACGGTCGGCGAGCTCGCCGTGGCGGAGCTCAACCGGGCCGGGGTGCCGCACCGGATCTCGTACGCCGGAAACATGTTCTCGATCTTCTTCACCGAGAACCCGGTGACCGATTACGAGTCGGCGAAGACGCAGGATGCCGCGGCGTTCAAGGCGTTCTTCCACACCATGCTGGCGCACGGGGTCTACCTGCCGCCGAGCGCGTTCGAGTCGTGGTTCGTGTCGACGGCGATCGACGACACGGCAATGGAGCAGATCGCGACCGCGCTGTCACATGCCGCGCCGGCCGCCGCAAGGAGCCAGAGTTGACCGAGCTGACCAAAACCACCGTGCACGTGTTCCGGCACGGTGAGGTCTTCAACCCCACCAAGATCCTGTACGGACGGCTGCCCGACTTCCACCTCTCCGAGCTGGGCCACCAGATGGCGAAAGCCGCTGCTCAGGCCCTCTCCGGGCGGGACGTGACGCACGTCGTGGCCAGCCCGCTGGAGCGCGCGCAGGAGACCGCCGCCCCGATCTCCGCCGAGTTCGAGCTGGAGACGGCGACGGACGTGCGGCTGATCGAGAGCGCGAACTTCTTCGAGGGCAAGCGGGTCTCGGTCGGCGACGGCGCGTTCAGCAATCCCCGGCACTGGTGGGTGCTGCGCGACCCGATCACCCCGTCCTGGGGCGAGGCCTACCTCGCGATCGCCCAGCGGATGTTCGAGGCCCTGCAGGCGGCCCGGGTCGCCGCCGAGGGGCACGAAGCGGTCTGTGTCTCCCACCAGCTGCCGATCTGGACACTGCGGAGGTATGTGGAGGGCAAGCGCCTCTGGCACGATCCGCGTAAGCGGCAGTGTGGCCTGGCAAGCCTGACCTCGTTCCGCTTCGAGGGGTCCAAGGTGGTCGGCATCGACTACACCGAGCCGGCCGCGCACCTGGTCGCGCTCTCTGCCACCGCCAAGACCGCCAAGGGAGCCTGACGTGCGCCGTCTCCTCGCCGTCGTCGTCGCCTCGACCGCTGTCGCCGGCGTCCTGGCCGGTTGCGGCGGCGGGGAGAACTGGGCGAAGAACTGCACCACCACGAACGGTGTGGTCGAGTGCGACGTGGCCGACCGGCCGCAGGTCGGCGCGGTCACCGGCGACCTGCTGGACGGCGGGACGTATGACCTCGCCAATGACCGCGGCAAGGTGGTCGTGGTCAACTTCTGGGGCTCCTGGTGCGCGCCGTGCCGCGCCGAGGCCGGCGACCTGGAGGCGACCTACCAGGCGACGAAGTCGAAGAACGTGACGTTCCTCGGGATCAACTCGCGCGACGACAAGGACTCGGCGAAGGCGTTCGAGAAGGGCCGGGTCACGTACCCGAGCATCTACGACGTCGACGGCGACGTCTCGCTGAAGTTCGACGTGACGCAGACCAGCACCCCGGCCACCCTGATCCTGGACCGGCAGGGCCGGATCGCTGTCGCGCTGCGCCGATCGACCACCACCGGTGAGCTGCAACCCCTGGTGGAGCGGGTGGCGGCGGAGGCGAACGGCTGATGGGCAGCACCTTCCACGACGCCGCGATCAGCGCCCCGCTGCTGCTGGCCATCGGCGCGGCCCTGATCGCCGGCCTGGTCAGCATTCTCTCGCCGTGCGTGCTGCCGCTCGTCCCGGGCTACATCGCCTACGTGACCGGTCTGGCCGGCTCGGATCTGGAAGCCGTCGTCGGCACCTCCACGGAAGCGGAGGCGACCGGTTCCCGCACAGCCCTGAAGAGCCGCGTGCTCGCCGGCAGCCTGCTCTTCGTGCTCGGCTTCTCGGTGGTGTTCTCGCTGGTGGTCACGCTGGTGGCCAACGTCGCGTTCACCCTGCAGACCAACCGGGACACGCTGAACCTGATCCTCGGCGTGCTGATCATCCTGCTCGGCGTGATCTACCTGGGCTGGATCCCGGGGCTGCAGCGGGAGGCCCGGATCAGCAAGCTCCCGGCGGCCGGCCTGCTCGGCGCCCCGGTGTTCGGCGCGATCTTCGCGGTGTCCTGGCTCCCGTGCACCGGCCCGACCCTGGGCGCGGTGATCGGCCTGGCCACCACGACCGGCAGCACCGACCGCGCGGTGATCCTGGCGCTCGCCTTCAGCCTGGGGCTGGGCGTCCCGTTCATCCTGTTCGGGCTCTTCTTCCGCAAGCTGATCGGCGTCTTCAAGGCGATCCGGCGCAACAGCCGCTGGGTGACCCGGGTCGGCGGCGTGCTGCTGATCGCGGTCGGGATCACCTTGGTCAGTGGTCAGTGGCTGGTCTTCCTGGCCTGGCTGCAGACGACCTTCCCCTTCTTCGGCGACGGGACGCTGCTGTGACGATCCTGGAGGAACGTCCGGAGACCGCCGAGGCCCCGCCGCCGCGCCGGGTGAACCCGCTCTGGGCGCTGCTGCGCAACTCGTGGCGGCAGCTGACCAGCATGCGTACCGCGCTGGTCCTGCTCTTCCTGCTGGCCGTCGCCGCGATCCCGGGCTCGTACTTCCCGCAGGTCTCGGTGAACCGGGAACGGGTCTCGCAGTACTACACCGCGCACCCCCAGCTCGCGCCGTGGGTGGATCGGTTCGGCGGCTTCGACGTCTTCGCGTCGGCCTGGTTCGCCGCCATCTACCTGCTGCTGTTCACCTCACTGGTCGGCTGCGTGCTGCCCCGGCTGCGGGAGCATGCCCGCGCGCTGCGGACCGTGCCGCCGGAGGCGCCGAAGCGGCTGGAACGCCTCCCGCAGCATGCCCCGGCCCGCCCCGGCCCGCAGCAGCCTGCCGAGACCGCGAACGCCCTGGCCCGGACCCTGCGCGGCAGGTTGTTCCGGACTCGCGTGCGGGAGCTGCCGGGCGGTGGGTTCTCGGTGTCGGCCGAGAAGGGCTACCTCAAGGAGACCGGCAACCTGCTGTTCCACTTCGCCCTGCTGTCGGTGCTGATCGGCTTCGGTTTCGGGCACTGGTACGGCTGGCACGGCAACCGGATCCTGGTCGCCGGCGAGGACCAGGGCTTCTGCAACTCGATCACGCAGTACGACGACTTCGCGCTCGGCCCGCGGGTGAGCGCCGCCGACCTGTCGAAGTTCTGCATGCGGATGACCGACTTCGAGGCCACCTACCAGAGCACCGGCCAGCCCAAGTCGTTCCTGGCGGACGTCGAGGTCAAGGAGGGGTCCGGGGCGTACCGGAAGGCGAACTTCACGGTCAACGACCCGCTCCGGCTGCACCACGCCAACGTGCACCTGATCGGCCAGGGCTACGCGCTGGAGCTGCGTTACACCGACCGGTACGGCGTCTCGCAGAACAAGGTCGTCCCGTTCCTGCCCACCGACGCCATGCAGACCAGCGAGGGCGTCGCCCAGTTCCCGGACGTCAACATCGACCCGAAGACGAACAAGCGCGACGACCAGCTGCAGGTCGGCTTCGAGGGGGTCTTCCTGCCGACCGGCGGCGACGACGGCACCGCCGTCTCGAAGTTCCCCGCTGAGAACAACCCGGTGCTCTACCTCTCCGCCTACCGCGGGAACCTGGGCCTGGACGTCGGCAAGTCCGGTTCGGTGTACGCGCTGGACCGCACCCAGATCACCAACGGCGAGCTGAAGAAGATCAGCGGCGACCGCCCGCAGGCCCTGAAGCCCGGCCAGTCCTGGACCCTGGACGACGGCACCAAGCTGGAGTTCGTCGGCACCCGCAAGTACGCGACGCTCTCCATCCGGTACGACCCCACGCAATCGTTGCTGCTGGTCGGCGCGGTGCTCGGGCTCGTCGGCCTGATGCTGTCGCTGTTCGGCCACCGTCGCCGGATCTGGTTCCGGGTGTCCCCAGCCAACGATCAGGAAGCGGGCGGTAGCGTCATCGAAGCCGGTGGTCTGCCCCGCACCGACTATCCGGGGTTCGCGGACGAGTTCGCCGCGCTGACCGGGCCCGCCACGGATGACGGGCACGCCGAGGAAGGAACGCCCTGATGGCGGAGTTGTCCAATCAGCTCATGGCGCTGACCGTGCTGGCCTATCTGGCCGCGATGGTCTGCTACGCGGGCGAGTATGCGTTCGGCAAGCGCAGCCACGTCGGCCGGGCGGCAACCCGCCAGCTCGTCGGGGCCGGCGCACCGGTCCCCGATGACGTCCCGGTCGTCGCGGCACCGGCGAAGCCGGAGAAGCCCGGCCGTGGCGAGTGGTCCGGCCGCATCGCGGTGATCTTCAACGTTCTCGCGCTGGCGCTGCACCTGGCGACGCTGACCACGCGGGGCATCGCGGCGGACCGCATGCCCTGGGGCAACATGTATGAGTACATCCTGTCGGCGACCTTCGTCGGGTCGGCGGTCTGGGTGGGCGTGCTGCTGCGCCGCCCGGCCCTGCGCCACCTCGGCCTGTTCGCGTCGCTCGCCCTGGTGGTGCTGCTCGGCGCGGCCGGCATGGTCGCCTACACCCCGGTCGGCCCGCTGGTGCCGGCCCTGCATTCGTACTGGTTCTACGTCCACGTCTCGACGATCATCATCTCCTCCGGCGTCTTCCTGATCGGCGCGGTGCCGGCGGCGATGTTCCTGGTCAAGAACGGTTACGACGAAGGAAAGCGCCGCTTCCCGTACACGCTCGGCAAGCGCGTCCCGACCTCGGCGCAGGCCCTGGAGCGGCTCACGTTCCGCCTGCACGCGTTCGCGTTCCCGCTGTTCACGTTCGGTGCGCTGATCGCCGGGCCGATCTGGGCCGAGGCGTCCTGGGGCCGTTACTGGGGCTGGGACCCGAAGGAGGTCTGGGCGTTCATCTCCTGGGTCGTCTACGCGGCGTACCTGCACGCCCGCGCGACCCCCAGCGTCAAGCGCACGGTCGCGACGTGGATCGCCCTGCTCGGCTTCGTGACGATGCTGATGAACCTGTTCGGCGTCAACCTCTTCTTCGAGGGCCTGCACAGCTACGCCAACGCCGGCTGAAAAACCCAACTTCAAGATCTTCATTGCCACGGCTGCGGCCAATAACTGACCGTCGCTCCCGCGGGGACCCTTCCG
>KL571225.1:14916-15075 GCA_000715855.1 Actinoplanes liguriensis
ACCGTCGCTCCCGCGGGGACCCTTCCGGTCCTCGCAGGGCGCTGGCGCGCCCAGAACGCGAGGCCCGCAAGGGCGACGTCCGCGGGTGGTCGCGGTCAAAAGGTCCACGCGATGTCCGCGCCTGGTCACCCCGGCAGCGCGCCTCGCTCTCCCGGCTGG
>KL571225.1:15299-18312 GCA_000715855.1 Actinoplanes liguriensis
CCGTGGTTATGAGGCACGAATAACCACGGTGAGCACCAGCCGGAAAAGAGTGCCCCGCGAGACTACCCGCACCACCGCCGACCTCGCGGCCCGTCGACGACAGCGATTGCCGCGGCTATCGCTGGGTGGGTGCGCTCTCGCCGCAATTACCGGCGTTCCAGGTGTCGTAGCGGGTCACCCAGTTCAGGCAGTAATCGCCGCTGCGCTGCTGCTGGCCGGGCGCGACCCCGGTCAGCGTGCTGACGTCCTCGCGCCAGAAGCGGGACGCGCCTCCGGCCGCCGGGCGTAGCTGCACGTTGTCGGCCTTCACCGGCGGGACGTCGATCCGGCCCGGCTTGTTCGCGTCGGCGTGCACCTCGACGTACTGCTCGACGAACGCGCTGCCGCCGATCGGCAGTTTCTGCGCGGTGAGCAGGTTCCACCGGTTGTTCCACCACAGCCACGCCTGCCACACCCCGCCGGAGTCGGTGTGCAGGTCCAGCCAGACGGTGTCCCCGACCTTGATCGGGTACTGGTCGTAGAACTGCCACGCCTTGGTGTTCGTGTTGTACGTGTACACGTGCGGCTGCCCCGGCGACCGCCACCCGGTCTCCGCCCATCCGGCCTCCAGCCAGGCGATGTTCCCTTTGCCCAGGTCACGTTTGACCATGAACCGGCTGGCGAGGAAGTCGTACGTCCCGGCGCGCACCGACGCGTCCACCACGGAGAACCGCCCGGACACGCCACTCCACTCGTCGCTGGTGCCCGCTCCAAGGTGGTGGTAGCCGCTGGGCGTGAAACCGGGCGCCTTCGATGTCCGTACCGCCGACTCGGTGAGAGCGACCCGGCAGGAACCCGGCGCCGATGCGGAGGCCGGCGCCGAAGGTGGCCGGCTGGATGCCGGTCCGGGAGCCCCGCAGCTCGGGAGCCGCGTGGGAGGCGCGGAGTCCGCGGGCGCGGTGACGGCCAGCGCGGCCAGCATCCCACCCAGCGCGAAGCACCGGGCCACCCTGCGGAGAGTCACGCTCCCTCAACGCGAATCACAGATCACGAGTGACGGCCCCCGCACGCCGCCATACCGGCGCGGTGCCAGACTGATGCGCATGGCGTCCCGTGGGTTTCCCTATGCCGATCTGCAGAGCTTCCTCGCCGCGCTGGAGCAGGCCGGTGAGCTGCGCCGGGTCACCGTCCCGGTGGACCCGACGCTGGAGATCAGCGAGGTGGTGACCCGTACTGTCCGCGCCGGTGGCCCGGCGCTGCTGTTCGAGAAGCCGACGCGCGGTGAGATGCCGGTCGCGATCAACCTGTTCGGCACCGAGAAGCGGATGGCGATGGCGCTCGGCGTGGAGACGCTGGACGAGATCGGGGAGCGGATCGGTGCGCTGGCCAAGCCGGAGCTGCCGGTCGGCTGGGCCGGGATCCGCGAGGGCATCGCCAAGGTGCTGCAGCTCAAGTCGGTCCCGCCGAGGAAGGTGAAGTCCGCGCCCTGCCAGGAGGTCGTGCTCAAGGGTGACGAGGTGGACCTGGGCCGGCTGCCCGGCCTGCAGGTCTGGCCCGGTGACGGCGGGATCTTCCACAACTTCGGGCTGACCCACACCAAGCACCCGGAGACCGGCAAGCGCAACCTGGGCCTCTACCGCCTGCAGCAGCATTCGAGGAACACGCTCGGCATGCACTGGCAGATCCACAAGGACTCGACCGCGCACCACGCGGTCGCCGAGCGGCTGGGGCAGCGTCTGCCGGTGGCGATCGCGATCGGCGCCGACCCGGTGGTCTGCTACGCCGCGAGCGCCCCACTGCCCGGCGACATCGACGAGTACCTGTTCGCCGGTTTCCTCCGCGGCGAGCGGGTCGAGATGGTCGACTGCGTGACCGTCCCGTTGCAGGTCCCGGCGAACGCGCAGGTGATCCTGGAGGGCTATCTGGAGCCGGGGGAGCGGATGCCGGAGGGCCCGTTCGGTGACCACACCGGTTACTACACCCCGGTCGAGCCGTTCCCGGTGCTGCACATCGAGTGCATGACCATGCGCAAGGACCCGGTTTACCACTCGATCGTCACGTCGCAGCCGCCGCAGGAGGATCACGGCCTGGGCAAGGCCACCGAGCGGATCTTCCTGCCACTCGCCAAGATCCTGATCCCGGACATCGTCGACTACGACATGCCGGCCGCCGGCGTCTTCCACAACTGTCTGATCGTGTCGATCCGTAAGCGCTACCCGAAGCACGCACAGAAGGTGATGAACGCCATCTGGGGCGCCCACCTGATGTCGCTGACCAAGCTGATCGTGGTGGTGGACGAGGACTGTGACGTTCATGACTACAACGAGGTCGCATTCCGGGCTTTCGGGAACGTTGACTACTCACGGGACCTGTTGTTGACCGAGGGGCCGGTGGATCACCTGGACCACTCGTCCTACCAGCAGTTCTGGGGTGGCAAGGCAGGCGTCGACGCCACCCGTAAGCTGCCGGCCGAGGGCTACAGAGATGGTGATGAGTCCGGAGGTCACGAGCCTGGTGGACAAGCGCTGGAAGGAATACGGCATATGACGGCGGTCGCCCCGGAGAAGCCCGGCAAGGTCAAGGCCTTCCTACGGCTGGTGATGATCGAGCATTCGGTCTTCGCGCTGCCGTTCGCCTATCTGTCGGCGCTCGTCGCGATCGACCGGGACGGCTCCGGCCGCCACTGGGGCGATCTGGTGCTGATCACGATCGCGATGGTGTCCGGGCGGACGTTCGCGATGGCGGCGAACCGGATTCTGGATCGAAAGATCGACGCGCTCAATCCCCGGACGCAGAATCGCGAGCTCGTCACCGGCGCGGTGAGCGTCCGGACGGCGTGGACCGGCGCGATCGTCTCGCTGGTGGTCCTGGTCGCGGCGGCCGGCCTGCTCAACCCGCTCTGCCTGGTGCTGTCCCCGCTCGCGGTGATCCCGCTGGTGATCTACCCGTATGCGAAGCGGTTCACGAACTTCCCGCACTACGTGCTCGCGCTCGCCCAGGCGGTCGCCCCGGTCGGCGCGTGGCTGGCGATCAC
>KL571225.1:18607-22489 GCA_000715855.1 Actinoplanes liguriensis
TTCTCCGCCTGCCAGGACGTCGAGGTGGACCGCCGGATCGGGGTGCACTCCACGCCGGCCCGGTTCGGGGTGCGGAACGCCCTGCACATCTCCACGGTCACGCACGTGGTGTCGTTCGCGCTGTTCGTCACGTTCGGGCAGTGGGTCGGTCTGAGCTGGCTGTGGTGGGCCGGTCTCGCGGTGACCGCGGCCGGTCTGATCTACCAGCACGTGGTGGTGACCGCGAACGATCTCTCCAAGGTCGGCCGGGCGTTCTTCACGGCGAACGGGTTCATCGCGGTCGCGCTCTTCGTCTTCGCGCTGCTCGATCTGATTCTGCTGTAACCGAATCCACCGTCGTCTCCGTCTTATCCGCGTGAGCGATAGAGAGGCCGAGTTCCGGACGTTCGTCGCCGCGCGGATGGAATCGCTGCGCGGGCTGGCGTACCTCACGTGCGGTGACTGGCAGGCCGCCGAGGACGCGGTGATGTCCGCGCTGTCGAAGCTGTACGTGAAGTGGAACCGCGTCGACAGCCATGACGCCTACGCGCGTACGGCGGTGGTCCGCGCCGCCATCGACGAGACCCGCCGTCCCTGGTGGCGGCGGGAGCACGCGCACAGCCACGCCATGCCGGAACACCCGGTGGCGGACGGCACGCAGGCCGTGGACGACCGCCTCCGGATGCGCGAGGCGTTGAGCCACCTGCCGGCCCGGCAACGTGCCGTGATCGTGCTGCGCTTCCTGGAGGGGCTGAGCGTCCAGGAGACCGCGGCGGCTCTCAAGTGCCCCGAGGGCACCGTCAAGGCGTACACCTCGCGGGGTCTCGACGCGCTCCGGCAGATGTTCGGCACCGAGCTGGAGGCCCGTCATGAAGCAGCTTTCTGACCTGCTCTGGGAGGCGAAGTCGGGCGCGCCACCGATGCGCTACGACATCGACGACGTGGTGGCCGCGGGCCGGCAGAGGAAGCACCGCCGGACCGCGACGTGGGCGGTGGCCACCGCGGTGGTGGTGGCGACGGCCGGGGTGGCGCTTGTGGTGCCACGGGGGCCGGCCGCCGTCCCCACCCCGCCGGTCGCCTCGCCGACCTCGGCCGTGCCGTCGGCGGCCGGGTCGTTCTACGACTACTCGTTCCGGGGCTTCACGGTGCCCGGCTACCGGGTTGCGCTCGGTCGTCTGGGATTCGACTACAGCGCGGCCAACGTGAGCAAGGCCGGCTCGTCCGGGATCGAGCAGGAGTACCAGGCGTCCGTCCTGATGTACCGGCCCGGCGTCGAGCCCCGGATGGAGGGGACGAGCACGCAGACCGAGCCGATCAACGGTCACCCGGCGTTCTGGAACAACAAGGTGCTTTATTGGGAGATCGCGGACAACGTGCTTGCCGCGGTGGTCAGCGGAAAGCTGTCCCAGGCGAAGATGCGGGCGCTTGCCACCGCGGTCGTTCCCGGTGGCGGACCGTCCGCGCGGGTGGCGATGAAGGTCGGGTATCTGCCGCCGGGATACCGGCTGGTCACGGTCGGGGAGTCGTACTCGGGCTCCTTCGTGGAGCTGGTGCCCGAGGCGGGGGTCCAGACGATGTCGGGCCAACCGGGGGAGAACACGACAGCGGCCATGATCCCGGGCAACCTCGTGATCGCCGTCACGATCCCGGCCGACGGCAAGCCCACCCCGTCGGAGCTGACCTGCGGGGACCGGCCCCTGTGCCGGGTCGCGGTGGGCGGCGGCTATCGGCTGACCGTGCAGGGTGTCGGCATGACGACGGCGGAGGTCGAGAAGGTGGCCCGATCCGTCGTCGCGGTGGACGATCCCGGGAAAGCGGCGACCTGGCCCGCCGCGGATGAGGCGTTCCCCACCTCAGCCCTGCTCACCGTGATCAGGTAGCACACTGGAAGCATGCGCGAACCGTGGATCATCGGCGTCTCCGGAGCCTCCGGCACCCCGTACGCGAAGGCCGTGATCGGAGCACTGCTGGACGCCGGTGAGTCCGTCGACCTGGTCGTCTCCCGGGCGGCCAGGCTGACGCTGCTGGACGAGACCGGCGCGACGATCCGGGACGCGCACTGGAAGGACGACGTCGCCGCCTGGCTCGGTCGTGACCTGGGTGATCTGACGTACTGGCCGGCCGGCGACCTCGCGGCCGGCCCGAGCAGCGGGTCCTATCCCGCGCGTGGCATGGCCGTCGTCCCGGCGAGCACCGCGGCCTGCGCGGGGATCGCCATCGGCCTCTCGAAGGACCTGCTGCAGCGTGCTGCCGAGGTCAATCTGAAGGAGCGCCGTCGGACGGTGGTGGTGCCACGGGAGACCCCGGTGACCCGGAGTCACCTGGAGCATCTGATCGCGCTTGTCGATGCCGGTGCGGTGGTGCTGCCGGCCAGTCCCGGTTTCTACGGGTCCGGTGCAGACGCCACCGCACAGCAACTCATCGATTTCATTGCGGGCAAGGTGCTGGACTCGCTAGGGGTGGAACACACCTTGATGCGGCGATGGAGCGGACAAATCGGTGAGCGCTAGCGCAGACCGTTCGGCGGGCCGTAACCCGCGCCCGGGTTGGTCGGGCCGCTGTTCCGCGGCTTGTTCGCCGCGTCGTCCTCGCGCATCTCCTCGATCACGCCGTCGCCCTCAAGAAGGGCCTTGATGTGTATAAGAGACAGCCTCGCCCGGTGTCAGCAGACGGTCTCCAGTGTCCACAACCCCCTCCTCGGTTCTGTTTTCTGGAGCGGCCGGTGGTCACACTGAGTGTCGGCATGCTCGATCGGGACGTAAAGCCATTAGAGCACCGCCCCTGAAGCAAGTCCGTGAAATGCGGAAAAAGCCCCGATTGCGACAACGATCATTATCCTGCCCCCCATTCGCCGCTACCGGGCGTGAGTGCCGGGGAGCCACCCGATTAGGGTTTCAGGCATGGACTCCATCGACCTCCGGCTGATCGACCTGCTACGGGAGAACGCGCGCTCGTCGTACGCCGAGTTGGCCCGCAAGGTCGGGCTCTCCGCCCCCGCGGTGCACGAGCGTGTGGGTAAGCTCGAAGCCGCCGGGACCATTCGCGGCTACCGGGCCGACGTCGACCACGAGGCGGTCGGTCTCGGGGTCACCGCGCTGATCGGCATCGTCGAGGACTCCGGCGCCGACACCGACGACGTGCTCGCCGCGGTGCGCGCCATGCCTGAGGTGGAGAGCTGCTATTTCATGGCGGGTGTGGAGTCGTACCAGTTGATCGTCCGGGTGGGCACGATCGCGGAGCTGGAGCAACTCATCGTCCGCATCAACCGGACTCCCGGCGTCGCCTCGACCCGCACCGCGATCGCCCTCTCCACCAAGTGGGAAAATCGCCCACAGCCAGGCGTCGCATAAATTCAAATTCCCGATTCGGTACGTCGTGAAGCGCCGCCCCGCACCCATCGCCCCGTCCGTGCGGCGCTCCGCGCCACTCCGCAGCACCCGCACACCGGGCCGTCCCGCGGCGCAGCAAGCCAACCCGCCCCGCGCCTCGCAGTGCACCTCATCGCGCGCGGGCGGCTCATCGCCGTACTGGAAAAAGGGTTAACAGTGGGCGAAGCGGACCTCGCGCCCGGCAGGATCTAGGCCACATCGATACGTCGTGATTAGATCCGGCGCGTGGAAGATCTTTCGCATCCGGAGCGCCCCGAGCTTTCCGAGCCTCCGAGCCCGGATCGGCCGGAGATCTATCAGCATCCAGCCGCGGTGTGGCCGCAGCCGTTCAGCCAGCCGGGCCCGCCGCCGTTCGGCCACCCGGTTCAGCAGGGTCCGCAGCCGTTCAGTTACCCGGGGTCGCAGGGTCCGCAGCCGTTCGGCCAGCCGGTTCCACAGGGGCCGGAGTGGCTCGGTCACCCGGGCATGCAGCGGCCCTTCGCCCAGCCGGGCCTCCAGGGGCCGGAGTTCTACG
>KL571225.1:22760-22879 GCA_000715855.1 Actinoplanes liguriensis
CCCCGGGCCCGCAGCCGCCGCCGCAGCGCTCCCGGAAGCCCGCCCTCGTCGCCGCGCTGATCGCCGTGGTCCTCGCGATCGCTGCCGCCGGCGCGATCGTCCTCTGGCCGGCGAAGGAC
>KL571225.1:23098-29444 GCA_000715855.1 Actinoplanes liguriensis
AAGGCCGCGGAGGCGACCGCCACCCCGAAGCCGTCCCGCCCGGCGACCCCGTTCGAGCTCGCCGAGCAACGCCTGGAACTGCAGGCGCAGGCCCTGGAGAAGGGCGACGAGAAGGGCTGGCTGGCCCCGATCGACCCGGCGAAGAAGGTGCTCATCGCCCGGTACCGCACGATCTTCCGCAACCTGCGTGCCCTGGAGATCAGCCACGCCGAGTTCCACGGCGACAAGCTCGACGCCGTCGCCGGCCGGGTCGTGGTCCAGGCCTCGCTCGGCTACTGCTTCTCCGGCGTCACCTGCCCGGCCTGGGACGGCAACTACGGCGCGGGCCCGGCCAAGACCACCTACAAGCTGACGTTCCAGCTCATCAGCGGCGTGTGGGTGATCACCTCACTCGACGACGCGACCGGCGTGAAGAACAACTACCTGCAGCCGGCGCCGTGGGACAACGCGACGCTGACCCTGGTGAAGGGCAAGCGCGTGATCGTCGCCGGCCCGAGCAGCCAGGCCAAGCGGCTCAAGCAGGTGCTCACGCTCGCCGAGAAGGCCGCCAAGGTGGTCGACAAGTACGCCGGCTACGTCGACAACCCGCAGAAGCGCTACCGCATCTACGTGGCTGACGAGAAGGGCTGGAAGAACTGGTACGGCGGGGTCGACCAGGACTGGATCGTCGGCTACGAGATGCCGTTGAACTCGACCGGCGGCGACATCATCCTGCGCGCCAAGTCGAGCGGCAACCTGCGCCAGCTCGCCGTGACCGTCCAGCACGAGCTGACCCACGTGGTCACGCTGGGCGGCGGGGATGCGGCGTCCGACAACGATCAGTGGCTGGTCGAGGGCATCGCCGAATACGTCGGTGCGCTGCCGCGCAAACCGCAGGACACCGGCAACCATGACGTACTGACCGACTCGTTCAAGCGGCGCGGAGTGCCGAAGACGATCGCGGTGCCGTCGCTGGACGACGACGCGGACGACCTGACGGTCAACACGCTCTACGCGATGGGGCACTACGCGACGGCGTGCATGGCGGACAAGTTCGGCGAGCGGAAGCTGTTCCAGTTCACGAACCTGGTGCTGCGCGAGGGCAAGAAGCCGGACGAGGCGTCCCGGACCGCGTACGGCAAGCCGTTCTCCACCGTCGACAAGGCCTGCCTCAGCTGGATTCGGCAGCGAGTCTGACCCCCGGCTCGACCCGCCGCGCCAGACCCGGATAGTCGATCACGAAGCCGTCGTCGTCGACCGTCAGATCGGCCGCGAACGTCTCGCTCGCGTACCGGACCCGGTCCCCGCCCAGCGGGGTGTAGATCTGGTCCGCCTGGACCACCTCCAGGCTCGGCACCAGCACCCACACGACGCTCAGCCGGTGCGAGAGGCCGGTCTCCCCGCGCATCAGGTCCAGGCGGCGGATCGGCAGCGTGTTGGTCAGCGGCGAGCAGCCCAGATCGACGTCGAACGCCCCGAAGAGGCGATCCGGATCCTCGATCCCGGGCAGACCGGCGCGGGCGTGCCCGGCAGCCGCCAGGGCCGCGTCGAGGTCGCCCTGCTCGGAGGTGGTGACCCGCCAGCGGCCGGCCGCCATCTCCAGCCGCACCCCGCGGGCCCAGCCGGCGCCCTCGGTCCGCACGTCCAGCGAGGCGCTCGCCCAGCCGGGATCGGTCTGGATCTCATATCGGCAGGAGTAGGCGACCGGCGTCGCCGCCAGCGCCACACCCTGCGCATACAGCCCGTTCCGCGCGTCGAGGCGCACATGCTCACTGCCGGGGACATCCCGGCGCTCCCAGAACAATCCCGCAGACAGCATGCCCATAACGGCAAGCTACCCGGGTTTGCGCCGGGAAAGGCCACGGCAAATTCTTTTTATCCCGTACGGCGTCAGCCCCGTCCGCAGCCTACCGACCCCGTCCCGTCCGCGGCGGCACCTGTGGACAGCCCTGTGGATAACCGAAAGCCCCGGCTCGCGGCTGCGAGTCGGGGCTCCCGTGTCGTTCAGTTCAGTGCGTGGCCGCTCAGGTCAGCGGCCGTTTCACATCAGCAGCCACTTCTACCTGTGGCCGCTTCGGATCAGCGGCCGTTCGACTTCAGTGGCTGCTTTGGATCAGTAGCCCCTGTGGATCAGTGGCTGCTTTGGATCAGTGAGTGCTTCGGATCAGTGGCTGCGAGCCGGGCGGGACGGGTTGAAACGGCCGCCCGGGCCCTCACGACGGTCGGTGCGCTGACCGTCCCGGCGCTGGCCGGAAGGCCGGTCAGCGGTGGTGCGAGCCGGACGGTCGCCGAACGCGCGATCAGTCCGCGGCCGGTCACCGAAGCGACGGTCGGCACCGGCGGCACCGAAGTTGCCCCGGTCGCCGGAGCCCGCACCCTGCCGGTCGCCGTAGCCACCGCGGTCGCCCGCGGGACGGTCCCCAGCGGGACGGTCACCGTAGCTGCCACGCTCGCCCGCCGGACGGTCGCCGAAGCTGCCACGGTCGCGGTTCGGGCGGTCGCCGTAGCTGCCGCGCTCGCCGGCCGGGCGGTCACCACGGTAGCCACCACCGGACGGGCGGTCGCCGTAGCTGCCGCGCTCACCCGCCGGACGGTCACCACGGTAGCCACCGGAGGGACGGTCGCCGAAGCTGTTGTTCCGGTCGCCGTAGGAACGCTGCGGACGGTCGCCGTAGCGCGGCCGGTCACCCCGGTCGCCACCGAAGCGGCCACGCCCGCCACCGGAGCGCTCACGACGCGGCTCCGGCTCCTCGACCACCGGGATGCCACTCGGCTCCCGGGCGCCGGTGATCTCGGCGAGCTTCTCGTCGCCCACGCGCACCCGCACCTCGGACGGCGCGACACCCGCCTTGGTCATCATCGCCTGGGTGGTGCGGCGCTGCTTGGGGAGCACCAGCGTCACGACCGCGCCGGACTCGCCGGCCCGGGCGGTGCGACCGGCCCGGTGCAGGTAGTCCTTCGGGTCCTTCGGCGGGTCCACGTGCACGACCAGGGAGACCCCGTCGACGTGGATGCCCCGGGCGGCCACGTCCGTGGCGACCAGGACGTTCGTCCGGCCTTCCTTGAACTCGGCCAGGGTCCGGGTACGCACCCGCTGGGTCTTGCCGCCGTGCAGCGCACCGGCCCGCACACCGACCGCGTGGAGCTGCTCGACCAGACGGTCGACGCCCATCTGGGTGCGTGCGAAGACGATGGTCTTGCCGGCCCGGTTCGCGATCCACGAGGTGATCGGGAACTTGTCCGACGGCGGGATCAGCAGCAGGTGGTGATCCATCGTGGACACGCTGGCCTCGGCCGGCGCGGTGGAGTGCGTCACCGGGTCGTGCATGAAGCGCTTGACCAGGGTGTCGACGTCACCGTCCAGAGTGGCCGAGAAGAGCAGGCGCTGCGCGTGCTCCGGCGTCTTGGCGAGCAGCTCGGTGACCTCGGGCAGGAAGCCCATGTCGGCCATCTGGTCAGCCTCGTCGAGAACGGTGACCTCGACGTCGTCGAGCTTGCACGCGCCCCGCTCGATCAGGTCGGCGAGCCGGCCCGGGGTCGCCACGATGACCTCGACGCCGCGGCGCAGAGCATCCATCTGACGGTCGTACGGAACCCCGCCGACAGCGGTCTTCAGGAAGACGCCGACCGCGCGGCCGACCGGCATCAGCGAGTCGGCGACCTGCATGGCCAGCTCACGGGTCGGAACGAGGATCAGAGCCTTCGGGTAGTGCGGACGAGCCTTGCCGCCCTGAGCGGTGCGGGCCAGCACCGGCAGGCCGAAGGCGAGCGTCTTGCCCGAGCCGGTCTGGCCACGGCCCAGCACGTCGCGACCGGCCAGAGCGTCCGGCACGGTCGCGGCCTGGATCTCGAACGGGGTGGTGATGCCCTCACGGTTGAGGACTCGCACGATCTCGGCCGGCACGCCCAGGTCGGCGAAGGTGATGACCGGCGCGGCCGGGGCCTCGTCAGCGGTCTCGTCAGCGACGATCTCCGCGGTCTCGTCAGCGACGACCTCGGTGGTCTCGGCCGTGACGATCTCGGCGGTCTCCGCCGTGGGGGTTTCGGTGATCTCGGCCGCGGGGGTCTCGGCGGCGATGTTCTCGGCGGCCTCGGGGGCGGCCGTCTCGGCGGCGGTGTTCTCCGCGCCGGTGGTGCCATCAGTGCTGTTGCTGTCGAAAACGGACGGGAACGTGCTGGGGTCAGCGAAAGTGGTCAAGAGAACCTCTCTACGGGGGCGCATGCTCGCGAATAGCCCGCCGCGGTTTTCGAGAACCGCCCGCTGAAATGCCCGCAAGAACGCCCGAGGCGCGCACCGGGTGGGCACGCCGCGTCAATAACTGCCATAAGTGTACGTGTGAACGCTCGCGCCACCGACCTCATTCCCGTCGGGTAGTGGGCAGGCTCACCTCAGCGCACAACCTCGCCAGCTTAGAGCAGGCGTCCCCGAGCAGCAAATACCCGGGGACGTCAGGCCCGTCGGACGCTCAGCCCGTGACACCCTTCAGCATGTCGCTGAAGCTGCTACCCACGGTGAGGATGAACACCAGGCTGACGGCGACCAGCAGACCGAGAACGATCAGCATGGCGATCACCACCTTGAGGTTCCCCCGACGCTGGTCCACCTTCGCGTCGTGCCAGCCCTGAGCCAGGATGTGCCCGGTCAGCGAGCCGGAGTTCTCCACCGGGTCGCCGACCGGCATGGTCATGTCGATCGCCGGGTAGCCGCCGGTGCTGCTGTAGACCTGACCGCCTTGGTTGCGCTGCGCGGACGACGGACCCGGCTGCGTCGGCACGTAGTTCACCGGCATCGTGGCGTCGATGTTCGTCGCGGCCGCGAGGTTCACCGGCATGGTCATGTCGGCGTTACCCGACAGGTTGATCGGCGTGGTGCGGTCGAAATCGCCGTTCCCGGCCGCGGTCGACAGCGGCATGGTCATGTCCGGATTGCCGGCCGCCGAGGTGCGCAGCGGCATGGTCATGTCCGGGTTCGCGGCGGCCGAGGTGCGCAGCGGCATCGTGAGGTCCGGGTTCGCGGCGGCGGCGGTGCGCAGCGGCTGGGTCAGGTCAGGGTTCGCCGGGGCCGGTGGAAAGCCGGGGGTGCCGTTGGACATGGGCGGAAGGACTCCCGTCGGGCCGCCGCTCTCGGGCGGCATCGTGTACTTAGGCAGACCGTTCCCGATCACCGGGGGCGGTGGGAAAACCGGGCCCGGGCCGGGTGGCGGCGCGGGCACCGGGCTCGGCCCGGGCGGGCCCGGAACCGGGCTCGGCGTCGGGCCGGGCGGCGGAACCGGGGACGGTCCGGGGCCGGGCGGTACCGGACTGGGGGCCGGCATCGGCGGCACCGGGGAGGGACCGGGACCAGGGGGAACGGGGCTCGGCGGGTACGGATCCGGCACGGGGCCGGGGGGAGTGGGCGCCGGGCCCGGCTGGGGCGACGGCGTGGGGAACGGACCCGGCTGCGGGCTCGGGATCGGACCGGGCGGCGGCTTGATCGGATCCGGGACGGTGGGCTCGGGCGTGGCCGGCTTCGGGTCGCCCGGCTTCGGCGGCGCCGGAACCGGTCGTGGGTCACCCGGTCGTGGCTCGCGCGGCCCCGGCTCGTCCGGCTTCGGGTCGCTCGGCTCGGGCTCATTCGGCTTCGGCTCATTCGGGCGCGGCTCGTCCGGCTCGGGCTCATCCGGCTTCGGCTCGGACGGCTCGGGCTCGGTCGGCTTCGGCTCCGCGGGCTTCGGGCCCGCAGGCTCGGACGGCTCCGGCGCGGCCGCCTTCGAGGTCGTCTCGCTCGGTTCGGGCGTGGCTGATTTCGGGGTCGTCTCGCTCGGTTCGGGCGTGGACGCCTTGGAGGTCGTCTGGCTCGGTTCGGGCGTGCCCGATTTCGAGGTCGTTTCGCTCGGCTCGGGCGTGGCCGATTTCGGGGTCGGCTCGCTCGGCTCCGGCTCGGCGGTGGCCTTCGTGCCGTAGATGGTCGGGTGCTCGGAGGTCGGCGTGCCGTAAACCCGGCCGGCCCCGCTCGTCGGCGCGGCCGCGGGGGCCGGCGCCGCGGATCCACCAGCGGCCGACGTCGAGGCGGTCGCGGCGGTCGCCCGCGCGGAGGTGGCGGAGCCAGCCGAATCCGGGGCAGCTGAATCCGGGGTAGCCGTGGATGCTGGTCGTCCGGAGCCGCCGACGCCCGGCGTGGCCGCGGGTGGGGCCGAGACCGGGGCTGAACCGAAGGCTTTGGCGCTGGCCACCACCGCCGAGGCGGATGCCGGCTTACTCGCGGCGGCAGCGGATTTCGGCACAGCAGCAGACCCGGAAACCGTGCCCGCCGAGCCGGCCGCAGGAGCCGCCGAGCCGGTCACGGGAGCTGAGGAGCCAGCCGCAGGAGCAGCCGAGACGGGCGCTG
>KL571225.1:29687-37044 GCA_000715855.1 Actinoplanes liguriensis
CCAGCCGCAGGAGCAGCCGAGACGGGCGCTGAGGCGGAGGCCGGAGCCGCGGAAACAGGGGCTGAGGCGGAGGCCGGAGCTGTGGACACGGGTGCCGGCGAAGAGCTCGGCGCGGCGGAGACCGGAGCCGAGCCGGAGACCGGGGCGGCGGAGACCGGGGCCGAGCCGGAGGCCGTGCCGGGACGCGGGCCGGAGGCGGCCCACAGAGCACCCGGACCCGGCGGCGGAGGCGGCGCGAATCCCTCGGCGTCGCCCGCGGACGGCCGGCCAGGCGGCGGCGTGGAGCTATCGCCGTCCCTGGTCGCCTGCTGCTCGTCCATGGGGCCTCCCGACCGCCGCTGCCGACGGGTTTTGGACGTCGGTCGCTGACCTTAACCGTGCCACATCAGTCGGTGTTAACGCACCCGGCATAGACCCGACCAGCCCTCCGACAGAAAGGTCGAGGGGCTGGTGGGAGGTTCGGATGGTTTCCGTATGCCTTGTTACAGGATTTCCCGACTAATTGTCACTAGCACCGGAGGAGGACGCCGAAGCTTCCGCCGACGAGGAATCGGCCGACTTCGTCGTCGTGGCCGCGGGCTCGGTCGTGGGCGCAGGCTTGGTCGTGGCCGCCGCCGAGGTGGTGGTCGGCTCCTCGGCTGCCGGCGACTTCGACGTCTCTTCCGGGGCGGGCGTGGTCGTCGTCGGGTCCGGATCCGGGGTCTTGCTCGGCGTGGCGGACGGCGACGTGGACGAGTTGCTCGGCTCGGGGTCGGGCGAGCCGGAGCTCGAACCGCCACCCGGCTTGGTCGTCGTCGCGGACGGCTTCGGCGTCGTGGTCTTCGTGGTGGTCGGCTTCGGCGTCTTGGTGGTGGTCGGGGTGGTCGGTTCCACCTCCGAGTCGGGCGTGCCGAGGTCGATGCCGCCGGCGCCGCCCTCGACCGAGCCGAACACCCGGGTGGCGCCGAAGAGCGTGCTCCACCGGACCGGGACCAGCCGCACGTTGAGGCCGGTGCGCGGGGCCTCGACCATCATGCCGTTGCCCGCGTACATCGCGACGTGGTGGATGCCGGTCCAGCTGTTGGTGTAGCTCCAGAACAGCAGGTCACCGGGGAGCAGCGAGTAGCGGTCGACCGCCTTGTTGCGGGTCTGCCAGTACTGATCGCGGGAGACGCGGACCAGCGGGAAGTTCACCGAGTGGTACGCCGCGTACATCAGGCCGGAGCAGTCGTACTCGTCCGGGCCCTCCTCGGACCACACGTACGGGTCGCCGCGCTGGGCCAGGGCGAACTGCAGCGCCTGGATCGCCTTCGGGTCGGCGCCCCGTCCGGCTGAGGTGCCGGCCAGATACTGGGAGCCGAGAGCCTGGTCGTTGGCGGTGGCGAGGGCCTCGGCGGCGTCCAGCTCGGTCTTGTGGGCCGCTTCGTACTTGTCCTGGGCGGCCTGCCGCTGCTTGAGCTTGGTGTCCTGCTTCTGGTACTGCGCGAGCAGGGCCTGGTATTTCTCGTCGGCGATGCTCTGCTGGTCGAGCGCGATCTGTGCCGCTTCCTGCGCGGCCTCCAGACGGTCGACGGAGGAGGCGTCGGTCGGCTGCTCACCGCGCTGCAGGCGGGCGAGCTGGTCGAGGCCGAGCAGGCCGGAGTCGAGGGCGCCGGGCGGGACCGCGGCGGCGTCCTGCAGCCCGTTGCTGGCGGCGGTGGTCGCCTCGGACTGCGCGTCCTGGAGCTGGACCTGGGCGTCGGTCACCTTCTGCTGGGTCGCGGTGACCTGGGTCTGCGCGAGATCGCGGTCGGCCTTCAGCTTGAGCAGCTGGTCACCGAGCTGGTCGACCTCGATGCGGCCTTTCTCGATCTGCTGGAGGACCGGGCTGGTCGCGGAGCCGGGGATGCTGCTGACCGTGGTCGTGGTGATCGGGGTGTTGGGCAGCACGAGCGAGCCGACCTGGGTCGGGCGCGAGCCGGAGTCCGGCACCCCCACGGCGAGGGGCTGACCGTCGGCCGGTGCCGCCATCGCCGGGATCGGCGCGAACAGCGCCGCCAGTGCAGCGGCGACAGCCGCCGAGATGGTGACGGGCAGCAGTCGCGCATGCACGGAGCGTGAAGAAACTGTTCCGTACCGCAGTGCCTTGGACATGAGCTCCCCGTCCGCGACGGCAATCGGACCATCGCTAGTCGTTCCTAATGGTTCATACCGCAGCGACGCACCGCTGTCGATCGAAAGAAGATGAAAGGAGCCTGAGAATTTCTCGACTTACCGGTGTCTGAGTCCGTATTGCCTGGTCAGCGAAGTCCGGTCCGGGTGGGGTGGGACACCTCGCGGCCCGGTGCCGTGTTCGCTGTCATACCCGGCACGTAGGCTCGGGGGCGAGAACGGGAAAGGGGCGCACATGGATGCCGGACTGAAGCGTGACCTCGAGGCGAAGGTCTACGCGGGTGAGCGGCTCAGCCGCGAGGACGGCATCGCGCTCTACGACAGCGACGACCTTGCCTGGCTCGGGCGCCTCGCTCACCACAAGCGCACCGAGCTGAACGGTGACCGGGTGATGTTCAACGTCAACCGGCATCTCAACCTGACGAACGTCTGCTCGGCCAGCTGTGCCTACTGCTCCTTCCAGCGCAAGCCGGGGGAGAAGGACGCGTACACGATGCGCATCGACGAGGCGGTCAGCAAGGCCAAGGAGATGGAGGACGAGCAGCTCACCGAGTTGCACATCGTCAACGGCCTGCACCCGTCCCTGCCCTGGCGCTACTACCCCAAGGTGTTGCGCGAGCTCAAGGCCGCGCTGCCGAATGTGAAGCTCAAGTGCTTCACCGCCACCGAGGTGCAGTGGTTCGAGAAGATCAGCGGCCTCTCCGCGAGCGAGATCCTCGACGAGCTGATGGACGCCGGGCTGGAGTCGCTGACCGGTGGTGGCGCCGAGATCTTCGACTGGGAGGTCCGGCAGCACATCGTCGACCACAACTGCCACTGGGAGGACTGGTCGCGCATCCACCGTCTCGCTCACGAGAAGGGGATGAAGACGCCGGCCACCATGCTCTACGGGCACATCGAGGAGCCGCGGCACCGGGTCGACCACGTGCTGCGCCTGCGCGAGCTGCAGGACGAGACCGGTGGCTTCGCCGTCTTCATCCCGCTGCGCTACCAGCACGACTTCCACGACTCGTCGGATGGCAAGATCCGCAACCGGATCCAGGAGCGGACGACGATGGCCGCGCCCGCCGAGTCGCTGAAGACGTTCGCGGTCTCCCGGCTGCTCTTCGACAACGTGCCCCATCTGAAGAACTTCTGGGTCATGCACGGCCTGTCGGTCGCCCAGCTCTCGCTGAACTTCGGCGCCGACGACCTCGACGGCTCGGTGGTCGAATACAAGATCACTCACGATGCCGACTCGTACGGCACGCCCAGCACGATGCACCGCGACGATCTGCTCAACGTCATCTGGGACGCCGGTTTCCAGCCCGTCGAGCGAAACACGCGGTATGAGGTCGTCCGGGAGTATGAGAGGCCGGTCAGCCTCGCCGAGCGGCGCAGCGAGCCACAGAAGGTCTGGGCCTAGGGTGTTCTGATGACCCAGCAGCGGAGCACGGGCGGCCTGCGGCGGAACACCGGTCCGGTGGCGACGGCGGGTGATCTGCTCGGCGCGGCTTTCGCCGGCCTGGTCGTCGGCATCGCCGTGGTCCTCGTCCTGGAGGCCGTTCTGGCGCTGACCGGGGTGGCCGATTTCGGGCAGACCAACGGCTGGCTGATCGTGATCCTGCCGGTGTGGCTGTTCGTCGAGCAGTTCCGTGCCGAGGGCTTCGGGGCGGACAGGGTGATGGCCGCCGCGCTCGGCATCGGTTTCGGCGCGGCAGCGGGCATGACGATCGCCGGTGTGCTCGCGCCGTACACTCCTCCCCTGGTGAGCGGTGGCGCCGGCGCGGTGACCGCCACGGTCGTCTACTGCTTCGTGTGGTTCTACGGCCTCCGCTGGCTCCGTCAGCGGTCCGGCTGAGGGAGAGAGATCATGAGTCCCGCCATCAAGTACACGCTGGGCCGGATCGGCCTGTTCCTGATCGTGTTCGCGGTGCTCTTCCCGACACCGCTGAACATCCTGGTGAAGGCGATGATCGCGTTCGTCGCGTCGGCCGCGTTCGCGTTCATACTGCTCCGCGGCTGGCGTGACCAGATGGCCGAGCATCTCGGTGAGGTGGCCGCGCGCCGCTCCGCGGAGAAGGCGCGACTGCGCTCCGCCCTGGCCGGCGACGACGAGGCCGCCGAGGCGGGCGACCGGGTCGCCGCCGCCGACGCCAGGAGCCGCGCCGTCAAAGACGCGGAAGCCCAGAGCCACGCGGCCAAGGACGTGGCCGCCAAGGACGCCGAGGACGTGGAAGCCGAGGCGGAGAGCGCCACGGCCGCCGGTGCCGCGGACACCGACGAGGCCCTGAAGTCCGAGCACAAGACCGACGCCGGCAAGTAACTCGCGCGCGCCGGGCCCGGTCGGCGAAGCACCACACCCGACCGACAGAAGGACCTCATGAAACACGTACTGATCGCTGCCATGACGGCGGCCGCCCTGCTGCTCGCCGGATGCGGTGACCAGAAGGACGATCCGGCGACTCCGGCGTCGAGCTCCGCCGCGACCGGTTTTCCGGTCACGGTCGGGACGCTGACCCTCGACGCTCGTCCGGAGAAGATCGTCTCGCTGAGTCCGACCGCCACCGAGATGCTCTTCGCGATCGGCGCCGGCTCGCAGGTGACCGCGGTCGACGACCAGTCGGACTTTCCCGCCGAGGCGCCCAGGACCGACCTGTCCGGCTTCAAGCCGAGCGCCGAGGCGATCGCCGCGAAGGACCCCGACCTGGTGGTGCTCTCCGGCGATGCCGATCAGATCGTCGCTCAACTGGGCAAACTCAAGATCCCGACGTTGGTCTCGCCGGCCGCCGCGACGCTCGACGACACGTACCGGGAAATTAGTGATCTTGGGTCTTTGACCGGGCACGTCGCCGAGGCCACCAAGGTCAACGACGGCATGAAGGCCGAGATCGATCAGATCGTGAAGACGGTTCCGGCCCGCACGAAACCGCTCACCTACTACTACGAGCTGGGGCCGGAGCTTTACACGGCGACGTCGAAGACGTTCATCGGGGGCGTCTTCAACCTGTTCGGGATGACCAACGTGGCGGATTCCGCGGATGCCGACGGCAGCAAGGGCGGTTACCCGCAGTTGTCGGCGGAGGCGCTGGTCAAGGCGAATCCGGACACCGTTTTCCTGGCCGACACCCAGTGCTGCCAGCAGTCTGCCGCGACGGTCGGGGCGCGCGCGGGGTGGTCCACGATCACGGCGGTGCGGAAGGCGCAGATCTATCCGCTGAGTGATGACATCGCGTCGCGCTGGGGACCCCGTGCAGTCGATCTTGTGAAGTCCGTGGCCGACGCGGTGAGCAAGGTCTCATGAGGCCGGCCGGGCTGCGCCCGGCCTGGCTGGCGGCCGGCGTCGTGGCCGTGCTGGTCGCGGTCGTCGCCGGGCTCGCGTTCGGCTCGGTGTCGCTGCCGCCCGGCGGTGTCGCGATCGAGCTGCTCGATCTGATTCCCGGGGTGCGCCTGCACAGCGGGCTCACCGAGCGTGAGGTCGCCATCCTCACCGAGCTGCGGCTTCCCCGGGTCGTGCTCGGTCTCGTGGTCGGCGCGATGCTGGCCCTGGCCGGCGCGGCCTACCAGGGCGCCTTCCGTAATCCTCTGGCCGACCCGCACCTGCTCGGGGTCGCCGCCGGCGCCGGGCTCGGGGTGACCGCGGTGCTCGTGCTGCGTCCGGCCGGGGGCGCGGCGGCGGGACTGCCGATCGGGGTGCCGGCGGCCGCGTTCGCCGGAGCGCTGATCGCGGTCGCCCTCACGTGGGTGCTCGGCGCGGCCGGTGGCCGAGATCGATCACCCGCAGCGCTGATCCTGGCCGGGGTCGCGGTCTCGGCGTTCCTCTCCGCGATGCAGACCTACCTGCTGCAACGGCACGTCGAGTCGCTGCGCGAGGTGTACTCGTGGCTGCTCGGGCGCCTGGGCACCGCCGGGTGGCACGACGTGCTCGTGGTGCTGCCGTATGCCGTGCTGACCGCCGCGATCATGCTCACCCAGCGCCGTGAGCTGGACGTTCTCACCGTCGGCGACGAGGAGGCGAGCAGCCTCGGCCTGCATCCGCAGCGCAGCCGGTACCTGCTGATCGTGGCGGCGTCGCTGGGCACCGCCGCGGCCGTCTCGGTCTCCGGGCTGATCGGGTTCGTCGGCATCATCGTGCCGCACACCCTGCGACTGCTGACCGGGCCGAGCTACCGATCGCTGCTACCGTTGTCGCTGCTCTTCGGCGCGGCGTTCCTGACCCTCACCGATCTGCTGGCCCGGGTCGCGGGCGGCGCGGCGGAGATCCCGATCGGCGTGGTCACGGCGTTCCTCGGCGCGCCGTTCTTCATCGTCGTGCTGCGCACCACCCGGTCGGCCGCCACATGATCAAAATCGAGGATCTGACGGTACGGCTGGACAACGCCCTGATCGTCGACCGGATCAGCCTGGACGTGGCCGAGGGCGAGTGGGTCACCGTGATCGGCCCGAACGGTGCCGGCAAGTCCACCGCCCTGCGCGCCGTGGCAGGCCTGCTCCCGTTCGGCGGCTCGGTCGTGCTCGACGGTCACCCGGTCGACCGGCTGCACCGGCGGGAACGGGCCAAGACGCTCGCCGTGGTGGTCCAGAGTCCGGTCGTCCCGCCCGCGATGACCGTTTTCGACTACGTTCTGCTCGGGCGCACCCCGTACATCGCGCCGCTCGGCCGGGAGTCCGCAACCGACCTGGCCGCCGTCGAGGAGGAGTTGACCGCCCTCGACCTGGTCCCGTTCGCGGGCCGGCGGCTGGACACGCTCTCCGGCGGTGAACGGCAGCGGGTCTTCCTGGCCCGGGCGCTCGCCCAGGGCGCGCGGATCCTGCTGCTCGACGAGCCGACCAGCGCCCTGGACATCGGCCACCAGCAGGAGGTCCTCGAACTGGTCGACCACCTGCGCGCCCAGCGTGGCCTGACCGTGCTCGCCACCATGCACGACCTGTCGACCGCCGGGGAGTACGCCGACCGCATGGTCCTGCTGTCCGGCGGCCGGGTCGTCGCGGCCGGCACACCGGTCGAGGTGCTGACCGAGGCGAACCTGGCCGAGCACTACCGCGTCAAGGTCCGGGTGATCCCCGGCGATCACGGCCCGCTGGTCGTCGCCGTCCGGTCCTGACCAGCGATGGTCCTCAGCGTGTCCCGGCGAGGACCGCGAACGTGGCGCCCTGCGGGTCGGCCAGGACGGCGTAGCGACCGATCGCGATCGTGGTCGGCGGGCTGATCACGCGGCCGCCGAGGGTGAACGCGTGCTGCGTCGCC
>KL571225.1:37275-37691 GCA_000715855.1 Actinoplanes liguriensis
CCAGCCAGTACGGCGGGACGTCGTCGGCCCAGCCCTGGCCCACCATCGGCTGGAGGCCGGCGACCGGCTGGCGCAGGTTGTCGCAGAGCACGTACGGCAAACCGCCGACCTGCGTCTCCCGGAACGTCCAGCCGAAGACGGCGGCATAGAAGTTCCGCGCGCCGTCGAGGTCCCGCGTGTTGAGCTCGCTCCAGGTCAGCGCCCCGGGGACGTTGAAGACCTCGGCGCCGCGCATCATGCCGGGCTCCCACACGCTGAACGGCGCCCCGGACGGGTCGAGGAACGCCGCCATCCGCCCCTGGTCCATCACGTCGAACGGCGCGACAAGCACTTTCCCGGCAGACGCCTCGACCCGCGCGGCGATCACGTCGGCGTCGTCGGCCGCGATGTACGTGCTCCAGGCGGTCGGCTGCCCC
>KL571225.1:37915-40752 GCA_000715855.1 Actinoplanes liguriensis
GGCCGTTGAGCAGGAACGTCGTGTACCCGCCGAAGTCGTCGCCGGAGACCTCGGCGGTCCAGCCGAACAGGTTCGTGTAGAACCGGATGGAGTCGCCGAGGTCGGACGTCGCCAGATCCACCCAGTTGGGGACTCCGGGCGATGGAACGGTCATAGCCGCATGGTCGCATCCGGACACCGGCGGCCGGGCCGAACTGTCAGTCTTCTGGCCGAACCGCTGTGGATCACGGCTCCTTCGCGGGACGGAGCAGGGCACGCAGGGCGGTGACGTAGTCGTCGAAGGCGAGCCGGCCGCGGCGGGTCAGCCGCACCAGCGTCGCCGGCGTGCGACCCCGATGCGTCTTCTGGACCTCGACATAGCCGGCGTCCTCGAGCTTGCGCAGATGAACGGAGAGGTTCCCGGGTGTCATCCGGAGGATCTCCTGGAGCTTGGGGAAGACGATGCGATCGTCCTCGTGCAGCTGGGAGAGGGCGGAGACGACCCGGAGCCGGGCCTGTGCGTGGATGACGGGATCGAGATCGGGCAGTGCGGGATCGCTCATCGCAGGCGCAACCAGCCGATCAGACCGGCGACCAGGAGACCGCCACCGCCGGCGACCGCGACGATCAGCGAGTGCCAGCCCGGGCCGGCCAGCACCCCGGCCGCGTTGACCACGCTGATCCAGGCGCCGAGGAGGAAGGTGGTCCGGTCGTTCCAGACCGCGCCGCCGGCCATGAACAGCGTGCCGATCAGCGCGACCAGGCCGCCGCCCCAGAGCAGGCCCAGGCGGAACCCCGGGATCACGTCGCTGAACTGGCTGAACACCAGCGCCAGCCCGCCGAACCCGGCCGACCAGGAGAAGCCGAACATCCGGCCGCGATCGGTGGCGGGGCCGCTGATCGAGCCGCCGGACCGGGCGCCCTTGATCCCGGAGAGGGCACCGGCGGCCATCAGCAGCACGGTCAGCGCGCCGGTCGGCAGCCAGTCGGGCAGATCGACGAGCACCCGTTCGTCGGGACCCCAGCGGAGGAAGAACAGGCCGAAGCCGATCAGCCAGGTGAGGCCCCAGGGCCAGAACATCCAGCGCGGGTCGGGGGTGAGCTCGCGTTCGAGGTTGGCGCGTTCGTGCTCGATCAACCGCAGCGCCTCGGCCGGGTCGACCGTCGATTCGTCATCGGTCGATGCCATGAGCCGACTTTACAACGCAAACTCAAAGAACTTTGTGCCATAAAGTCGATCGGTGGTCATAGGGTGACCTGCGTGGGAGAGCTGATCTTGCGGACGGCCGGGAAGTCCGAGCTGGACGCGGTGCTGGCGTTCTGGCAGAGCGCGGCCGAGAACGACAGCCGTCCGGCGGACACCCCGGCGGCGATCGAAGCGCTGTTCGTCAGGGATCCGGAGGCGCTGATCCTGGCGACCGCCGGCGACGAGATCATCGGGACGATCATCGCCGGATGGGACGGCTGGCGCTGTCACCTGTACCGGCTCGCGGTCTCGCCCGGCCATCGCCGCCAGGGGATCGGGGCCCGGTTGGTCGCCGCCGCCGAGGAACGTTTCCGCAGGCTGGGCGGGACCCGCGTGGACGCCATGGTGCTCGACGCGAACGAGCGCGCACACGGCATCTGGGCCGCTCAGGGCTACCGGCGGCAGGACGACTGGTCCCGCTGGGTGAAGCCGCTGACCCCATTGCCACCGGGATCGTCCAAAGAGTGAGATCCAGCCGCAACCGAAGAAGCCTTCCCGCCGGGCCCCGGAACGGCGAAGATGCTCGATCGTGGATGACCTCCTGGTGGCGCTGGCCGGTAATCCCGCCCTGCCCTGGGCTCTGGTCGACCGCCTGATCGGGCAGGCCGACGAGGATCTCGCGCAGGCTCTCGCCTACCGCTCCGATCTGACCCGTGACCAGGTTCGTGCCCTGGCCGCCCGCGACGGGTACGCCGCGATCGCCCTCGCGCGCGACGGCCACCTGTCGGCGGACGATCTGATCGACGGGCCGGGGGCGCCGGATACGACGTACGTCCAATTGGCCTTGCTTGATGAAGGTCGTGGGCGCGAGGAGTGGGCGAGGCGGCTGGCCTCCGACCCGGGCGCGGAGATCCGGCAGAAGGTGGCGGCCTGCCCTGGGCTGCCGACGGACGTGTCCGAAGTGCTCGCCGCCGACCCGGATCTCGAGGTGGTCGCCGAGCTGGCCGCCTTCACGACCGACCGGGGACTGCTCGGACGGCTGGCGCGGCACCGGCACGCCGAGGTCCGGGTGATGGTGGCGGCGAACCGCGCCGCGTCCCCGGAGCTGCTGGCCGCGCTGCTCGTCGACGATCCGCCGATCGAGGCCTGCCGGGTCTGCGATCAGGAGCGCGTGCCGTTCGTGCACGGCCCGGACTGCGATCGGCCGGACTGCACGCTCCTGCCCGGTGACACGTGCTCCGGCAGCCACGAATCCGCTATCCACAGCCTGCGGTGTCAGGCTGTGGATAACCCTGCCACGCCGATGTCGTCGCTGGTCAGCCTGGTCGAGGACACGTCCGCGATTCTGCGGTGGACACCCGCGGAGCGGCCCGATCTCCCGGCGGAGGCGGCCGCTCGACTGGCCGCCGACCCGATCTCGGGGGTGCGGCACTACCTGGCCGGGAACCCGGGACTGCCGCCCGAGCTGATCTGGCGGCTCGCCGACGACCCCGCGCACGAGGTGCGACGGCAGCTCGCGCACAACCCGAACGTTCCGCTGGACGTGCTGGACCGGCTGGCCGCGACGACCCGTCTCGGGCCGACCCTGCTGCCGCGGATCGAGGCGGCGACCGACGAGGAGACCCGGAAACTGGTGGCGAGCGACAATCCGGAGGTACGGATGCTGCTCGCT
>KL571225.1:40879-41205 GCA_000715855.1 Actinoplanes liguriensis
CACCACCCGCCGTGACCTGCCCGCCGACGTCCGCCACGCGCTCGCCGCCGACCCGGACGGGAAGGTGGTCGCGGCGGTGGCCGGGCATCCCGGGCTGAGCGCGGAGACGCTCGCCGGGATGGTGGCGGCTCATGGCGTACGCGTCAAAAGCAATGTCGCCGCGAACCCGGACGCGCCCAGCGGCCTCCTGCTCGACCTGGCTCGCGAGGATCCGCGGGTGCCGAAGGCGCTGCGGGAGATCGCCCGGCACCCGAACGCCGGCGCCGAGGCCCTGGAGATCTGCCTGGCGGAGCCGGACGAGCGGATCCTGTCTCTTATACACATCT
>KL571225.1:41422-43473 GCA_000715855.1 Actinoplanes liguriensis
GCTCGACGACCCGGACCCGCGGGTGGCGGAGTCGGCGGCCGGCAATCCGTCCCTGCCGGTGACGGAGATGATCCGGCTGATCAGCGACCGAGGCCTTTGAGGGTGGCTTCTCAGCGACCGAGGGCTTTGAGAGCGGCTTTGAACTGGGGAATCGGGTCCGGCCCGAGTGGCCGCAACACGATCGTCTTCGCCCCGGCTCCGGTCAGCGCCTCCACCTTGGACGGCATCTGGTCGAGCGGCCCGATCAGCGAGAAGACCTCGGAGGGCGGCACGCCGAGCCAGCTCGCCTGACCCTCGACCATCGAGCCGGTGATCTTCTCGGCGTCCGCCGGATCGTCGTTGACGTGCAGGTACGTGAACACGATCAGCTCGTGCTCGTCGGCCGCGCCACCCCGCCGGATGTGCGTGAGCGCGTCCGTCAACTGCTCGGGCCCGTTGCCCTCGGCGATTATCGTGCCGTCCGCGACCCGGCCGGAGAGCTCCAGCGAGCGCGGCTTCACCACGCCGGTGACGATCGGCGGCAGGACCGTCGGCGGGTGCACCAGGCGTACGCCGTCGATGCAGACCTCGCGGCCGTCGAGCGTGACCGTCTCCCCGCGGAGCAGGCCCTGCACCGCGACAATCGTCTCCTCGAGCAGGGACAGCGGCGACTTCGGCTTGACGCCGAGCTGCCGCATCCACTCCGGCACGCCGTGCCCGAGCCCGGCCACCAGGCGGCCGGGGTGCACCCGGGCCAGCATGGCCAGCTCCATCGCGAGCAGCGCCGGGCTGCGCAGCGGAGCCGGTGCGATGCCGATGCCGACCCGGATCCGGGAGGTGGCGGCGAGAGCCAGCGCGGTCGTGCTGATCGAACCCGCCCAGCCGAGATCTTCCACGATCCACAGGTCGTCGGCGCCGGCCTCCTCCGCGGCGGCGGCGAAGGCGGGCAGGTCCTCCGGGGGCAGGTCACGGTCGAACAGAACTCCGATGCGAGGCATCAGTCGATGTTAAGCGGTTCAGGAAGCGGTTTTGCGTGCAGGACGGAGAGGCGGGTGACCGCTCGGGTGAGCACTACGTAGAGGCGGTTCAGTCCGCGGGGCTCGGCGGCGACGATGTCGGCCGGCTCGTGGACGATGACATGGTCGTACTCCAAGCCCTTGACCAGCGTGGCCGGGACCACCAGGACGCGCGCCTCGGTCTCGAGGTCGTCGGGGGTCGCGTGCTCGATGCCCGCGGCCGTGAGAAGACCGCGGAGCCGGTCCACCGCCGCGTCCGCCGCGACGATCGCGATCGAGCCCTCGTGCTCCAGCGCCGCCGTGACCTCGACGAGCGTGCGCGCGTCCAGATCGTCCGGATCGGCGACCGGGATGATGGCGAGGTCACCGTCGCGCCGCAGCGACACCGCCTCCGGCACGTTGACGCCGAGCGCCGGCAGGAGCCGGTTCGCGAGGATCACCACGGCCTCCGGCACCCGGAAACCGACGGTCAGCGGCACCACCGAGGCATCCGGTTTGCCCAGGTGAGCCAGGATCTCCCGCCAGTCGGTGGCGGCCCACGGCGCGGTGCCCTGGGCGAGGTCACCGAGCAGCGTGATCGACCCGTGCTCGCTGCGCCGGGCGATCGCGCGCGCCGCCATGGGCGACAGATCCTGGGCCTCGTCGACGACCACGTGACCGAAACTGTTCTCCCGTTCCAGCAGGCCGGCGGCCTCGTCGAGCAGCAGCAGATCGCCCGCCGTCCACCGGGCTGACTTCGCCGTCTTGGGCGGCTTGGCCCAGCGGATCGCCTCCCGCTCCTCCTCGGTGAACAGGTCGCCGGCCGTCGACGGATCGGTCAGCAACTCCGCGACCAGGGACTCCGGGGTCACGGCCGGCCAGCAGGCCTCCAGGAACCCGGTCACCGGGGCGATCTTGCTCATCTTGCGGAGCCAGGGCTCGCCGGGAGAGTTGCCGGTCCGATACTCCGACTGGCGCTGCAGCAGCCCCACGACCCGGGCCCGGACGCGCTCGCGACCGACCGAATACGGCAAGTCCTCGCGGCGTGCCTCGTCGACGATCCGGCGCAGCGGCTCG
>KL571225.1:43652-44777 GCA_000715855.1 Actinoplanes liguriensis
CAGCGGTAGGAGCCGTCCGACACCGTGATCGGCTCGGTCGGCTTGCCGATCCGGCTCCACAGCAGGTTCTTCAGTGTTTCCGCCATGCGAACGTCATTTTTGACGAGCGCTGCCGCCGTCGAATCCGTCGACTTGACCGGATTCCTGCGGATGAGGTCCTCCAAAGTGGACTGCTTCACCTCGACCTCGCCGAGCGTCGGCAGAACCGCGGAGATGTAGGACAGGAACGCCGTGTTCGGCCCCACGATCAGCACCCCGGACCTGCGCAGCCGCTCCCGGTGCAGGTAGAGCAGGAACGCCGCCCGGTGCAGCCCGACCGCGGTCTTCCCGGTGCCCGGCGCGCCCTGCACGCAGATCGAGTCGCCCAGATCGGCCCGGACCAGCTCGTCCTGCTCCGGCTGGATGGTGGCGACGATGTCGCGCATCGGCCCGACACGCGGCCGCTCGATCTCCGCGGTCAGGATCCGGCTGCTGGTGCCGAGCTCCTCGCCGCGATCCAGGTGCTCGTCCTCGAAGCTGGTCAGCTCGCCCTTGACGAAGCCGAACCGCCGCCGCGTCGCCACCCCCTGCGGATCACGGACGCTGGCGCGGTAGAACGAGCGGGACAGCGGCGCGCGCCAGTCCAGCACCATCGGCTCGCCGGCGTCGTCGGTGACGTGCCGCCGGCCCACGTGATAGGCGATCTCCTCGATGTCGAGACGCCCGAAGAACAACGGTGTGTCCGGATCGTCGGCGAGCTCCTTCACCCGGCGGGCCATGTGCCGGCCCAGTTGCTCCGCGGTGTAGGCGTCGCCGGCCACCTGGCTGCCGGTCGAGAAGAGCGCCTCGGCGCGGCCGCGCATCCGTTTCAGCGCGGCCCTCGACTCGAGGAGGTGGGATCGTTCGTCGGCGAGTTCTTCTTGCATGTCAAAGGTGGGCACGGGGCATCCTCGGCAGGCTGATCTCGGCTGCGCTCGCGTTTCCGGGCCGGCGTTTCGGTCGCCGACCGGCGCGGGGACGTCCGCTGCGGTGCATGTTCACCACGGCCGTCAAGCGGCCCTCCACGCTACGCCGAGTTCGTCATCTGTCCACCGATTTAAATCAAGATCAAATTCTTCATGTCCCACGTCCGCTGTGGTCCATCTC